>NZ_LSSV01000019.1:0-104704 GCF_001658045.1 Dietzia sp. 111N12-1 | reverse complement strand
TCACACAGACCATCTGACACGCCCGCCGGAAAGGTGTTCACGCCCATCGCCGCGGCGTTGGCAATGTCCTCCTTATAGCGGTTCCAGAAGTCCACCGCCTCACCCACCGGGTCGGCCTGACCCGTCGGCGCGGTCGCGTCGACATACCGCTTCCAGTTGGAGTCCGGGTTCGAGCCCTCCACCTGGAAGCCCGACGTGGCGACGCCCCAGTGGAAGCCGGAGCCCGGTGCGGCCGGGCGCCCACCAGGCTGGGCCGCTGCGCTCGGCTGCAACTGCGGGGCCACCGCCACGGCGAGGACGAGCGCCAGCAGCAGTAGAAGCGCCCTCCGGATGATCGTCGGATGTCCTGCCCCTCGCGCGCGTCCGCTCATGGGTGAACCCTCGGAAGCACCCTCGCGGACGGCAGCGGAATGACCCAAGTGCGCGAACCGCGAGCGCTCCCGACGGTGGCATTCCCCACACTTCTGGCCACCTGGCCAAGAGAGGTTGGCCAGGTGGCCAACCTCGTGTCAGGATGATCCTCGCCGGGTGCGGATCGCCCCGGCATCGCTGCGTGCACACCGCCCGCAGTCCGACCGCCCTGGAGAGGCACCCGTGTCCCCCGCACGCCGCTGGACGGCCCTGCTCGTCCTCGTCCTTCCCGTTCTGCTGATCTCGATCGACATGTCCGTGCTCGGCATCGCCGTGCCCGCGCTGTCCGCCGACCTGCAGCCGACGTCGAATCAACTGCTCTGGGTCATCGACCTCTACTCGTTCCTGCTCGCGGGCCTGCTGATCTTCACGGGCTCGCTCGGAGACCGGATCGGCCGCAAGCGGATCCTCATGATCGGCGCGCCCCTGTTCGGCGTCGCCTCCCTCGTGGCCGCGTTCTCCACCAGTCCGGAGATGCTGATCGTCGGCCGTGCGCTGCTCGGCATCGGCGGCGCGACCCTCATGCCCTCCACCCTCGACCTGATCCGCGCGATCTTCCCGGACCGCACCGAGCGACGCACCGCCATCGCCGTATGGGCCACCGCGTTCTCCGGCGGCGCCGCACTGGGCCCCGTGGTCGGCGGGCTGCTGCTGGAGAACTTCTGGTGGGGCTCGGTCTTCCTCCTGAACGTCCCGGTCATCGCGCTGTTCCTCCTCACCGCCCCGTTCCTGCTCCCCGAGGCGAAGGACCCCAACCCGGGCCCGTTCGACCCGACCTCCGTCATCCTCTCGATTGCCGGCATGATCTCGCTGGTCTACGCCCTCAAGACCGGCGTGAAGGGAATCGACGGGGCGGTGCTCGTCGCCTTCGTTCTCGGTGCTGCCGCGCTGGTCTGGTTCGTGACCCGTCAGCGCCGCCGCGAGAACCCCATGATCGACGTGTCCATGTTCGGGAACTTCGCGTTCACGTCGGCGGTGTCGATCAACGTGATCTCGGTGTTCGCGTTCATGGGACTGATGTTCTTCCTCCCGCAATACCTCATGCTCGTGCGCGGCATGGGCTCGGCCGAGGCCGGTCTGTGGATGCTGCCGCTCGCGGTGGCCGCCGTCGTCGGAACCCTTCTGGCCCCGGTCCTGGCGCGGACGGTCTCGGTGCGCACCGTGATCATGACGGGTCTGTCCCTCGTGATCGTCGGGTTCGTCATCGGCACCCGGTTGGACACCGCCGAGACGATGCTCCTCTTCACGCTCCTGTCGGCCCTGTTCGGCATCGGCGTGGGCCTGGCCGAGACCCTCACGAACGACGTCATCCTCACTGCCGCCCCGAGTGACCGCGCCGGCGCCGCCGCGGCGATCTCCGAGACCGGCTACGAGTTCGGCGGCGCGATGGGCACCGCCGTACTCGGCACCGCGGGGATGGCCGTGTACTCGAGCCGCGTGGTCGAGACCGCTACCCTGCCCGGCATGGATGCCGACTCCGCGATCGCCGCCTCCCAGACCCTGGCGGGTGCCCACGAGGTCGCGGAGACGCTGCCCGGCGGCGGCGCTCGTCTGCTGGAGATCGCCGATTCCGCCTTCCTGGCGGGCATGGATCTCGTGGCCGCGATCGGTATCGGGACGGCGGCGATCACTCTGATACTGGCCTGGCGTGGCCTGCGCTCGGAGTCGCGAGCGGCCGGAGCGGTCGGGGTGGCGCACGACGCCGCAGCAGCCACGTCCGCGCGAGGGCCGGAGGCGAACCTTCCATACGTGCCACCAGCCGCGCGGGCGGACTCCGCCGCGTCGGAGGTGAACCGTGGCTGACTCTCGCCGAGCACAGGTCCCGATCGAACAGCGCCGCCGGGAACTCACCGAGACCGCGGTGACGGTAATGGCGCGGGACGGGGCGTGGGCGCTCACGACGCGGGCCCTGGCGAAGGAGGCCGGGGTGCCCCACGGGTCCGTCCACTACGCGTTCTCATCGAAGGACGAGCTGATGCGTTCGGTGCTGCGTCTGGACCTGACGCACCTGTCGGACCTGGTGCAGACGCAGCAGGACCGGCCGGTACACGGACCCGACGACGTGACCGCCGCCGTGGCCGAGCTCTTCGCGGCCTACGCGGATTCCGTCCTCGCCGATCCGAAGACGGAGATCGCCTACTTCGAGTTGTCTCTGATGGCGGCCCGCGACGAGCAGCTGCGGGCTCTCGCCGCGCAGTCCCGCCAGGAGTACCGTCGGATCATCGTGACCCTGCTCAGCAGCCTGGCCGAGCGTGCGGGCCTGCGGTGGGACGCCGACGTATTGCTGGTGGCCGAGCAGGCGATGACGCTGATGTTCGGGGCGGCGCTGGGTTGGTTCGAACTGCGCGACGACGCCCTGTTCCGGGCGGTGCTCGACGATGCCGCCGGGATGGTCGGTCGCCGACTCGTCTGAGTCCGCCCGCGCCGCGGCCCTACGCCCTCCGCGCCCCGGCCCACCCCGGCCCGCGCACCAGGTACCCCGCGCGGTCGCGCCAGGTCTGCGCGCGGAAGATGTCGCGCCCGATCGCGACCCATTCATGCGTGGCGATCCGTAGCGGGTTGAACGTGTCGATGTTGGTGGTCAGCCCGTAGACCACGTCCTCGCGCTCGGGTTCGTAGGTACCGAACAGCCGGTCCCAGATGATGAGGATGCTGCCGTGGTTGCGGTCGAGGTACCGCCGGTTGCTGCCGTGGTGCACGCGGTGGTGCGAGGGCGAGTTGAGCACTTTCTCCAGCGGCCCGATCGACCGCACCGCCTCGGTGTGGACCCAGAACTGGTAGATGAGGTTGATCGCGCGGGCGTCCATGACGATCGCCGGCCGCACCCCGAGCAGCGAGAGCAACCCGTACGGCACGTAGATCGTCAGCGCCTCGGCGACGGGCTGGCGCAGCGCCGTCGACAGGTTGTAGCGCTCGCTCGAGTGATGCACGACGTGCATGGCCCAGAGCCAGCGCGATTCGTGGGCGAGGCGGTGGTTGCAGTAGTAGATGAGGTCCCAACCGAGGATCCCTACCGCGTACGCCAGCGGCCCGGACCCCAGGTCGAGCGGGGACGTCCGGAAGAGCCGTGAGCTCGCGGTCTGGGCGGTCCACAGCGTGGAGACCATCACCACGGTCGAGGCCACGGCGGTGACCGCAGAACCGCCAGTGATCCGACGGAGGGCGGGAGGGACCGCCGCGCCGGTGGCACCGTCTGCGTCGGGACCGGGGCCGGATGACGACGACGACAACGACCCCGCCTCGGCCAGACCCGACCCGCGATGGCGGCGTAGGACGTCTCCGGCGGTGGCCACGGCCGCCGCCCCGAGGGACAGGCCCATCACGCCTTTCGCGAATCGGCCTGTCCGCGGGGTGAGCGGCGAGAGCACCGTGGCGGAGATGTAGGGGGCGAGCAGACTTCCCACGCCCATCGAGAGGCTCGCCATGGTGTCGGCGAACTCGTAGTCCCCCGCCCGCTCCCCGACGGCCGGGTTGCGCTTCTGCCACGCGTATTCGGCCGCCATCGCCCCGACGAACGCCGGGATGGCCAGGACCGTCAGATCAACCTTCACGCCATCCAGGGTATGGCGTGGGTCACTGCGGCGGGCGTTCGGCCGGTTACGCCGAGGCGGTCTCCTGCGCCGTGGCGTTCTCGGACCCCTCGGCCTTCGGCGCCGAGGCCGGCCCCTCGGTCTGCGCGCTGTTGCGGACGAACCACACGCCGACGACGGTGATGAGCGAGATGCACGCGCCCAGTAGCAGTGCGTTGTGGACGCCGGTCATCTGCGCGGCGACGTCGCCCAGGCCGGACTCGGCGCCGGAGACGATGCCCAGCGTCATGACGGTGATGAACAGCGCCGTGCCCGCGGCGGCGGCGACCTGCTGCAGGGTGTTGAGCAGCGCCGAGCCGTGCGAGTACAGGTGCGGCGGCAGGGAGCCGAGCGCGGAGGTCATGAGCGGCGAGAAGAGGAACGCCAGGCCCACGCTGAGCACGATGTGCCAGACGACGACCGTGACCAGCGAACTGTCGGCGGAGAAGAACGTGTACATCCCCCACAGGCCGGCGGACGCGAGGATGGAGCCGGGGATGATGAGCGGCCGGGGGCCGATCCGGTCGAACGCGCGGCCGACGAACCAGCCGAGCACGCCCATGATCAGGCCGCCGGGCAGCAGTGCCAGCCCGGAGTTCAGGGTGCTGGTGCCCACGACCTGCTGCATGTAGAGCGGCAGCAGGATGAGGGTGCCGAACAGCGACATCATCGAGATGAGCATGAGGGCCAGGCTCACGGTGAAGGTCGGGAACGCGAACGCCCGCACGTCGAGCAGCGCGTAGTCCTTGAGCGAGAGCTGACGCCAGACGAACACGGCCAGGGCGACCACGCCGATCGCCACGGGGATCCACGGCGAGATGAGGGCGTTGTCGCTGGCGGCCTCGCCGATCGAGCTGAGACCGAAGATGAGGCCGGCGAAGCCGATCGCCGAGAGGACGCCGGAGAGGATGTCGAGCGGGATGCGCCGGGGCTCGGTGACGTTGCGGATCAGCACCGCTCCGGCCACGAGTGCCAGCACACCGATGGGCAGCACGGACCAGAACATCCAGCGCCAGCTGAGCACGTCGAGCACCAGGCCACCCACGGTGGGGCCGATGGCCGGGGCGACGGCGATCACGATGGAGATGACGCCCATGGTGCGGCCGCGACGGTCGGCGGGCACCACGTTGAGCACGGTAGTCATGAGCAGCGGGATCATGATGGCGGTGCCGACCGCCTGGACGACCCGGCCGGCGACGAGCATGGGGAACACCATGGCCAACGACGCCAGCAGGGTGCCGGCGGTGAACGTGCTCATCGCGATGACGAACACGGACCGCAGCGGCAGGCGCACGAGCAGCCATCCGGTGAACGGGATGACCACGGCCATCGTGAGCATGAACGCGGTGGTCAGCCACTGCGCGGTGGCGGCGGTGACCGCGAACTCACCCATGAGCTCGGGCAGCGCCACGGACATGATGGTCTCGTTGAGGATCACCACGAACGCGGCGCCGACGAGCAGGGCGATCAGCCGCACGGTGGCGGCGGGCATCGGCGGGGAGGCCTGCGGGGCCCGGGCCGCCTGTGCGGAATGTGGGGTGGCGGAGACTTCAGACGTCACGGTCGTCCTCTGGGATTGCGGTGTGAGCAGAGAGCAGAATCCGGCGCCGGCGGAGCCGCGCACGGGAACCCTCTGAAGCTACCGGAACCACGCGCCCGACGCCCGTCAAGTGACCGGCGTTACCTCGGGGATGAGTCTAGGGACGAGCCGGACGAGGACGACCATGGCGACGAGCTCGACGAGGGTCTGGGTGACGACGACGAGGGCTGCCAGATCGAACGCCGCAGGCAGTGCCAGGACCAGCGGGAGGACGACCAGGGAATTTCGGGTCGCGCCACTGAACGCGATCGCCCGCTTGCCCGGCACATCGAGGCCCGCCAGCCGCCCGGCCGCGATGCCCACCGGCACCATGACCATGACGAACGCCACGTACACCGGGACCACCTGCACCAGCGCGCCGAGCCGCCCGCTGACCGCGCTGATCTGGGAGGCGACCACGAGCGCGAGCGTGGCGACCATGAGCGGGACCATCGCCGCGGCCGCGCCCTGCGCCACCGAACGACCGACTCGGCTGACGCGGCCGGCCCGGGCAGCCCCCTCGGGCTCACCGCGGCCGGCGACGAACTGCGTCAGCGCCGCAGCCGCGAGAGGCAGCGCGATGAGCAGCACGAACGCCTCGACGAATGGCTCAAGCTCCACCGCCGCAACCAATTCGGATCCGACGAACATCCACAGGTACAGCGGCAGTAGCGCCATCTGGGCGAGCATGAGCAGCGGGGTCGCGGCCAGGAGCCGGCGCACGTCGGCTCCGGCGAGGCCGGCAAACACGAGGACGTAGTCGATACACGGGGTCAGCAGGACGAACAACACGCCCACCAGGAGCACCCGGTCGTGGGCGACGATCCGCGTCAGCAGCCAAACGATCGGCGGCACCAGCAGAAAGTTGACCGCGAGGATCGTGCCGAGGAAGCGCCAGTCGCGGAAGGACCGACCGATGCGCGCGAACGGGATGCCGAGGAACGTCGCGTACAACAGCAGCGCGAGCACGGGCTGGATCGCGAGCCCCGCCGTGCGGGCCACCGCGGGCGCGAGCACCCCGACGACCCCGCCCACGAGGAGGCCCGCCAGGTAGAGCGACACCTGGTGCCGCTCCATCCACTCCACGCTCGCGCGCATGCTCCTCCTCACGCCGGCCGCCGGGTCCCCGCCGGTCAGATCAGGTCTACCCTGGCCGCGTGGAGACGCGCACACTGCCCGTGTACGAGGCGGGCGCGGTGGTGATGCCGTTCGTCATCACGGGCATGGCCGAGCGCGTGGACCGCGACACCGTGTGGAAGCCGCACTCGCACCCGACGCACGAGCTGCTGTGGAATCGCGCCGGGGCGTCGACCGCGACCATCGGCGCGCGCACCTGGACAATCACCCCGTCGATCGGACTGTGGATCCCCGCCGGGGTCCTGCACTCGGCCACGGCCCCGGCGGGCACGTGGTACCGCACGGCCCACGTCGACACGCGGACCCGCTCTCCCCTGCCGGGAGAACCCGTGGCGGTGGAGGTGACCCCGCTGCTGACCCTGCTGCTCGAGCGCCTGGTCGACCACGCACTGCAACCGAACTCGCGGGAGCTCACCGAGCAGATGGTGTTCGACCTGCTCGAGCCCTCACCGCACGCCCTGCTCGTGCAGCGCCCGGACTCCGCGCTGCTGCGCCCGATCATCGACGCGCTCGAGGTGAACCCCGGCGACACCCGCTCGCTCGGTGAGTGGGCGGCCCGGCTCGGGGTGAGCGAACGGACCGTGACCCGGACGTTCCGCGCCGAGACGGGGCTGAGCTTCGGTGCGTGGCAGGCGGCGCTGCGCGCGCAGCACGCCGCCGTGATGCTCGGCGGCGGGATGCCGGTCGACGAGGTCGCGGTGCGGGTCGGTTACAGCTCCGCCAGCGCGTTCGGCGCCGCGTTCCGCCGGACCACCGGCCTCACCCCGGGGCATTTCCGCGGGGCGGGCGACCCCGCCGGGGCCCACGCCGCCTCCGCCCTGTCCGAATCGCTATACCCAGCGTCCTGATCAAGCGATTGCGCCGCCCACCAGCCGGGTCGTAACGTCTTAGGCCAGCCTCACCTAACGCCGATGGTGGTGTCGGGTGGGCCGCCCTGTCGACCTTTCTGAGAGTGAGAGAGCCGCCCTGATGCGTTCTCGCGGTATTGCCTCTGTCCTGATCGCCTCCACGGCCGCGCTGGTGTTGACCGCGTGCGGGTCGTCGTCCGAGGCCGATTCCCCCGGCGGTGCCGCCGCGTCCGGCGACTCCGGGGCGTTCCCCGTCGTCGTCGAACACGCCCTCGGCACCACGACCATCGAGCAGGCACCCGAACGGGTGGCCACCGTCGCGTGGGCCAACCACGAGGTGCCGCTCGCCCTCGGCGTCGTGCCCGTGGGCATGGCCGCCGCGAACTTCGGCGACGACGACGGCGACGGCCTGCTCCCGTGGGTCGAGGAGAAGCTCGAGGAGCTGGGCGCCGAGACCCCGGTGCTGTTCGACGAGACCGACGGGATCGACTTCGAGGCCGTCGCCGACACCGACCCGGACGTCATCCTCGCCGCCTACTCGGGCCTGACGCAGGAGGACTACGACACGCTCAGCGAGATCGCGCCGGTCGTGGCCTACCCCGAGGAGGCGTGGGCCACCTCGTGGCGCGACGTCATCCGCTTCAACTCCCAGGGCCTGGGCCTCGAGGCCGAGGGCGACGAGCTCATCGGACGGATCGAGGGCGAGATCGCCGAGGCGACCGCCGAGTACCCGCAGCTGGACGGCACCGCGACCATGTTCATGACGCACGTCGACCCCACCGACCTGTCCACGGTGAACTTCTATACTGCCGCCGACACCCGGGCCGCGTTCTTCGAGGATCTGGGCCTGACCACCCCGAAGGCGGTGGCCGAGGCGTCGGCCGGCGGGAAGTTCTCGGGCAGCGTCAGCGCCGAGCAGCTCGACATGTTCGACGACGTCGAGCTCATCGTCACCTACGGCGACCAGTCGCTGGTCGACACGCTGCGCGCCGACCCGCTGCTGTCGCAGATGCCGGCCGTGAAGAACGACGCGATCGTGTTCCTCGACGGCAACGGCCCCATGGGCACCGCCGCCAACCCCACGCCCCTGGCCATCTCGTGGGTGCTCGACGACTACGTCGCGCAGCTCGCGGAGGCCGCCGGCAGGTGACCGCCGACCCGGCCACGGCCCCGGCCGCAGCCCCCGCGTCGGGCGTCGCGAGGTCAGCCGTCCAGGCTGTGCGACGCCCGGCGCGCGTGCGTCTGCTGTGGCTCATGGTGACGATCGCGGTCCTCGTCGTCGTCGTCATCGCCTCGGTGACCATCGGCTCCCGCACCGTCTCCCCCGACGAGATCGTCGCGGCGCTGGGCGGATCCACCGACGGACTGGGCGAGGCCGCGGTGACCAAACGCGTCTGGCGCACCGTCCTCGCCGTGCTCGTGGGCGCGGCCCTGGGCGTGGCCGGCGCGGTGATGCAGGGCGTGACCCGCAACCCGCTCGCCGACCCCGGCATCCTCGGCGTGACCATGGGCGCCTCGCTCGCGGTGGTCGTGGGTATCGCGTGGTTCGGGCTGTGGAGCTTCACCGGCTACATCTGGACCGCGATCGCCGGCGCCGCGATCACCGCCGTGTTCGTCTACGTCGTGGGATCCCTCGGCCGCGGCGGTGCGACGCCACTGAAGCTCGCGCTGGCGGGGGCGGCCACCTCGGCGGCGGCGTCGTCGTTCATCAGCGCGGTGGTGCTGCCGCGCGGGGACATCGCCGGCGGCGTGCGCTCGTGGCAGATCGGCGGCGTCGGCGGGGCGAGCCTCGAGCCGATCGAGCAGGTGCTGCCGTTCCTCGCGGTGGGCGCGCTGATCTGCTTCCTCACCGCACGGCCCCTCAACTCGCTCGCGCTCGGTGACGACCTGGCCGCCGGGCTCGGCGAGCACGTGCTGGCCACCCGCGCCGTGGCCTCCCTCGGTGCGGTCCTGCTCTGCGGCGCCGCGACCGCGGTGGCCGGGCCCATCGCCTTCGTCGGGCTCATCGTCCCCCACGCCTGCCGGCTGCTCGTCGGCGTGGACCACCGCTGGCTGCTGCCGTTCTCCGCGCTCACCGGCGCCGTGCTCGTCACCGCCTCCGACGTCCTCGGCCGGATCGTGGCCCGGCCCGCCGAGATCGACGTCGGCATCATCACCGCCCTGGTGGGAGCGCCGTTCCTCATCGCGATCGTGCGCCGGCAGAAGGTGCGTGAGCTGTGACCGCCATCGTGGGTCGCGGCGCGCGGGCTCTCGCCCCCGTGCACTCGTCCGCCGCCGAGGTGGTGGCCGCGGGCCGGCGTGCGCGCGGTCGCCGGCGCCGGCTGGTGATGGGCCTGCTCGTCGTGGCGGCCGTCGGCCTGGTCGCTGCCTCCCTCATGGTGGGCAAGACCTTTTACTCCCCCGCCGAGGTACTGGGGGTGATCCTCGGCCACGACGTCGACGGGGCGACCTTCACCGTCGGACGCCTCCGGCTGCCCCGCGCGGTGCTGGCCGTGCTCACCGGCGCGTGCTTCGGGCTGGGCGGCGTGACGTTCCAGACCATGCTGCGCAACCCCCTGGCCTCGCCGGACATCATCGGCATCAGCTCCGGCGCCAGCGCGGCGGCCGCCTTCGCGATCGTCGTGCTGGGCCTGGGCGGCGCGCAGGTGTCGGCGTTCGCGATCGTCGCCGGCATCGCGGTGGCACTGGGGATCTACGGGCTCGCCTACCGCGGCGGCGTGGCCGGCACGCGGCTGGTGCTCATCGGCATCGGGATCGCCGCCACCCTCAACGCGGTCACCGACTACATCCTCAAGACCGCCCCGCAGTGGGAACTGCAGGAGGCCATGCGGTGGCTCACCGGCAGCCTCAACGGCGCGTCGTGGGAGCAGGTCCGGCCCGTGCTGGCCGCGACCGTGGTGTTGGCGCCCGTGCTGTTGCTGCTCGCGCGCGACCTGGGGCTGCTGCGGCTCGGCGATGACACCGCCTCCGCGCTGGGGGTGCGCACCGAACGCACCCGGATCGTGCTCATCATCGCCGCCGTGGGCCTCATCGCCTTCGCCACCGCCGCCGCCGGCCCCATCGCCTTCGTCGCGTTCCTCGCCGGCCCCATCGCGGCCCGGTTGGTCGGCCCGCACGGCTCGCCGCTCATCCCGGCCGCGCTGGTCGGCGTGGTGCTGGTGCTGGCCGCCGACCTGGTGGGCCAGTACGCGTTCGGCTCCCGCTACCCCGTCGGCGTGATCACCGGGGCCCTGGGCGCGCCGTACCTCGTCTACCTCATCGCCCGCACCAACCGCACCGGAGGCTCACTGTGACCGCCGACCACTCGCTCGAGGCCACCGGGCTCGACCTGGGCTACCGGGACCGCGCCGTCATCCGCGACCTGGACCTGCAGGTGCCGCCGGGGACGATCACCGCGATCGTCGGGGCCAACGCGTGCGGCAAGTCCACGCTGCTGCGCTCGATGTCCCGACTGCTGCGACCCCGCGGCGGGCAGGTGCTCCTCGACGGCGAGCAGGTCCACCACATCCCCGCCAAGAAACTCGCCCGCACCCTGGGGCTACTCCCCCAGTCGCCGATCGCGCCCGAGGGCATCACCGTCTCCGACCTGGTGGGGCGCGGTCGGAACCCGCACCAGGGGATCTTGTCGAGGTGGTCGAGGGACGACGACGAGGCCGTGGCCGCAGCCCTCGAGGCGACCGGCACCCTCAAGCTGGCCGACCGGGCCGTGGACGAGCTGTCGGGCGGTCAGCGCCAGCGCGTGTGGATCGCCATGGCCCTGGCCCAGAACACCGACCTACTCCTGCTCGACGAGCCCACCACGTTCCTCGACGTGGCGCACCAGGTGGAGGTGCTGGACCTGCTGGTGGACCTCAACCGCGACCGCGGCACGACCATCGTCATGGTGCTGCACGACCTCAACCTCGCGGCCCGCTACGCCGATCACCTAGTCGCGCTGGCCGACGGCCGGGTGCACTGCAGCGGGGCGCCGGACGAGGTGCTCACCCCGGAGATGGTGCGGGCGGTGTTCGGGCTCGACGCGGTCGTGATCGACGACCCCACCTCGGGCCGGCCGCTCATGCTGCCGCTCGGGCGGCACGGCGTGAGGGGCGGCGTACCAACCGGGACGGGCCGGGCGGCGCCGCAGTCCTCAGAGCTCCGGTAGCCGGTCGGAGCCCCAACTGCCGTGGATCAACTCGGTCACCCGCGAGATCTCCTCGGCTGTGACCGAAGCGGTCTCGCCGGGCTCGAGGGTGTCGAAGTGGAAGATGTACAGCCGGGAGGCGAACTCCTCGAACGGCAGCGACGACTCACCGAAGCGCTCGCCGTTGCCGGCGGTGCTCACCACCACCCCGTTGCCCCAGTCCTGCCCACTGTCGTTGTTGGGGTTGAAGAAGTAGACGCGCATGGTCTCGTCCGGGTCCAGCGCGACCCGCAGGATCGTGATGGCGTGCCACCCGACGAACCGCGCGGAGGAGTCGGTGACGGCCACGCCGGCGGGCTGCGGGTGGATGAGCGGCTGGTTGCCGTTGTGGAACGGGTGGTAGCTGCCGTAGAAGTGCCGCAGGAAGTCCTCGAGCCCGGTCAGCCTGCCGGTGGCGACGTCCACGTTGATGCTGAAGCCGCGGGCGGACCACCAGCCGTGGAACTCGGGGTTGACCCACCGGTGGGGGTCGCCCGGGCGGTCCGAGCACAGGCGGCCCATCTCGGCGTAGATCCGGTCCAGGTGCGGCACCACGAGCAGCGACACGGGGTCGAGGTCCACGGGCAGCATGGTGGCCAGGCCCGCGTCGAGTTCGCGGGAGGAGATCGGCCGACCCTCGAAGTGCATGACCACCTCGTTGTCACGCGCCGCCCACGCGATGATCTGCAGCAGGTAGTCGGGATCGTTGTACGCCCACATCGACATCGCGCGGGCGGACTGGCAGGTGGGGTTGTCGCCCTGCCCCACGCCCAGCGGCTGCCCGAGCATCGACAGGGTGCCGGCGAGAAGCCAGACGCGCCCCTCGTGGGCGGGGCCGCACGAGAGGGCGAGCCGCTCGGCCGCGTAGCCGGACAGCGGCAGTGCCAGCAGCCGCCACAGCGCGGGGGCGGCGGGCGGCTGGAAGAGGATCCCCCGCTCGAGCAGCAGCGCCAGCCCGTAGACGGATTGCGCGGTCTCGGGGTGCACGGCCGCGTCGATCAGGGCGTCGACCAGACCGTGGAAGCACAGCAGGCTCTCCCGGCCCGTGCTGGACAGCCCGAGCGCCTCGCTGAGCAGGAAGCTGCCCTTCTCCCGCAGGAACCGCACGAGCACCGGGTGGTACGGCGACACCAGGCCGGTGTCGTGCATCGACCGCGCGAACCCGGCCGCCTCGTACTGCAGGGTCCCCTCGTCCATGGACTCGAGTCGGGAGAGGTAGACGTCCACGCCGGGGTCCTCGCGGCTGGCCTCGGTGGTGCCGTAGATGCTGCTGATGAGCCGGTCGATGCCCATGCCGCCGCCGCTGGTGCTCAGCTGCGGGTCCTGGCGGGCGATCGAGATCTGCGTGATGGTCTGCTTGATCTGGTCCACCTGGATGGGGCGTTGGCGCAGGATCCGCCAGATCTCCTCGACCAGTTGGTCGAGCACGCCGTCCAGACCGATCTCCGAGGCGATGTGCGCCAACGCTGTCCGGGTGACGGTCGCCATCCGACCCTGCTGTGTGCGCTCAGCCTCGGTGGCCACGGTGAACAGCAGTGAGGCGTTGTTGGCGAGCACCTCGGCGAGGTGCTGGCGCGCCTGCTCGGCCGTCACCTCGGAGTGCTCGTACTGCCCCTGCGCCACGGCCGTCAGCCGCAGGTCGCTGACGATCTCGGTGACGACCTTGTCGGAGTCGGAGCTGCGGAGCGTGCCGACGCTCAGGGCCGGGATCAGCGCCGCCGGCGAGTCCCAGTCGGTGCCCTCGAAGAACCCGGCGGCCTCGAGTTCCGGGGTCATCGACTGCACGGCCCCGGCGCCCCCGTCCTGGAGGAGCACCAGCCGCGCCCCGTCCAGGACACGCCGCAGACGCGACGACTTGGTCACGTCACCGGCCTCGGCGAGCCCCCTGATCGCGTCGGCCAGGGAGGCGACCCGTTTGTCCAGCACCCGCGTCGCGCCGGGCTCGTCGTTTCCCACTTCGATCCACTCTCCGTCTCTCGCCGCTGAGTCGTGCCGCGTCGTGCCAGGTCGTCCCAGGCCGTGTCTGGTCATCCCACGTCGTTCCACGTCCGCCCGCCGGTACCGTACCCGCGGGCCGGTACCGGCCGAGGCGTCACACGTAGAAGTCGAGGTCCTCCTGGTTGCGCAGGACCGATCGCATCTCGTAGGCGTCGTCGCCGAAGAAGTAGACCAGGCCCCAGTGGGTGCCGAAGGCGGTGCGCTTGGTGACCGTCTCCTCGACCGGTGCGGTGAGCTCGTGGGACTCGAAGTACTCGTGGTCCTCGGTGGCCTCCGGGATCTCGAGCGTGGAGACGACCCGGCGCCGCGGGTAGACGCCGAAGCACCCGGCGTGACCCTTCGCGTCGACCACCTCGCGCGGGAAGAACGCGGCGATCTCCTCCTCAGTGGTCTTGGGGTCGAACGCCAGCACCAGGCCCTGGTAGGCGTTGAACCCGTAGGTCCGCTCGAGCAGTTCAAAGACCTTGAACCCCGGCGGCCGGTAGGCCACCTCGCCGAAATACATCTCGCCGTCGCTGGTGACGAAGTACTCGGGGTGGACGAACCCGAACTTGATGTCGAAGGTCTTGATGAGCTTCTCGATCTGCCGGGTGATCTCCGGGCGGTACTTCTCGAGCTCGGGCGAGGCCGGCACGAACACCGAGTAGCCGAGCGTGACGTACTCGGAGATGTTGAGGAACACGATCTTGCCGTTGTGGACCCAGGCCTCCACGGCGAACTCCCAGCCGTCGAGGTGGGATTCCATGAGGACGGGGAACTCCTCCTCCGGGATCGTGTCGACCTCGTCGGGCGTGCGGATGACGCGGTGGCCGAGGCACCCGGCCTTGTCGAAGGCCTTGAGGTGGATCGGGTCGTTGGGGTCGCCGTCGAGCTTGAGCAGGGTCTGGTTGACGCGCTTGAGGAACCGGATCACGTCGTCCCGCTCGTGCGCCTCCTCGAAGATGCCCACGCGGATCCCGCCGAGCTGGGCGCGCCGCTTCATCAGCGCCTTGTCACGCAGCAGCAGCGACTGCCCGTACAGGGTGGGGTTGTCGAGCAGCATCGAGTTGATGGCGCCCGCCCACTCGACGGTCTCCTCGAACAGCGGGATCGCCACGTCGACGCCCATGTCCCGCAGCGTCTCGGCGATCTCCATGGACCGGTCGTTGAGCCGCTCGAAGTCCCACGGGACATACGGGATCTGGTGCTGACTGCAGTATTCCTCGGCCCAGGGCGGTGCCACCACGACGTAGCGGCGGTCGAACTTGTCGAGCGCGTCGATGGCGTTGGGCACCCAGCCCAGCAGTGCGACGTAGCCCTTGTCGGGGTCGCGCAGGTGCTCGTTGGGGTCGTGGGTCGGGTTCGGACGAAGGTCCGTGGCTCCGGTGGTCGATTCTGCGGTAGGCGTCTGCAAGTGCGGTGCCTCCTCGAGTTGGCGCGGGTTCGATCTGCGTGGGCCGATCAATCCAGGGCGGTGGGCCACAAACGTACCCAAGACCCGTCTCAGTGCAACTGGTTACGAGATCGGCGAACGCCCGGGCGCGCGGCGGGGGTCCCCCTAGGCTCGTCGGACAACGCCGTCCGGGTCGCCCCGGTGCGGATCCGGGTGAGAGGAGTCCAGGGTGCCTTCCAAGGAGTACATCGAGGCGGTCGGCGAGGTGATCGATGCGCTCGGGGTGGCGGCGATCGTCATCGGCATCGTGGCGGCCACGGTCATCGCGGGGTGGCGCCTGCTCAGCCGGCAGCCGGACACCTATCGGCACTTCCGCCGGTTCCTCGGTCGGTCGATCCTGTTGGGGCTGGAGATCCTGGTGGCGGCGGACATCATCAAGACGGTCGCGGTGACCCCGACGCTGGAGAGCGTGGCGGTGCTGGCGGCGATCGTCGTGATCAGGACCTTCCTCAGTTGGTCGTTGGAGCTGGAGATCTCGGGCCGGTGGCCGTGGCAGAAGGCGAGGGCCCCGGAGGCCAAGCCCCGGGACGCCGCCGCGTCACCGGTGCCGTCCGACTAGGGTCACCGACGCCGGACGGTGATCCGCCCGCCGCGACGGGGTGCGAACGCGACCCCCCGCGAATGCCATTTCTCGTCAGGCTCGGTCGTGGGGACGATCTCGTACATGCTCAGCACGGTGCGCAGAACGACGTCCATCTCCATGGCCGCGAACGCCGCCCCGATGCACCGCCGGGTCCCGCCGCCGAACGGCAGCCACGCCGGCGGTGGCGTGGTGCCGAGGAAGCGGGTCGGGTCGAAGCGTTCGGGTTCGGCGAAGTGCGTGCTGTCGTCGTGCAGTAGCGAGATCGCGACCAGCACGTTGTATCCGCGTGGGATCCGCCACGGGCCCAGGTCGAGGTGCGGGACCTGCACGTTGCGTCCGGCGAGGTCGATCACCGGCCGGCTGCGCTGGACCTCGAGGATCGTGGCGTTGCGGTACTCGGTTCCCCCGGCATCGACCTCGGCGACCAACTCGCGTAGCACCGCGGGGGTGCGGCTGAGCCGCTCGAACGCCCAGGCGAGTGTCGTCGCCGTGGTCTCGTGCCCGGCCACGAGGAGTGCGGTGAGCTCGTCGCGGATCTCGTCATCCGTCATGGACGACCCGTCGTCGTAGGTGCTCTGCAGCATCATTGCGAGGATGTCGTCGCGCTCGTCGAGCCGGTCGTCGCGGCGACCCCGGGCGATGAGGGCGCCGATCGCCTCGTCGTACTCCTTCTTGTAGCGGGCGAACCGGGCGCGCGGGCCCACCGCGCCGAGCCGTACCGGCAGCTCCGGGGTGATCACCACCGCCGAGCCGGCCTCGACCATGGGCGGGATGACGCGGCGCAGGGTGTCGAGCTCGTCGTCCCGGGCGCCGAACACGGTCCGGAGGATGACGTCCAGCGTGATGCGGGTCATCGAGGGCATGGAGGCGAACGGTCGACCGGCGACCCACGAGTCGAGCTCGCGACGGGTCTCCTCCTCGACGATCGCCTCGTAGGCCTTGATGCGTCTGCCGTGCAGTGGCGGCGTGAGCAGTTTCCGGCGCCGGCGGTGGTCGGTGCCCTCGAGCGCGAACATCGAGTTCTCCCCCAGGACCCGGCCCAGGTTGGGGTCGACGTTGGTCAGCGACTCCTGCGGGGCGGTGAACAGCTCTTTGGCCAGCGCGGGGTCGGAGATCACCACCGCGCGCCCGTAGATGGGGAGGTGCACGGTGAACGCGGTGCCGTACCGCCGGTGCAGTAGTCGGAGAGTTTCCCGCCGGGCGATCCCGAAGCCCACCCCCTGGACCGGCCGGGGCAGCCGGGGCCCGGGTGGGAGCTGGGGTGCGCGCTCGTCCTCGGTGGGATGTCCGTCGCCGGTGGCGGGGGCCGACCTGTCCGTCGTGCTGTCCATGGCATCCTCGGCCTCGGGTGTGGTGCGGGCGCCGCCAGCCTCCGTTCCGGAATCGCCGTGGTGGCGGGGTAAGTGCGACGACGACGAGGTGCACCGCTGCCGCCGGAGACCCGCCGTGTCCTCGCCCGGCCGAACCGGCCATCCGGCCCGCCAGCCGCGACGAAGCCCTGTCATGCACTCCGCCTCGCAGTCCCCTCGGCCCGCCGACTTCCCACTGGCGGCGGACAGCTCTGACGTTGAAGGGCTGTGGGCGGGCTCTTCACACGACGACCCCGAGCTCGCCGCCCCCGGGCACGGCGCACCCGAACAGACTGATCCCGAGCGCGGCGACTTCCTCGCCGCCATGCGCGCGTCGTGGGACGACTGGGTGCCCGTCGCCACCACGGGCTGGGGCGCGGTGGTGCTCATCGCCCCGTTGCTCGCGGTGCATGCGCTGGTCTGGGCGTTCGGTGGGCGCCGCCCCCGTTAGGTGTCCCGCCTCTAGGTGTCCCGCCTCCAGGTGTCCCGCCTCGCCCCCATCCGCCAGAGGATGGTGCGCTCCTTCGATCGCGCCGCGTGGAGCGGATCGCCCGTGTCAGATGCGCGCGAGTGCCGGGGCGTCGTCTCGTGGGTGCCGATCACGGTCAACCCGGCGTCGGCGATGCGGGTCAGCAGCTCGTCGCGAGTGCGTAGGCCGAGATGCTCGGCGAGGTCGGACAGGATCAGCCACCCTTCGCCCTGCGGCGTGAGGTGCTGCGCGAGCCCGTCCAGGAAGCGGCCCAGCACGTCCGAGCCCGGGTCGTAGATCCCCTGCTCCAGTGCCGACGTCGGATGACCGGGAATCCACGGCGGGTTGCACACCACCACGTCGGCCCGCCCGGAGTCGCCCACCTCGTCGTCGTCGTCATAAGGCCACAGGTCGGCCTCCACCACGTCCACTCGGTCGGCCCACCCCAGCCGGCTGATGTTGTCCCGCGCGCACTGCACCGCGCGCGGGTTGATGTCGGACGCCACGACCTGCCGGGCCCCGCGCCGGGCCAGGACGGCCGCGAGCACGCCGGTTCCGGTGCCGATGTCCCACACGATCGGATCCTCGACGCCCTGCGGCCAGGGGGCGTCGGCGACCAGGTCGATGTACTCGTCTCGGGTGGGGGCGAACACGCCGTAGGCGGGATGGATCCGGGCCCCCAACGCGGCCACCTCGATGCCGCTCAGGTGCCATTCGTAGGCACTGATGACGCCGAGGAGCTCGGGCAGCGAGACCAGCGTCTCCCGACCGGTGGAGTCGTTGCCCGAGTCGGTCGGCGGACCGTAGGCATGGGTGCAGCCGTCGCGCACGTCGGGCGCCCGGCGCAGCCGAACCGAGTAGTCCTGCTCCAGTGGGATGAGGACCCTTCCCAGCGTCTCCGCCCGCTGCGCGCGTGCCTTCCGGTTGGCGAGGAAGACCTCGCCGGGGTCGGAGCTCTGTGGAGCCCGGGACGCCCGCTTCTGCAGACGCCGGTCGAGGGCGCGCATGAGCTGGCGGGCGTTGTGGAAGTCGCCCCGCCACAGCAGGCCGGTGCCCCGCCGGATCATCCGAAGCGCCTTGTCCGCGGCGATGTCGTCGTGGATCACCACGATGTCCCGCGGCGGCGGCGCGCCGTTCTCCGAGTGCCACCGGGCCGTGCGGCCCTCGCCCTTCTCTCGCCAGCTGACAGTGGTCACAGGCGACCCGGGGGCGGCAGGAGAAGACACGGGAGTCCTTCGAACGGGCGCGCACTCGACCGTGGGGACGAATGACGCGCGAGAGCAAGCTACCCGCGAACCGGGCCGGACCCAGTGTCTCAGCTCCGCCGCCGAACGGTCACGGCCAGTCGATCTCATACGCCTCGGCCCGGGCCGAGTACATCCGTCCCCCGCTGACGAAGTAGCCGTCGGTGTAGGTCGCCGTGTCGGAGGGGATGCCGTGGGCAAGCGCGTAGAGCTGGGCCGCGAAATCGTCGGCATCGAACGCGCCGGAGGTGTCGCGATGGGGAGTGACGATCGCGGTCCTGTCGGCGAAGACCCCGGGCGCTCCCGTCAGAGTGATTCGGCGAGCGCGGTAGTCCCCGGCGCGAACGAGGGCGAGGGCTTGGCGGAGCACCGTGTCGTAGCGGGTGCCGGTCAGTGGTGTGGCGATGTGCATGGCCGACAGCGTCACACCCGTCGGCGGCGTCCTCGCCCGCGCGACGGTCCCCGGCAGGGCAGCCTGTGGAGAGTCGCGTGCCCTGTGAGTGTGGTGCCGCTGCCGTGAGGGTTCCGGTCGCCTCTCCCCGGTTCTACGATGGGAGTCGAGGCATTGGAGCCCATCATGAGTGCATCGCAGGCCGACCTCTGGAGTGGCCCCGTCGGGCAGTCGTGGGTGCGCAATGCGCTCGCGTACGACACGATTCTCGAGCCGCTCGGTCGCGCGGCCCTCGACCGCCTGGACCTCGGCCCACCGCAGCGGGTGCTGGACATCGGGTGCGGGACCGGGACAACGACGTTCGAGATCGGACGCCGGGTGCGCCCGGACGGGTCTGTGGTCGGCGTGGACGTGTCGCAACCGATGGTGCAGTGCGCGCAGGCTCGCCTGGTGGATGAGGCTGATGCGGAGAACGTCGAGTTCCTCACCCTCGACGTGGAGAGCGAGCCGCTGCTCGGCCCGTTCGACGCCGCGTTCTCGCGGATGGGCGTGATGTTCTTCGACCGACCCGAGGTGGCGTTCTCCGCCGTCCGGGCGGCCCTCGAACCGGGTGGCCGGCTCGCGTTCGTCTGCTTTGCCGCGCCCGCCGCGAACCCGTTCATCACCGTCCCCACGGGCGCCGCGTTGGCCCGGCTCGGCGGTGCCCCCGTGCCACCTCCGGGCGCGCCGGGACCGTTCTCGTTCGCCGACCCGGACCGGGTGCGCAATGTGTTGGAGACCGCCGGCTTCGAGTCTGTCGAGATGAACCCCGGCCCCGACGAGGTCACCCTCGGCCCCGCCGGCCGCCTCGAGGAGCTGGCTCGCCAGGCGCTGGAACAGAACCCCCAGGCCACGATGGCGATGGCCGCGAATCCCGACGCCCGCGACTCCGCTGTCGCCGCGGCCGCCAACGCGCTGGGTGAGCATGTCACCGACGGCGAGGTCCGTCTGGGTGCCGGAACCTGGGTCGTCGAGGCCCGCGCGCCCGGGGTGTGACGCGGTGGAGGCGCCCTACGCTCAGGACCAGTCGTAGGGCAGCCGATCCAGCGTCCAGGCCCAGTTGACTCGCTCCTGTTCCAGGCGGACCTGCTCGCCGAAGCGATCGGAGACGAGGTCGTCGTAGACGGCGGCCTCACCGGCGGTCAGCAGATCGAGTGTGGCGTTGGTCGGGGAGTTTTCCCGTCCCCACCGGTCGCGATGGGCGTGCAGGGTCTCCGAGTCCATCAGGAAGGACCTGGTGTGCGGGAGGTGGGTCCGCAGCCGGTGCAGGATCGCGAAACCGTGCGTGTCGAGGTCGCCCCAGTAGTGCACCTCCGCCTCCTGCAGTGCCGCCCACCGCCCGAGACGCGCCACGTCGAAGCCCTTGCCCCAGATCACCACCCCGTCGGCGGGCACGGGAAGCGTGAGGTAGGTGATCTCATTCTCCACCACGACGGCTGTAGTGAATCGCACGTCGAGGTCGTCGAGCTCGCCCACCCGCACGCTCAGCTCCGAGACAGGGATCGGGGCGATGGACGCGGCGAGGCGGATCCGCACGTGCTCCGGTTTGGTGCGCAGCCCGAGGTCGGTCAGGAACGGCCCGGCCTGACGCGATACTCCTAGCAGGTCGGCGAGCACCGACCTGCGGGCCTCCACGAACTTGGTGTCCACGCCCGGGGCGTCGATCTGCCGCAGGTACTTCCCGCTCCCCCGCGCGGCATCGAGCCACCGGTAGGCCGTCAGGAGCTGGGACCACTCCGCGTGGTGGCCGAGCGCGGGGACCGGCCTCGCGAGCACCCACTCACGTACGCGCTGGTCTGGGGCCGAAAGCATCATCTGCTCGAAAGCAACTACCTGCGCGCGGACGCCCAGCAGGTCCCAGGCCTGCGCCAGCCGGGACACCACGGCATGCGTCGGGATCTGGTTGCGCCCGACCGCCCGGCCGCCGATCGTCTTGTACCGCAGTTCGTAGCGCGCACCGCCGCGGCTGCCTGCCTCGAGCGCCCCGATCCAGTCCTGGATCTCGCCGAGTCGGTCTCCGATCTCGGAGGCCCGGGGTCCAGCGAGTGGGACCTCGATGGGCGCCACTGGTTGGTCCTCGGCCAACGTCCGGAGCAGGGTGCCGTCGTCCCAGCGGCGCCGCACCTTGTCGCGGACGGTCTCCGGCGTGGCCCACCTCCGCGCACCCGCGGCCATCAGTTGCTGCTGCTCTGGCGGTGGTACTCCTCGGTGGACATCATGACCAGGCGCGAGTACCGCCCCTCGACATTGTCCACGTAGCCGATGGAGCGCACGTACGGGGCGATCACGTGGACCTTCTGTAGCGGCGTGACGATGAGCAACTGGATACCGAGCTTGGCGAACAACTCGAGGGCGTAGCGGGTGGAGGCGTCGGATCCGCGGCCGAACGCCTCGTCGATCACCGCGAACCGGAAGTCGCGGGCCTTGTCCGCGCCCCATTCCAGCCCGAACTGGTACGCCAGCGAGGCGGCCAGGATCGTGTAGGCGAGCTTCTCCTTCTGCCCGCCGGATTTACCGTCCGAGTCGCGGTAGTGCTCCCACTCCTCGTCGGTCTCGCGGCCCCGCTCGGAGGCGGAGAAGGTGTACCAGTTGCGCACATCGGTCACGCGGGACCGCCAGGTCCGGTCGGTGTCACTGTGCCCCTCGCGACCGCGGAGGCGCTCGAGGATCGCGCGCACGTCCTGGTAGCGCCGTTCGGAGTACTGGTCGTCTCCACCGCCGAGCGCGTCGTCGGTGACGGCCCGCAGGTCCGCGCGGAACTGCCGGACGTCCTGGTTGACCGTGTTCTCGCGGTCCAGCCGGATGTACCTCCTGGGATTGAAGTCGATCGCTCCGAGCGCCTCGTTGATCTTCTCGACCTTCTGGCCGATCTCGTCGGCCTGGCGCAGGAGCCAGTTGTGGAAGCCGGCGAGCTCGCGGATGGTGTTCTTGCGCAGCTGGTCCTCGAACTCGTCCACGAACCGTGGCAGGTCGTCGCCGGCCACACGGTCGTGGAACCGCACGTACTCGTCGCGTGCGTCAACCGAGGCGTCCATCTCGGTGGTCTGCTCGGGCCACCGCCGCCGGATCTCGGCCATGGCCTGCTGGATGCTGGTGGTATAGCCGTTGAGCTCACGCTGGGTGCGGTCGGTCTCGGAGTCGATCGCGTCGGACAACGCCCGCTCCTGCCGGTGGGCCTCGTCCGCGCTCGTCGCCATCGCCTTGACCGACCCGGCGCGGCCCTGCCGGTCGCGCAGGCGCGGGTATACGGCCCGGGCCGCCTCACGGATCGCCTCGTCCAGCTCGTCGAGACCGCGCTGGTCGTTCTGCATCTGTTCGGTCTCGTGCTCGATGCGGCTCTGCCACCGGCTGTGCTTGTCCGCCAGTGACCGTTCGTCGACCCCGAGGACACGGACCCGCTCGTCGACGTCCGCGAGCCGTCGATCGATCTCGGCGAGCTCGCTGCTGCCCTCCACCAGACGACGCCGTTCGACGTCGGCGGCGTCGGCGCGGGCCCGGGCCTCCTCCCAGTCCAGATCCCGCCACGACTGGTAGTCGGCCAGGCGCGCGAGAGCGGCGTGCCGCGCGCCAGCCTCTCTCTGCGCGCGGGACGCGGCCTCGAGCCGTGTGTCGAGCTCGGCCACCGCGGAGCCCAGCTGCGCGCGGCGCTCCTGCAGGGCCGCGACCTTCTGCTCGTTGCGCCAGCCCAGCACCCAGCCCCGCGGGTCGGACGCCGACTGCCGGTCGTCCTTGACGTGCCGGTCGCGGGATCGGACCTGCCCCTCGCGGGTCACCGCCCGCTCAGCGCTCCGGAACTCCTCGAGGGCCTCCGCGCAGCGGTGGTCCGCGCGGGCGAACAATTCCTTGTACAGGTACCCGCGTAGGGGCGTGTCGGCGATCTCGATGGTGTCCGCCAGCAACAGACCCTCGATCTGCGGGCGCTGCAGCGAGACATGCCTGTCCGGGACCCGCTCGTACTGCAGCCTGACGCCCACCGTGCGCCCGTCGGCGCGCCGAGCGGTCAGACGGCGATCGTTGACCCACCGGGCGACGTCTGCGTAATGCCGCTGAGGGACAAGCAGGGACACGGCGAATCCGCGCAGCACGCGCTCGGCGGCGCCGCGCCACTGCGCGTAGTCCTCGGACACGTCGAGCAGTTCGCCCGCGAACGGCAGGTCCGCCTGGTCCAGACCGAGTTCCGCGCAGAGGTCGGCGCGGAGCTGCAACTGCTCGGCCGGCAGGTTGCTCCGACGGCCGGCGAGACTGTCCAGCTCCTCCTGCACCTCACGCAGCTGCTTCTTCTGCTCCCCGTGGTCCAGCACCAACGCGTCGTACCGGCTCTTGAGCTCGGCGGCCTCGGCCTCGAGCTCCGACCGTCGACGGGTGACGTGGGCGGCGAGGTCGGCGAACCCGGTGGCGTCGCCGACCGGGTCCAGCCCTGCCCCGGCGACGGCGTCGTCGAACAGCTCCCGCCGGCGGAGCCGGTCGTCGGCGTGCTCCCCCGCCTGCCGGGCCTCCCGTTCCAGCTCCCCGACGCGGTTGCCGCCGGCCTCCGCGCGCGCGGTGACGAGCTTATCCCGCTCCGCGACCAGGTCCGCGGCCTCTGCCCGCATCTGCTCCAGTCGGGCGGTCGCGGCCTCCACGTCCACGCGGATGCGGTCGATCTCGGCCTGCCGCAGCTCGATGCGCAGCTCGGCGAAGTAGGGCCGGATCGCCACCCGTTCCTCGTGGAGACTTCCCCGACGGTCGAGTGCGGCGTCGTATTTGTGGATCGACTGGACCAGCGGTTCCAGCGCCTCGAGTTGCGCCCGGGCCCGCTGGACGGCGTCGTAGGCGCGGGTGAGGTCCTCGAAGTGCCGGATGATTCCCTCGATGCGCTCGGACGCATCGGCCGGCTCGAGCATGTGGGTTCGGACGAAATCGTTGAGGTCGCCGACGGCCTTCATGGAGATGGTCTGGTGGAACAGTTCCATGGCCTGCTCGGAGCGGATCCCCAGCAGGCGGCGCATGGTGCGCCCGTAGGTCGGGAAGTCCTTCTCCACCGTCGCCCCGCCCGAGCGCAACCGCTTGAGCAGCACGTTCAGGTCCGAGCCGAAGTCGGTGAAGTCCGCCTCGATCGACAGAGCCCGGTCAGCGGTGACGAAGCGACGCCACGGCTGACCCGTGGTGTCCTGCTGCTGGAACACCTGGGCGAGGGTCACCTCGTCGCTGTATCCCTCGTTGACGAAGACCCCCAGGATCACCGAGTACGAGCGCCGGTCCCGCAGCGCCACCGGGCGGACACTGCCGGTGGCCTCGTTGCGCTCGGTCTTGTGATGGCCCTCGACGTACGACCGGAGGGTGCGCTCCTTGCGCGCGGCGCCGGCGGCCTTGTTGTAGTCGATCCGGTGCGACGGGAGCATGAGGGTGCTCACCGCGTCGACAAGCGTGGACTTGCCGCTGCCGATGTCGCCGGTCAGCAGCAGGGTCTCGCCGCCTGGATCCAACTGCCAGACCCGGGAGTCGAAGGTCCCCCAGTTGAGTACCTCGAGCCGGGCCAGGCGGAAGCCGGGGCGCCCGCTCGCCTCCAGCTCGACAGCGGAGAACAGGCCGTCACTCATCGCCGTCCTCCCCATTTCCGGCAACCGCGTCGGCGTACTCGGCGAGCTTGGCCGAGAAGTCGGACAGGGTCTCGGCGTCCACGTACGCCTTGAGGATCCTGCGAACCTCCCAGGTGTCCTTCCGTCCCCGGAGTTGGCGGAGGAAACCCATGGTGACCAGCCGGTTGATGGAGGTCTCGACCTGCTTGAGCGTGCGGGCCTCGTCGGTGCTGCGGGCCAGGAAGAGCTGGACCATGTCCACGATCTCCTCGTGGGTGAGCACCAACTGTCCCTGATCGCCCGCCGACTCGAACTCCACGAGCCTCTTGCGCAGCAGCACCAACAGGAGGCTGTCGGAGTAGGTCAGCGCCCGGCGTCTGATCACGCGTGGGAGCGCCTCCTCGCCGTCGGGAGTCTCTGCGGTGCGTAGGTAGGCGTAGCCCTCGTCGTCGTCAATAACGACGTCCAGTCCCACTACGGCGAAGTGGTCGCGCACGGCGCCCCGGTGACGCAGGAGGTCACCCCACGCGTCGGATTCCTGGTAGACGACTCCCTGCATGAGTCGGATGGCGCTGGTCGCGATCGCGCGTTCCTCCGGTGTCACCGGCGCTTCACCTCCACCCGCGGCATGCGCGCCCGCATCGTTCGTCCGGCCTCGTCGTACTCGATCACCGTCTCCTCACGCTCGTCGGTGGTCACCTCGAGCTCGTCATGATCCAACGCCAGGTAGCCGACGAGTTCCGCGGCGCCGTGCTCGACCGGGTACATATCGATGATGTCCTCGAGCAGTGCCGTGCCGCGCGCCGGGATGAGGGAGCGCAGTCGGGCGGCGAGCCTGGCGGGATCGACGATCACCTGGTCGGTCAGCACGGAAGTGTCCACGTCCTCCTGCTCCGCCGGCGGCAGGAGGCTGTCCACCTCGGCGGCGGGCCGCACACTGTGCAGGGGTCGTTCGGTGGGCAGGGAGATCTCGACGCTCGTCTCCTCCAGCTCCAGCCCGAAGCCGGGTGAGGCGCCGTCACGCAGACGCAGCGCGGTGCCCTCGATCTCGCGGACCAGGTCCAGGACGCGACGGTTCTCCAGCCAGATCTGGTCGTCGGTGAACCGGCGGAGTTGCTCGGAGATCTGCCGCACCGTCAGCTGGGTGCGTTCGGCGGCCTCGGCCCAGCTGTGGTGCACGGTGCGGATGCGGCGATCCGCCCCCAGCTCGTCGATCGACGTGAGCCGCTCGAGGAGCGTCGACAGTTCCTCCTGACTGGACGCCGACAGCAGCAGGTCGTAGAACGCTTGGAAGCTGCGTCCCTGGTCGGAGGAGTCGATGCGGCTGCGCCCGCTGACGAGCTCCGCCAGCAGCTCACCTTTGCTCCCCTCCCAGGTGGCGATGCGTTCGCGGGCGGACCGGTCGAGCGCGCGGAAGTTTTCCTCGACCTCGCGGAAGTCGGCGAGCAGCTCGCGGGCGGTGGAGGCGAACTGTTGGTAGCGATCGCGCACGGCCGTCATGTCGAGCAGTCCGGCCTCTGGGTCCTGGTTGATCTGTTCGATCTCCCGCTCGATCTCCCGCTTGCGCCGCTCCAGCTCGTCCAGCCGCACCGCCGGGTCGGCCTCGGTGCCCTGAGCGATCTGCCGGAGTAACTCGACTGCGGTCTGCAGCCTCGATTCGGTTCCGACGAAGGACCGCTCGGCCAGGCTCTGTACCCACGCGTAGGCCTTCTCCAGCGCCGGGGTGGCGTCGTAGTGGATCTCGTCTGTGCCCAGCGGGTAGAAGCGCCGCAGAAACCCGGACTCGGGCGCCGCCCATTCGGCGAGGTAGTCGGAGGCCGATCGCGGGAACCGCGGATGGTCCGGATCGTCCGCGTTGAGCGCGTAGAGCTGATCGTCCAGAGCGTCGATGAGATGCCCCTCCGGGCTCGCGCCTCGCCCCTCGTCCACGAAGTAGCGCCCGAGGAACGACAGCAGCAGCGGCGCGTGGGTGGCGCGCAGCATCCGCCAGGCGGGGTGCCGCTCGCGCAGCGCCTCGATCTGGGCGTAGTCCACGCGGTCTCCTCGGGTCTGCGGTACTCGGGTCGGGGTTCCTCGGTGCCGACAGTCTAGGAGTGGCCTCCGACACGGCGCCCATGAGGCTGGCGCGTAAGAGCGCCTTGCCCACAACCCCACCACGTATATACTCTGTATATTCGTCTCAGGAGGAAATTGTGGCGAAGCGACTCATCAGTATCCCTGACGATGTGGACCGTCGACTTGCAGAAGCCGTCCCCTCCGGGCAGATCAGCGGCTTCGTCACCGAACAGATCAAGCGCGGGCTTGACGAGCAGGGCCTGCGCTCTATGGATGACGCCATCGCCCATATCGCCAGAAACAGCAAGCCGCTACTGGACCGTCTCGGGAATGTCAGTGATCTGGACGCCTGAGATCATCGACATTTTCCGGACCTACGCGGCGATCTACCCTGAGCATCCTGAGGTGCGTGACACGGGGCTTCTGCAGAGTTCGGTCGATCGGCCCCGAACGACCCTGTTCGGGACCGAACAGTATCCAAGCATCCACGACAAGGCTGCATCGATTCTCGACTCGTTCTGCCGAAATTACTCACTTGTGGACGGCAACAAGCGATGTGCGTGGATCGCTGTCGAACTGATCTACTTCCGAAACCTCGGGGCGATATGGGTGGCCGGCGATGTCGCGGCCTACGATCTGGTGATCCGCGCAAGCGATTCCCACCTCGATGTCTCCGACATCGCTCACGACTTGCGGGCAGGATTCAGCCAAACTCAGAGCTGACCCCGAAGTATCCACTCACGCCAGTCCCGAACGTGGACTCTGATTGCCTCCCCTTCTCAAGTTATAGCTGGTAGGGGCCTTGCGGCAATACCCCGGTGGGGGCGCACACTTGCGCAATGTCCCCCGAGACACCCGGCATTTTCGCCCTCCCCGACCACCTCGCCCACAAGGCCGACCCGGCGCACATCGCCGACGACGAGCGCCACCTCGCCGCCATCTCCCACGCCCTCGACCAGAAGGTCGCGTTGCTCTCCGCCCGTCTGGACGCCCGCCGCCGCGACCCGGCCGGCCGCGGCGCACAGACCATCGAGCGCGACGCCGACATCCGCCGCCTGGTCGCCGAGCTCGCCACGCTGCGCCGGTTCGGGCTGGACGTATGCATCGGCCACTACACCGTGGGCATTTCAGACCCCGCCGACCCGAGCCCCACAGCACCCGAGGCCGCGCCGGTGTACGTGGGCCGCATCGGCCTCACCGATGCGGCCGGCACTCCCCTCCTCGTGGATTGGCGCACCCCGGCCGCGGAGCCGTTCTTCGCCGCGACGCTCGCCGATCCGAGGGGCGTGACGTACCGCCGTCGGTACCGGTGGTCGGGCGGGCGCATCGTGGGCTGCTGGGATGAAGTCTTTGGTGACGACGACGAGGTCGCCTCCCACGTCAGCCCCGACGACCTCTCGGCGTTCGTCTCGAGCTTGTCCGAGGCGCGGACCGGCCGAATGCGCGATGTGCTCACCACGATCCAGGCCGATCAGGACGCCAGCCTCTATCGCCCCCATCAGACCTATGCCGCACTCTGTCCAACGCGGGCGGTCACGTTCGCCGTGGCTTGAGTTGTAAGACTCTCGGTGCCGGTCGACGCACGAGCGCTGCTGCACGACCTCGGCATCGTGGTTATCGAATGGGCTGCTCTCGTCGGGGCCCAGCGCTCACGACCTCCGATAAAGGCGCGACACCCCCGTCCTGTTCCAACGCCCAGAACTCGAATCCGCTGACGTTGGTCACCTCGAGAAATCGTGCCGCCTCATCGAGCGAATCAAATTCGTGCACCCCATCGATCTGGACGGTGCCGTCCTCGGTGACCACGGCATCGACGACCCACTCCGGGTCGACCGGGTCCAATTGATCACCTGGGATGAGATAGCCCTCGTCGAACAGTGTCACCAGGCTCACCTCGTCGTAGGTCACCTCGTCGGGGATCTCGTTGGACAGCTCGGGATGGTGAAGTCCGTCTCGGGCCAACTGCTCGAACGCGTCGCGGATGACGACGGCGATCAGTGTGCGGCGCTGACCCAGGAACTCGTCGTAGGGCAGCAAGTGCCACCCTGCGGGAAGGGCGTGCCAGTAGTGCTGCTTGGCCAGCCAGTCCTCGTCAGAGTCTCCTCCGCGCTCACGAACGAGCTCGGGCCAATACTCTGCGGGGGCGCGATCAGAGATGAGGATATTGGTCTGCCAATCGGTCGGTGCAAAGTTCGCGACCTGATTGATCCGCTTGGTGTCCACGATGCCCAGGACCGATTCCTGGTACCGGCGGGGGAACAGGTGGTGGCCTTCCTGCCCCTTGATCGCCGGGATGGTGGGATCCATCCACTCGCGCACCTTCATCCGCAGCATGAACATCTCGGCGTCGAGATAGTTGAGCGCGGCGAGATAGCACTGATAGACGGGCGAGAGCTTGTAGCTTGAGGACACTAGCGCCTGCGGTGCGTTGAACTCCCAGTAGTCCTTGGTCACGGTGATCGCGATCGTGTGGTCGACGAGGCGCGCGAATGCATCCGCGTCGCCCACCGGGACCTCCGCGAGCATATCGAGGTCCTTCTGGATCTGGGACTCGCTCGAGCCGGTGTACCTACCGGTCAGCTGCGACATGAAGAACCAGCGCGCGATGAGGGTCCGCAAGCGGGTGAGTTCGACGGAGAATCGAGTACGGCCGAGCAAAAACAGAACGTAGCTTGCGACCAGATTCATGTTGGACGTGATGCCCGAGTGCGAGCGGAATCCGGCGGCTTGGATCGACCGTATGAACTCGGTCCAGTTCACCCTGTCGGTCACGATCGGCAGGGCCTGGCGTAACTTGTCGAGTTCGCGTTCTTGCTTGTCGCCGTCAACCTGTCCGGTTGCGCGGTCCTTGGCCTGGAGATTCGCGTACGCGTCTATGAGTTTCGCGCGGTTTTGCCCGACCGCCACCATGGCGCGCACGATGTGTCCAGTTTCAACGGCCAAGTAAGGATTCTTGGGGGTCCAGGTGACCCGCTCCCCGGCGATCTCGGAGGCGCGTTCGGGCGTCATCCGGGAGGCGCGGGCGAAGTGCTCGATCTGATCACGCCCCTCCGGCCAGAAGACGCTCAACCAAGTAAGGATGTAGTCGTACGCCTTGAGATTCATCCCCTCGGAGTTGATGCGGACAAAGATGTCTGCCACCAGCCGCTTGTCCACGTCCTTCTGGATATGAACTACCTCAAACTGGTACTTCCTCAGGTCGTCGAGCTTGCCGAACACCCCTCGGAGCCGACGTTTCTGATCACGGTCAAGCTCGCGCCCGGCCTCCTCGAACCCATCGATGAAGTCTTCCTGCGCATCGATTGGGGAGCTGAACATGTCGGCGACGTCATTGACCCATTCGATCGACCGCGCCGTGGCCGCTGTGGCGACCTCAAATCTCTCGGTGAAAGGATGAAACGCAATCTTGATCGACTTCTGCCGGTAGTTGTCGTCCTGGACGGTCAGGCCCTTCATCGCCGCGTAGAGACTGGTCAACCGTTGCTGTCCGTCGACGATCTGGTGACTCGCGGTGATCTCCGACGACGTCGAGATCGCGCGCGTCGAGTCGTTATCTGAGACGTCCCAGAACATCAGCGTGCCGACCGGGTAGCCGCGGTACATCGAGTCGAACAGATCACGCACTTTTGTGCTTGACCACACGAAGGGGCGCTGGAGGTCGGGGAGGCTGATGCTCCCCTGCTGTACTCCAGACACGAGCTGTTCGACCTGCCACGACACGGTCTTGAAAATGGCGGCCACCAGCGACTCCTCACTAGATTCTTGCTCTGGCAATACCGGGCAGCCGAGACGCACCGGCCACACAAAGATCCTAACGATCCCGACAGCGAACGTTCATCAGACGCGTCGGCGCCGCAGGGGTCAGTCCCCCGGTGTGGTGGAGTTTGAGGTGACGACGGTGTATCCACCAGCCGGGGAGTGGGCCACATCGACTGCTGCACGCCAGCCGAGACCATGGAGGCCACCGCTCCGGCGATCGGGTCGTGCGGCCCGACACGAACGTGCCCGAGTCGGTGCGCCAAAGCGGGCTCCCCATCCACGACGACCGCATCGACCGGGGCTGAGACACGAGAGGTCAACGAGTGGATCGCCACTCACTCCGAGAGTCTGTCCGCCATCATCTGTGCGCCCGGGACAAGTTCTCCGGACTTCAGCGGTTCGGGCCGCATCCGTTCGCTGACCCCCGCACAGGCCAAGGGACTCGAATTCGACCTGGTGGTCCTTGTCGACCCGGGTTCGGTTGGGTCGGGCGTCACCGGTGCAGTTGACCGCTATGTGGCGATGACGCGGGCGACGCAACAGTTGGTCGTCCTCAGGTCGTAGATCTTCTCCCGGCCCGCGGCCTCACAACTCGGACGCCTCCCTCAGCGCTGCGTCCGCGATAGGTCGCTTGAGCAACTGCTCGGGGAAGATGTCGATGTCCTCGCGACCGAAGAGCGTACGAACTTCCTCCAACAAGCCGGAGGCTCGCATGAGGAGGTTGCCGTCGGCTGGGTCCATATCGACCACGATGTCCACGTCGCTCCCGTCATTCGCAGTACCACGGGCGACTGATCCGAACAGCATCGGATTCGTCGCAGCGTACTTGGCAAGGAGGGCTCGGAACTCGTCTCGACGCGCCTCGATGAGCTCACGCAGGGCGAGCGATTCGGGAGTCGGGGCGGTGCTCGGCACAGCCTCAGGATATCGGCTGCACAGACTGACCAAAGACCCATTCGGTCTACCGCCCTTGCCGCCGTCGCGGGTATTGCGCGAGGCCGCTGACCAGGGGCGCCCTGAAAGCATCGTTCAGGGCATCCCTGGTCAGACGCGGTTTTCAGCTTTCCGGGATAGCGCGCGCCGCAATCGTCTCTCATTGCTTTCGCCGCCCGCCTCCGCTCGTTGGTAGATCGGGGCCCTGAGCGCGGAAAGCACTCAAGCCCGGCTCCCTCTCGGGAACCGGGCTTGGTACGTGGTAGCGGGGACAGGATTTGAACCTGCGACCTCTGGGTTATGAGCCCAGCGAGCTACCGAGCTGCTCCACCCCGCGTCGATTGCTTCACCGACAGTACGTGCGACCGTTCGAAGCTCCAAATCGACAGACGAGTGGACGGGCATCGCTGCGCCCTCGCCGGCGGTCCAGGCGGCCGGGCGGGCGCATCGTGGAGTAGTGGGATGAGGTTCTTCGCGACGACGACGAGGTCGCCTTCCACGTCAGCACCGACGGCCTCGCGGCCGGTCTTGGATACCGTCGACTTCCGAATACATTCCGAATACGCTTGGCGTATGCCCATCCCACCGAACCACACCCCGGGGGTTCGCCGGTCGTCAGATCTGAGCAAACACTCCGCCGAGGTTTTCGCCGAGGCGGAGTTGCACCCGGTCACGGTTACCCGCCGCGACGGCGAAGCGTTGGTGCTGATGACGCAGCGCGAAGCAGAGGATCGCTCTCGACTCTTGGAATTCGCGGCGCAACTCATCACGGTCGCACTGGATGGCGAGGGGTCGCTCGCGGAGCGGATGGCGAAACCCTTCCCGTGGATTCTCGCGCTGTCCCCCACAGACCAAGAGGCCTGCGCGCAGGATCTGATGGATGCCGCGCGTGCCTCATTCTCCACCACACAACCACACCTGGCGATTGCTGAACTGACGTCGTGGAAGGAAACTGCAACGGCTGTCGCTGCCGGGCTCGGCCACGCCGACCTCGAATGGCTCGACGTGGATGAGTCCGTAGAGCGCCCCTGATCGTGTCTGCGGCGACGAAGGGTGTGCTCGGCACAGTCCTCCGAGGCGGAACCGCGCACGAGCGCTGGCAGCACAAGCCGACGGCTAAGGGCACTGCGCGCATCTGGTTCTACGTCGATGAACGCACGGTCTACCTGGAGCAGATCCACACGAGCCACCCGAACCAGACGAAGTGAGACCTCTGGATCATCACCGCAACCACCGGGAACCACTGTGACCCCAGTCCTCCCCGGGGAACGGTGGTCCGCTGCTCCAGAGCCGGCCGTCAGCCGGCAGCCGCAGCCTTCCACGCCGAGTGGATGGCGCCGTGGATGTAGCCCACCTCGCCGGCGTCGCCGATGACCTCGCAGTCGATGCCCGCAGCGCGCAGCGCGTCGGCCAGGGGCGCGGCGGCGGTGGTGCCGTCGGCGTAGATGACCATGTCGGCAGCGGCGGACTGGGCGCGACCCTTGGCATCGGTCCAGGCGACCGTGGATTCGGTGATGTGGCTAACCTTCACGCGGCGCTGGATGTCGACGCCGTGCTCCTTGGCGTGGCGCACCGCAGTCCAGCGGCGCGGCATAGCCAGCGGCAACCCGAGCTGCTGGGACTCGTGCAGGAGGGTGACCTTGCGGCCGCGCTCGGCGAGGTACTCCGCGAGCTCCAGGCCCACCAGCGAGCCGCCGATCACCACGACGTTCTTGCCCATCGGCAGTGCGATCTTGGTCAGTCGCCGGATCCACGAGGGGCGTTTGGTGATGGTTGAGAGCCGGCCCAGCTTGCCGACCGTCCGGAGAAAGACCCCGGCCTCGTCGGCGGTTGCAGTGCCCAGCATGGTGGCGCGCAGCGAGTCGCCTGTGTGTACGTGCGGCAGGTCCCCGCCCGGGATGGCCGGGGCCGGACGCTTGGCGCCGGTCGCGACGATCACCCGGTCGGCGCCGAGGGCACGGATCGACTCCACCGTGGCTTCGGTGTTCAACCGCACGTCGACGCCCAGTCGCTTGACCTCGGCCTCGAAGAAGCGGATGAGCGGCTCGTTGTCAGGCGTGGTGAGGCTCGAGAACCACATCGTGCCGCCCAGGCGGTCGGCCTTGTCCAGCACGGTGACACGGTGTCCGCGCTCGGTCAGGACCAGGGCCGACTCGAGGCCGGCGGGTCCGGCGCCCACCACCACGACGTGCTCGCGCTTGGGTGCGGGCGTCAGCGGCAGCAGGGTCTCGTTGCCCAGCGCCGGGTTGACCGCGCAGAACGGGGTGTCGTCGAAGAAGTTCTCCGCCACGCAGAGGTAGCAGTTGATGCACGGGCGCACGCGCTCCGGCGTGCCGGCGGCCAACTTGTTGGGCAGGTTCGGATCGGCGAGCAACTGCCGGCCCATGGCGGCGAAGTCGACCTTGTCGTCGTCGATCGCCCTTTCCGCCACCTCCGGCAACATGCGGCCCACGGCGATGACGGGGATCGACACGGCCTTCTTGATGGCCGCGGCGTTGTCCACGTACGCGCCGATGGTGTCCGGGAGGGGGCCGTCGGTGAAGTTGTCGAAGGGGTTGCGGCCCCAGCCGGTCACGTGGATGGCGTCGGCGCCGGCGCGCTGGAAAAGCTGGGAGGCGAGGACCGCCTCATGCTGTTCCAGCCCACCCTCCTGGCCGTACTCCTCGCCGGACACGCGCACGATCACTGCGAGCCGATCCCCCACGCGCTTCTTGACGGCCTCGATCACCTCGCACGTCAGCCGCGCCCGGTTGGCCAGCGACCCGCCGTAGGAATCGGTGCGCAGGTTGTCGCGGCGGTTGAGGAACACGCCCAGGATGTAGCCGTGCGCCACGTGGATCTCGATCGCGTCCGCGCCGGCCTTGGCGATCCGCTCGGCGGCGTCGGCCCACGTCTCGATGAGCCACGCGATGTCGCTGTGGTCCATCTCCTTGTAGACCGTCTTCTTGCCGCCGGTCGCCGCGCCCATCCGACCCAACTCCTCGCCCGTGCTGTCGGCCAGGGCGGAGTAGTCGTAGTCGTAGTCCGGGGTGCTCGGCGCGATGAGGGGGCGGTCGTTGGCGATGTCCACGCGCGCGACCTTGCCGTGGTGCGTGGACTGCACGCACAGCTTGGACCCGGCCGCATGCACCGCGTCGGCCAGCGCCTTGAGGCCCGGGATGTACTTGTCATCCGACAGGCCCGGCTCCTTCATGGACGCCGCGCCCACGGGGAACGCGATCGCGCACGCGCCGGTGATGATCAGCCCGGCGCCGCCGGCGGCGCGGGCGACGTAGTGGTCGATCTCCCGCTGCTCGATCTCGCCGTCCTCGGACACGTTCATGTCCATCGCGGGCAGGACGATGCGGTTGGGCGTCTCCATGGGGCCGATGCGGCCGGGCGACATGAGGCGAGGGAATGAGGTGAGGGTCGTCACGCCGATCATGATACGCCCGAGTTGACGGGTGTCTATAACAGGTTCCAGTTTTTGGGGCGGTGCGTGGTGGTCACCGGGGGGCAAGGGACGACGACGACAACGTCGGCACGGCGGGCGGGTTCCCCCGCTGGGCTATCCGCTGGATCGTCTCGGTGCTCGTGCCGCACCCTCTACCCTCGGAACCACCATGCCGCCCAACTATGACATCGTCTCGGCCGCGCTCAAGACAGCGACGTCGTTCGTCCTGAACGCGGTCGAAGTCGTGCGTTTCGGCGGCCTTCAGACAGACGAAGAGCAATCTCCGTTCGAGATCGTCGCACGGCGCCCGATGTTCCGGCTGCGCCGCTACTACCCGCCGACGGCGGGGGACGCTGGCCACAGCAGGGTCCACATCGAGGAGGAGCCGCCGCGGCCGCCGATCGTGCTCGTTCCGCCGATGATGATCTCCGCGGAGGTCTGGGACGTGTCCCCCTCGACCAGCGCAGTGGCCGCACTGCACGAGGCAGGCATGGACCCGTGGGTGATCGACTTCGGCGCCCCGGACCTCGAGACCGGCGGTCTCGAGCGCACTCTCACCGACCACGTGGTGGCGGTGAGCGACGCCGTCGACCTCGTCACCGCGGCCACCGGCCGCTCGGTGCATCTCGGTGGGTACAGCCAGGGCGGCATGTTCTGCTACCAGGCTGCGGCCTACCGGCGCTCACGCGACCTCGAGAGCATCGTGACGTTCGGTGCGCCAGTCGACTGGCGCGGCAATGCCCCGCTCGGCATTCCCGAGCAGGTGGTCGTCACCATCGCACGCCTTGTCGCCGACTACGTCTTCAACGAACGCCCACTGCCCGGGTGGCTGGCCTCGACGGCGTTCCGCCTGCTCGACCCGATCAAGACCGCCCGCTCCCAGGTGGACTTCCTGCGCCAGCTCCACGACCGCGACGCGCTCCTCGGCCACGAGCGACAGCGCCGCTTCATCGGGGGCGAGGGATTCGTCGCCTGGTCCGGCCCGGCGCTCGTCGACATGTTGCAGCAGGTGATCGTCCAGAACCGGATGATGGTCGGCGGCTTCGTCGTCGGCGACCACGTCGTCTCACTTGCCGACATCACCTGTCCCGTCCTCGCCGTCTTCGGCGAGGTCGACGAGATCGGCGTCCCGGCCGGCGTCCGCAAAATCGCGTCCGTCGCTCCCGCGGCCGATGTCTACGATTTTCCGGTCCGCGCCGGGCACTTCGGCCTCGTCGTGGGCTCGACCGCCGCCTCGCTGACGTGGCCCACCGTAGCCAAGTGGGTCGACTGGATCGAAGACCGAGGGGCTCGACCGGACGGGATCACCGAGGTCGACCCCGACACCGTCATCGACTCCTCCCCCACCAAAGCGATCATGCTCGCGGCGGACGGGGCGTTCCAGGCCGCCGGACTCGGGGTCGGCGTGGTGCGCGGTGCGGGGCAGCTCGCCTTGGGCGCCCTGCGGACGACGCGAGCCGTCGGATACGAGGCGGTGCGCGCGGCACCGCGTCTCATCCGGCTGGGGCAGATCCAGCCCGCGACCCGGATCTCCTTCGCCAAGATCATCGACGAACGCGCCCGGAACCAGCCGAACGACGCGTGCTTCCTGTTCTCCGACCGCGTCCACACGTACTCGGCCGTCGACACCCGGATCACGAACGTGGTCAAGGGCCTCATCACGGTCGGCGTGCGCCAGGGCGACCACGTCGGCGTGGTCATGGAGACGCGGCCCTCGGCGCTGGTCGCGATCGCCGCACTGTCGCGTCTCGGTGCCGTGGCCGTCCTACTGCCCCCGTCCCAGTCCCTGCCCGAACTCCTCCAGCTCAGTTCCGTGACCGACGTGGTCGCGGACCCCGAGCACGCGTCCAAGGTCACCGATGCCGGAGCGCGGGCGCTCGTGCTCGGCGGTGGTGGCGGTGAGCGCGACCTGCCTGCGGACCTCGGCGAGGACGTCGTCGACCTCGGGCGCATCGACCCCGAGGCGGTGGAGCTGCCCCGCTGGTACCGGCCGAATCCCGGCCGAGGGGGCGACCTGGCCTTTGTGTTCTTCACCCGCTCCACGGGCACGTGGCAGACCAAGCTCGTCACCAACCACCGGTGGGCGGCGTCCGCGTTCGGCACCGCCAGCGCCGCGCGTCTCACCACCGAGTCCACCGTCTACTGCCTCAGCCCTCTCCACCACCCGTCGGGACTGCTCACCACCGTCGGCGGCGCCGTGGCGGGAGGAGCCCGAATCGCGCTCTCCCGCGGTTTCGATCCGGCGACCTTCGACGAGGAGATCCGTCGCTACGGCGTGACGGTGGTGTCCTACACCTGGGCGATGATGCGCGAATTGGTGCGCGGGCCAGTGCATCCGCGCGAGACGCTCCCGACACTCTCACTCTTCATGGGGTCAGGCATGCCCCGTGGGCTGTGGCGGCGGGTCCTGGACCGCTACCCGGGCACGCGGGTGCTTGAGTTCTATGCCGGCACCGAGTCCGATGTGGTCCTGGCCAACCTCACCACCTCCAAACCGGGCGCGCGCGGACGTCCACTGCCCGGCACTGCCGACGTGCGGCTTGTCGAGGTCGATCCCGACTCCGGCGCGATCCTGGCCGGCCCCGATGGCTTCGCCACACCCAGTGAGGTCGACGCACCCGGCGTACTTCTCACCCGGCCCCGGCTCGGATTGGACGCTTCCGTGCGCCAACTCCGTGGGGTGTTCCGCCCCGGCGACACGTGGGTGTCGACCAATGACATCTTCGAGCGTGACAGGGACGGCGACTTCTGGCTGCTCGGCTCAGCGAGCTCGGTCGTCCACACCGAGCACGGTCCCGTCTACCCGATCCAGGTCGCCGACGCACTCGGGGATCTGCCCGAGGTAGATCTAGCCGTGCTGTACGAGGTGGGTGGCGCCATGGGCCCGGTCGCCGTCGCCGCGGTGAACCTATGGGGCTCAGATCCCATTACTGCGGCCGACATCGGTGGCGCGCTGGCCTCGGTCCCGCCCGCCGGACAACCGGACATCGTCCACGTCGTCAAAGACATTCGGGTAACCAACTGGTACCGGCCGGACCCCAGGAAGCTCGCCGCTGGGGGGCTGCCGAAGGCCGGCCCACGAACCTGGATCCGCGATCCCGACACGGGTGAGTACGTACGGCTGACCAAGGCGGTGCGAGACAAGCTGGCTCCGCCGACTTCCTAGACCAGTATCACGGTCTCCTCGTGCGCGTTGGTGGTCACCTCGAGGTCCTCGTCCTTGAGCGCCAGGTAGCCGACGATCTCGGCCGCCCCGTGCTGCATGGGGTACATGGTAACGATGTCCTCCAGGCGGGCGGTGCCGCGGACCGGGATCAGCGCGCGGATGCGGGAGGCCAGGCGGGTGGTGTCGACGACGACCTGGCCGGTCAGCACGGAGGTGTCGACCTCCTCGGTGTCGACAGGATCGAGCAGACTGTTGACCTCCGCGGCGGGCCGGGCGGTGAACAGCGGACGATCCGTGGGCAGCGCGACGTCGATGCTGGTCTCCTCCAGCTCCAGCCCGAGGTCCGGCAGCTCGCCCTCGCGGACCTGCAGCGCCGACGTCTCGATCTGGCGCACCAGGTCCAGCACCGCCCCAAGTGGTGGTGGCACTGGTTTTTTGAGCCTTCGCTGGAGGTCAGGCGGGTAGTTGCATCAGTGGATCGGTGGTCACCTCCGTGGTCGAGCTGGTGTCGGGGTCGGTGGTCAGCATGAGTCAGCAGCGGCCCAGGACTTCGAGGCCGTGGTAGCGGCGGCCTTCGGCCCATTCGTCGGTCTCGCTGGCCGGGACGGCGCCGATGAGGCGGACGATGGCGTCGAGGTAACCGTTGCGGCGGTTGGTGCGCTTGGCGGTGCGGGCGTTCCATTCGGCGCCGCAGACCCTGTCGGCGTCAGCCGAGAGCAGGGCGTTGATCATGGTCTGCAGCAGCTCGCGCCTGAGATCCGGGGATGCGTCGGTGAGGGCTTGGCTAGGCAGGCCGGCGGGGTCGACAATGTGAGGTGCGGTCATCGGTCCGTCGAGGATTCTGTGGGAGGTCGACTAAAAGGGCTCTTTGCACCTGAGTGTGGGGTCAGGTCCGTAGTCCGCCGGCGATGAGGAGCATCCGCAGGCGGTAGTTGTCACGGTTGCGGTAGCCGCGAGCCAGGCGCCGGTGGAGTTCGATGAGCCCGTTGATCGCTTCGGTTCCTCCGTTGTTGGATCGGTCGGTGGTCCAGTAGGCGAGGAAGGAGTCCTTCCACTTGCGAAGCGTGCGGCCAAGGCCGGCGATCTCCGGAATCGGGCAGGACGGCAAGGTCGCGAGTACCTTCTCCGCAGCGCTGCGCCCGGTTCCCAGGTCTTCGTGGTGGTAGGCCTGTCGGAGTTCGTGGGCGACCTGCCAGGCAATGAACAGTTCCTCGTGCCTGGGGTCGGCGGCCAGTGCGTTATTGAACCGTCGCCACTGCCGCTCGGTCAGCCGGGTCGCAGCGGATGATGGTGCGGATCCCGTAGAGGGGGTCGCCCTTGCGTCCGCGGTGCCCGCAGATCTGCTGCTGCAACCTACGGCGGACCTCGTCCACGACACCGAGAGCGAGCTTGACGACATGGAAAGCGTCGAGAACAGCGGCGGGGTCCTCGAGTTCGTCATCGATGGCCCGCTTGTAGCCGTGGAACGGATCCAACGCGGCGATCTCGACGCCGCTGGTGAAGCCCCCACCGCGTCCGGTGAGCCAGTCGACCAACACTGCCCCGGAGCGGCCTGGCACGAGATCCAGCAGTCTGGCCTGCACCTTTCCGTCCCGATCGCGGGTGAGGTCGACCATCCCGGTCAGTTCTTTCGGCCCGCGTTTGCGGCGGGAGACGTGGTGCCAGATGTGTTCATCGACGCCCAGGGTACGGACGCCGTCGAAGCGGTCCGGATCATCGGCGAGCGCCTGCAGCACGGCCTTGACCGGCGTCCACACGGTGTGCCACGCGGTGCCGAACTGGCGGGCCAGTCCGTTGACGGTGGCGTGCTCTCGTCACAGCTGCTGTACCGCCCACTCCACTACGCGGGTCGTGGTGGCGTGCCGCGGCGAGGCGAGGCCGGGAAGATCTTCGACGAAGGTGCAGCGTTCGCACGCCGCTCCCGGGCACACGAAGCGGCGCTTGCGCCAAATGATCGCGACGGGGCGACCGAACGAGGTGATGTCGACCAGGCGCACTACCTGCCGGCCATGCCCTACTCCGACGGCGCCGCAGTCGGGGCATCCGACAGGCCCAGGCTCGGACTCAACGGTAACCTCCAGGTGCTCATCGACCATGCGCGCATCAAGGACGTACACGTCATCGAGACCGACGAGAACATCGCAGCGGGAACAACGAGACGAAGGTGCGGCGCCGGCGGCAGACTGGCAGCACCCGATAGGCTCAGACACGGGTCGAGGCCCCTTCGGGATTGGGTGTAGAGGTACTCCCAATCCTTCAGAGCCTCGACCCTCTTGCTCCCTATTGCTTCACCGGTGTGTCGCCCTCACCCACACTCAGATGCGAAGAGCCACTAAAAGGATCATGCGGTGGCCGCTCTACATATGTCAACGACACGGTCGGTGATGACGATGTCGGCCATCGAGTTACACCACTCTATGGGGGCACTACTCGGTGATAAAGAAGGCGACGCTTGCCTTAATCTGCACACTGGAGGCCTCCGTCCGCGTTCCGACGTGAATCTTCGCCGATGGCGATTCTGCCCGTAAGCAGAGAACGTCCGCGAACCGTCAGTGCAACTGAGAGAATTGCCGGATGACTAGCGTACAACACATTTCCATGCGGGTTCCGTGGCGTGACCAGCCGTGGGACGATCGGGTGTGCACGCGCCCGAAGGACAATAGTTCGTGTCTGTTTCTCAAAAACATTGGGGAGAACCGAGACGACAGGTGGGAAATGGAGGTCGCGGGCCGATCGTTCCCTGAGCTCGCTGACCTGAGCAAGCTGCCCTGCCTCAGCGAACGAGGCACATTCATGTCAGCTCACGGGTACTCGTTGGAAAAGGTACATCCATACTCATTCAACAGAGCACTCAAGGGCCATCTTCGACCGACGACACTCTCCGTACCCGGCTACGCCTTTGAGGCGGTACCGTTCCGCTGGCTGAGCCGCGAAATCGTAGACGACGAGCTCTGGCACTACTGCGACGATTACTATCCCGACCGCGAGGACACGGCGCATCGCATCCTCGGGTTCGCGCCCGGGTGGCTCATGGACGGAAGCAATCAGAGAGCGATGATCAATCGCTTCTTTTCTGACGTGCGTCCCCACCAGAGTTTGGTGTTCGCCTACCTCAAGCACTCGCCGTTTCAGGAAGAGTCGACTCGTCGCCTACTAGTCGGCGCCATGGCCGTCACGTCATTGACTCCCCCGGGAATGTGGAACCAATCGGGAGACCAACCATTCGACTCGTCCATGTGGGAGACCATCGTCGGCCACAGTCTACGACCCGACCAACACGAAGGTGTCCTGCTCCCCTACCAGCAGCTGATCCCGTTCCTAGAAGACGGCGCCGACATCGAAGCTGCGCTCGCGTGGGCCCCAGAAGGCGCCGACATCGAGTTCTCCTACGTCACCGAACACGTATCTGATGACAACGCGATCGCAGCACTCTCTTCGCTGCAGTCCGCCGCGAATGGCATGTCCGCCCTCGGCATAGAGGTCAACTCATCAGCCATGAAGTGGCTCGACGCGCAGATCGAGCGCCTCTGGCAGCAACGAGGTCCGACACCGGGACTGGGGGCCGCGCTTACCTATCTCGGTGTCCAATCCGCACACAAGGTGGCCAGTCGGCTCATGGCCGAGTCCGCGTTCCATTCTGATCCGTGGGCGGTGGTCGAACGCGCGCTGGACCGAACCGACTCGCTTGGTGACGAGCTATCAAGCTCGCTTCCCCCGTCGATCGGTCACGCCTGGCGCGGCATGGGACAGACAGGCCAGGACGCACTTCGGATCCTGTCCGCAATGAACCTGGACAGTGACCAAATCAGTTCGGTCATGGACGGGACCACCACGGTTCCGGTCACCCAAGAAGAGCTCGTCGACAACCCCTACTACGCGGCGACGTGCTCGTACAGGGGGCGCTTCCTCATTTCGCTCGCGACGGTGGATCAAGCGTGCTTCCCGGCTCCTCACGTCACCTGGGCGAACGTGATCCGCACTACCACGGCAATGCGGGATCCAGGCGATGAACGACGCGTCGAAGCCTTTATGGTCGACGTGCTCGAGCGCCTTGCGGAGAACGGTGACACCCTCGCTTCTACAAACGATGTATTGACTGCCGCCGCGGAGATCCCGGCGACGCAACCGTGCCCGATTCGTCGTTCCTTGGTGGAGGCCTACCGTCTGAATCCCGGAAGCCTGGACGAGTACCGGAGATGGACCCCGCTGACCCGAGCAGAACTCCAGGACGACGCGCCCGGGTACAAACTGGCGCACCTCGCCGACGTCGGCGCCGACATCACTGATGCCCTGACACAGCGTCGACATGCCCGCCGCTTCGATGTGAAATTCGACCCTCGCACCGAAATCGATGCGGCTTTCGGGGACGCCGATCCGGGCGACGAGGTAGAGGAATTGGCACGGAGCGAGAAGGCCGCTGGGCTCGCAGAACTGAGTGCGTCTCGCCTCTCGGTTCTCCTCGGCCCCGCCGGCACTGGCAAGACATCTCTGCTGGAGACTCTGGTCGCGCGCCCAGAGATCAGAGAAGACGGCATTCTCCTACTGGCGCCGACCGGCAAGGCACGGGTTCAACTCCAGTCCAAGGTGAACGCCGAAGCCCATACCTTGGCAAGCTTCTTGGTCAGGAAGGGCGGCTATGACCCTGATACCGGACGCTATCTCTCGGTCGAGAAGTCAAGACGTTCTCGGGCCGGTCTGGTCATCATCGACGAAGCCTCGATGCTGACCGAGGAGATGCTTGCCGCCACCCTGAGCGCGCTCGAAGGTGTCAAGCGACTCATCCTCGTCGGAGATCACCGGCAACTACCTCCGATCGGGCCTGGACGGCCTTTCGTCGACATCGTCGAGTGGCTCAAACCTGATTCGTTCGACACAGGGCCACGCGTCGGGAACGGGTACGTCGAGCTCACCGTCTTCCGGCGACAGAAGACCGACCTTACTGGTGAACGTGACGACCTCAGTCTCGCCCGTTGGTTCGGCGGCGAGGACCTGCCCGGTGCAGCGGACTCGATCTGGCAGAAGCTCCGACTCGACACTCAGTCCGAGACACTCGCCTACCGCCGGTGGAACACCGATGGAATCGCCTCGACGCTCATCGAAGCCGTCGAGGAAGAAATCGGGATCGACGCCGCCGAGGACGTCGAGAAGGCATTCAAACTGAGCTACGGAGCGCAGCTTTCTGACGACGGGAGATGGGCCAACTGGCGCGTTGGGCCGGGCGGAGCCGGCGAACGCTGTGAAGACTGGCAAATCCTCACCCCGACTCGCTCCCGGCTGTTCGGCACCGTCGAACTAAACCGGATGATCAAGCAGCGCTACAGGGCCAACGACCTTCGCAGAGCGCAGAAGTTCTATGGCCACCGACCCCCCAAGCCCCTGGGGCCGGAACAGATCGTTGTCGGGGACAAGGTCATGCAGACGCGGAACGATGGCCGCGCCAAGGCATACCCACCTGGGTCTGGAATCGATTACGTCGCAAACGGTGAGATCGGCGTCGTCGTGGGCAGAGAGGGGACCAAACCGCTCTTCGCCAATGTGGAATTCTCATCGCAGGTCGGCGCGACATACGGTTACCGTCCGTCTCGGTCTGAAGATCCGCCGTTGGAGCTTGCCTGGGCCATTACTGTCCACAAATCGCAGGGATCCGAGTTCGGTGTCACTTTCCTGGTGCTCCCGTCTCGAGTGACCGTGAGCAGGGAATTGCTCTACACGGCGCTCACGCGGCAATCGCGGAAGATCGTCATCCTCCATGAGGGCGACGTTTCAGACCTCTTCGACCTGGCGTCTCCTGCGTTGTCAGAAACCGCTCGGCGGATGACCGACCTTTTCAGAAAGCCCGCCCCGCGAACGATCGCGGTCGGTCACGCCTTGCACAAGTTCGATGGAAATCTGATCCACGTCGCCCCCGGCGAGGTCTTGGTCCGCAGCAAGAACGAGGTCATCGTCGCGTCGATACTCCAGAGTCTCGTTCCGGACAACTGGTACTACGAACGGCCACTAACGATCGACGGCGTCACCAAGTACCCCGATTTCACGATTGAAACGAGCACGGGCGAAGAGGTCATCTGGGAACACCTGGGCATGATGGCGAATCCGCAATACGCAGCCGATTGGGAGGCGAAGAAGACCTGGTACGTCGACAATGGATTCAGGCCATTTGACGATCCGAATCATCCTGGGACCCGTGGGGTACTCATCTGGACAGACGACACCCATGGAGTCGACCAGCCTGCCTGGGAGGCAAGTGCTCGGGCCGTGCTGGGCGTGGCAAGTAGTCGCAGACCGGCCAAGAAGGTGCCGGGGAGAAAACGCTAGCTCTTCTGGCACTCCGGCGGCTTCAGCAGCCAAACCAACAGCGACACCCGCCCGCCGGGCACGGATTTCTGACATTACCCGGATTGCGACGCGAACCCATGTCGAACTCGACACGTTCCGACCTGCAGCGCTGAATGATAACCAGAGCGGGCCATAGGACGATCGTGGATCGCTGGACGAGCAGTCGGGCAGAAGTCCGACACCGAGAGAAGGCAATGGCCTGTGACCAGTAGAAGCGAACCTCACGACATCCTCGTCAAAGTTCTCGAGTGGAGCTTGTGTAAACGAGATGACGTGCCCGAGCAATTCGGTTCCGTCGAGTTGAGGGCCATCCTCGAGCAAGAGGCCCGCAAGCTGGAAGAACGCATCATGCCGGTAGCGCAGGATGAACTCGACACGCTCGTCCGTACTTTCATCGGTGGAAACTTCGGACGAGATCCGGACGCCGACGACATGGCCGAACTACTCCGGCTCGCCTATGTCAGTACAGTCCAGCCGATCCTTCAAGAGGACTACGGAGCCGATACGCGATCCCTCTGGTCCGACCTTTACGACCGTGGCGCGCTCCGCCGGCATGTGTGCCCTGACGGCGAAGACTGTCCGAACTGCACCCAGCGTCGGCGCGAGCAGTACGGTGTTGCCCCAGTCTCACTCATCAGGGCTGTAGACGACTTGATCGCTGATCCACTACACCAACTCGCGGGGACCGACCCGGACAAGATCCACACCAGAATGCTCTACCTCCTGGCCACTCGTCCCGGCGCCGAGCCGATATGGAGCCTTGCCCGCCTTTACGGTCCTTTCGACGGCCCTGACGCGTCGTACTGGGACAAGGAACGCCACGGCCTTCACCTCGTGCTCCACGATTCGATGGGCGGCCACAAGGCCTTGATCCAGTGCGGTTTCAGGAAGCTCCCAAACACCGACGAGCTCTCAGAACTCCAGACAACCGCGCTCACGAAGCTCCAGCCTTCCTTTTTCAGCCCGGACATCGCGAGGTGGAATCTGCTCACGCTCGGTCCGCCAGCGAGTTCCCTGGTCCCACCCGGCCCGCCCGAGACGCAATGGACCGTCATCACGGTGGACGACGTCCGGGACGTACTGAAGCAGCTACCCGATGCCCGAGACCCGGCAGTTCGCGCGTACCAGCGCTATCTCGACCGACTCAGCGCGGTGTGGGAAGCCGTTCATCGTGCGAGCCAGAATGGCGCACTGGGCATCGACGGCAAGTACAGGCGCTTCTTGCGAGATGGGAATGCTCTGGCAACGGTCGAGCTGGCCGATCGGCTGTGCAACGGTTCCGTTTGACTGGTTGATTCGACGTGCCCGGCGCATCCGCACCGGCAGCGAATCACAAACCCCGTTCCCCCTGAAAGGAGCGAGCATGGCGATCGCGAACACCGTGACGCTCACCGACCTGTTCGACGGTCGTGTGTTCAGGGTTCCGGAGTATCAACGTCCGTTCGCGTGGGAGAGGCAGCAACTGCTGGATCTCTGGAACGACTTGGATCTACTGGGGCCCGACTCCGCTGACGGACACTTCGCCGGCACGATCATCCTGCGTGAGAATGCCGCGGACGGGTCTTCGACTGCACTGCCGACGGTTGACATCGTGGACGGCCAACAACGGCTGACCGCGTGCCTCATCCTTCTGAGTGCGATCAGACGCGCCTGTCTCACCCTTCGACAGAACCCTCAAGCGCGTGTCCTGGCTGACCACATCTACTCGAGCTTCTTGAGAACAGGACCCGAGACGTGGCGACCAGTTCGACTCACGCTGGCCCGCGGGGCGGACACGTACTGGAAGGAGGCTGTTGTCGAAGACTCAGGCCTCCCCCACACGCAGCAGTCCGGAGCCGAACAAAGAATCGACTCGGCGATGCAGTACTTCGCCGGCAATATCGAGCGCCTACTCGATTCGGTCGGCAAGGAACGCGGCTTCGCTGTGCTCGACGACCTCTACAAGAGGGTGACCACTGGTCTGAGGTTCATCCACTTCGAGGTAAGTACGTCGAGCGATGTCGGGGTGATCTTCGAGACCGTGAACGATCGCGGCCTCGCGCTCACCGAACTCGAGAAAGTCAAGAACTACTTGATGTTCTTAAACCAGAAGCTGGACGCAGAACCAGCGCACGACCTCACTGAGCTCATCGAGAAGTGCTGGTCGGACATCCATCGGAACGTCGGTGCCGAAAGGCGGGCAGGTGACAACCTCCTCCGCGCCTACTGGCTCGCCACCCGAGGTTCGGCGAGGTCGGCCCCTACGGGTGCTCAGGCGGTCAAAGAGGAGTTCGATCGAGCAAGGTATCTCCCCGATTCGTACAGACTCGGCGCGCCACCGGACGGCCAAGCGACGAAAAGACAAGACCCTCTCTACACCGAGATCAAGGAGCTTGTCACCGGTCTGCGTGACTGCTCGGTGTACCTTCACGAGTTCAACTCAGGCGACGCTGAGTACACCGCGTTCGGTGACTCGGTGCGCGATGACGCGAACAGACTCTCCATCCTGCTACGCCGTGCGAGCGGGACGGCAAAATTCCTTCCACTGATCTTCGTTCAGCGAATGCGCGCCAAGACCGCCGGAGAAGCCTATTGCGAGTTGCTGGCGGCCTGCCTCACCCACCGGGTCCGGGTGTCCGTACTCTGCGGCTACCGCTCAGGCACGGGGGCCTACGGTCTGGCCAGCAGCGCGAAGACCGCATGGGATCTGGGGTCAGGTTTCGACCTCTCCCGAGATGTCTTAGCGAACTGCGCGTATTACGCGTCCGACGATCAGGTGTGGGATCGGGCGACGAACCCCTCGAACTGGTACTCGCGCCAGTCATTGAAGTTCTTCCTGTACGAGTACGAGAAGCATCTCACCGGCGGAGAAGGGAGTCTGGCGCCGTTCGAGGAGTTCGTGGCCAAAGACTCGATCGAACACATCGCCCCGCAGAAGCTGGGATACGGCTGGAAGACCACGTTCGGAGACGATCGCGATCTCCGTTATCGACACACCCTGGGAAATCTGGTCCTCACCTACGACAATTCCGCGTACTCCAACAAGCCGTTTCGAAGGAAGCAGTTCGACAAGCCCGGGTACAAGGATTCGAGACTCTTCCAGGAAAAGGAGCTCGCCTCCAGTTACAGGGAATGGACGCCGACGACGGTCATGCACCGCCAGACCACAATCGTGGAGTGGGCACTCAGGCGCTGGCCCCTGACGGTGTCCTCGGGTGGTGACTCTGGAGAGTCCGCCATGTCCGACGCCGAACTCGAATTACTGGGCGGGGATCCCGACGACTAGAGAAGCAGCCTCGCCTTCTCAAGGTGATCCGCGCATCCCCTGGTACGGCGATGCCGCCCGAAAGTCCGCAGGGTAGCCAGGTAGAGCTCTTCATCGGACATGTCGGGATCGCGGTCGTCGAGGAACCTCATCGCATTGGCAATCTCGACCGGGCTGATCTCCGTGAACTCCCGCTCGACCGTGCTGTCATTGGGTCGGAATTCATCCCAGCTTTCGGGGTCGAGATCACTCGGCCACACGAAGCCGTCGCGGTCGATCTTAAGCTCGAGCTGACGAATCTGATGAACCAGACTCCGCCGCCGCCCTCTTGTCAATCTCTGGGCGCCGAATGAGTAGGCCGTGAGACGCGCGAGCCTGTCGACGTGGATCGGGCCCTCGAACTCGGCGATCTCGGTGGCCACGGCCCGTACCTGTTCCTTGGTGTCGTTTCTACGGAGGTTGTCCACCACGTCGGGCGCCCCCACGATGACGACGTTCCACGGGTCATAGGAATGGCGCTCCCCGCCGATCAGCGGAGTGCTCGCAGCATCCGCGCGGACGTACACGCCGGCGTCCGGGGTGACATGTGCGTCCTCTTCGACCTCTGCCGCAGGCGGGGGAGTGTCGTCGACTACGACCTCATCCTCGATCCGTGCCGGCGGAGTGGCGGGGTTCTCCTTCTCCGCCAGCGCCGCAAATGCCGCATCACGCAGGATCGTCGCCTCTGCGACCCCTTCGACATCCGAGAACCGCTCCAGGAGCCGCACCGCGAAGTCGTGCGTCCGCCACGCATCGAGGACGGTGAACTCGTCCTGATGCGCCCACTTGTTGCGCACGATCCGGAGCTCGTTGCCCAATGTGCTCACCTGGCGCGAGTGGTCATCGAACGGGAAGCCGAGGTTTCCGAGCCGCTCGGTGATCATTCTTAGCTGAGACTGTAGGTCCGTAGAGGCATAGTTCTTGGCCGTCTTACCCCGCATCCGGTCCAGTTCAACCAGGACCGACGTCCAGGGGAGACCGTCGAGCTCCAACCGGAGTCTGGCTCCGATGATCGGGTCCAGCCGAGTGGCTAGATGGAGAAGCCCCTGGTCAACCGAGTGACGAGCATCTAACGCCACAACATCTCCCTTCTGCATTGCTGCACTCTCCGCCCCCCTACCGGAACCTCACACCGGAAACGGCACAGACGTTTCCAGCGTGAGAAACCAGTAGTCGTACCCGCAATCGTCTACGTGTCAGACCCGTGACAGATACTCTCAAGTGCCGCTTATGTTAGCCCTGGAACGGAGATAACCGACTGTGACCGCACCGCCCGCAACTCAGGCAGACTCTACTGGTCACGTCCCCTTCGCCCCCGGTGTCACCGTCCTGGTCCGCGACGAGGAGTGGCTTGTCACCTCCGTCGAGCGCGCGGCTGGCGACCCGGACGGCTCGCAGACCCCGTATCTGTTGCGAGTCCGCGGCCTGAGCCCGTACGTCCGGGACACCACAGCGACGTTCTACACGGACCTGGACGTGGTCACGCCGCTCGATCCCAGTCAGGCGACGGTCAAGGCGGACGCCTCCCCCAACTACCGCCGGGCGCGCCTATGGCTGGAGTCCACGCTGCGCCGCACGCCGGTCCCGCTGTACGACGAGTCCCTGGTCGTGGCGCCGCACATGCTCGCTGACCACCTCGACTACCAGCTCAGCGCCGTCCGCAAAGCCCTGTCCACCAAGAACCTGCGCCCTCGCCTTCTCATCGCGGACGCGGTGGGACTGGGCAAGACTCTCGAGATCGGCATGATCCTCGGCGAGCTCATCCGGCGCGGGCGCGGGGACCGCATCCTCGTCGTCACCCCTCGCCACGTCCTGGAGCAGATGCAGCAGGAGCTCTGGTGCCGGTTCGCGATCCCGTTGGTCCGCCTGGACTCGGTGGGCATCCAGAAGGTGCGTCGCACACTGCCGGCCACACGCAACCCGTTCACGTTCTTCCCACGGGTCATCGTTTCCATCGACACGCTCAAGTCACCCAAGTACAAGGCGTACCTGGAGAAGGTCCGCTGGGACGCGGTGGTGATCGACGAGGTCCACAACGCCACCAACGCCTCCACACAAAACAACGAGCTCGCCCGCATCCTGGCGCCCACCACGGAGGCCCTTCTCCTCGCCTCGGCGACACCCCACAACGGGCGTAGCGAGAGCTTCGCGGAGATCCTCGCACTGCTCGATCCAACCGTGGTGCACCCTGACGGCAGCATCAATCGCACGGACCTGCAGCAGCTCATCATCCGCCGGCACCGCCACAGCCCGGAGGTCGCGGCGGAGGTGGGCCGCAAGTGGGCTGAGCGCGCCGAGCCGAATAACGTCCTCGTGTCGGCCTCCAAGGAGGAGACGGCACTGGCCCGCGAGATCCGCGACACGTGGACCGGCCCCGGCGTGCAGCCACCGTCGGGAGACAACCGTCTCTTCCCGTGGACGCTGGCCAAGGCGTACCTCTCGTCCCCCGCGGCTCTCGCGGAGTCGGTGGCCAACCGGCGTGCGAAGTCCGAGGACCCCACGGAACAGCAGGCCCTCGACCGCCTCGCGGAACTCACGCACGCGGTATCCCCCAAGACCAGCGCCAAGTACCAGCGGCTCCTCTCCCATCTCAAGGCCATCGGCATCTCGAGCCGGAGTGGCGAGCGCGTGGTGATCTTCTCCGAACGGGTGGCCACCCTGCACTGGCTCAGGGACAACCTCGCCAAGGACCTCGGCCTGAAGGCCGGCGCGGTGGAGATCATGCACGGCGGTCTGTCGGATCAGGAGCAGATGGACGTGGTGGACGCGTTCAAGCGGTCCTCGAGTCCGCTGCGCGTCCTGGTCACGGGCGACGTGGCCTCGGAGGGTGTCAACCTCCATGCGCAGTGTCACCAGCTGGTGCACTACGACATCCCGTGGTCGCTCATCCGCATCCAGCAGCGCAACGGCCGTGTGGACCGCTACGGGCAGCAGACTCCGCCGGTCATCACCACCCTGCTCCTGGACCCGCCGGACGACGCCACGCCAGGTGACCTCCACGTACTCACCCGCCTCATGGAACGCGAGCACGCGGCACACTCGCAGCTCGGCGACGTCGCCTCGCTCATGGGCGAGCACTCGGTCAAGAGCGAGGAGGACGCGATCCGCGAGGTCCTGGCCCGCCGAAAGGCCTTCGACGAGACCGTCCGTACCCCGGAGGAGGTCCTGGCGACCGCGCGGGAGAAGACCGACGACGGCGAGCTGGACATCGGCGAGATCGATGCCTGGCTCGAGGAGATCGGGAAGGGGGACGACGACGAGGACGCCGTTCCCGGCAGCGGGACCACCGACGGGTCCGGCCGTCAGAGCGTCTACGACTCGGAGGCCGACTACCTCGAGGACGCCCTCACCGAGGCGTTCCACGGCGAGCCGCAGTTCCCGTCCGCCCGCGGTGGCGTGGCGTGGCGCAGGAACGCCAACGACACGGCGCAGCTCGAGCCACCTCGCGATCTCATCCGCCGTCTGGACCTGCTCCCGGAGGACTACGTCCGCCAGCGCCGGGTCCGCGAGGAGCTGGTCCTGGCCACCGCCCGGGCACGGGCGGACCAGTCTCTCCGCGAGGCCCGCGAGGGCACGTCGGACACGACGTGGCCAATCGCCCACTTCCTGGGACCGCTGCACCCAGTGTCGGACTGGGCAGCGGACCGGGCGCTGTCGTCCATGGCGCGCCTCGAGGTTCCGGCGGTCCGTGGCGACCTCGAAGTTCCCACTGTCCTCGTCATGGGCACGCTCATGAACCGCCGCGGCCAGGTGGTCTCCCGCGCCTTCCACGTGGTGGAGTTCCGCTCCCCCACGCTCCACACCGGCGATACCATCGCAGACCCCCACGCCTGGCTGCGCGAGATCGGCCTGGACAGGACTGCCACCAATCCAGGCCCGGTCGCCGACGAGACTTCGCTCACGGCGCTGATCCCCAAGGCCGTGGAGGTGACGGGGGCGAGCCTCGACGGGGTCTTCGCCTCGGCCACCGCGGAAGCGGAACGCCGCGTGGCCGCTTGGCGGGAGAAGTCCGCGCGCTGGGAGTCCGAGGCGGACCGCCAGATCAGCAGTGCCCGACTGCGACACCTCTCCCGCCGTGTGCGCGAGGAGGCGGAGCTTGCCGAACAACTCCGACCGGAGCAGCGGCTGGTACGGCCGCTCCTCGTCGTCGTCCCCACCGATCACCCCGTGGCTCCGGCCACCGTCCCGTCCCAGGAGATCAGCTGACATGGCCGCCGACAGTGCGATCGTCAACGTCGAGGAATGGATCAGCGAGCACTACCTCACCACGGACGAGATCAAGCAGTCCTACCTCGCACAGGTCCGCAAGCTGGTCGCGGAGTGGAAGCAGGACGCCGGCGAGGGGGCCGTGTCGCCGCTATCGCGGTTCACGGCCGAGCGACAGGCGCTGCTCACCTCGCTCTCGCAGCTCTCACCGGACGAGGACGGCGTCACCGCACCCGCAACGGAGGAGCAGCGCGCCCACGTGCGGCGCGCGCTGGGCTACGGCACTCCGACCACGCACTCGTGGACGCGCGGCGAGTCCTCATGGACCGCGCGAGCGTGGGCGGGCGACGGGGTGGTGCAGCTCGAAGCCGCCCCGGTGGACACGGTCGAGGACCTGCGCGGCGCGTCACCGCTCGGGGACGTGACGCTCGACGGCAAGCCGAGCACGGACGCCGTCGGCAAGCTCGTCGGCGAACTGTTCCTCTCGGACGTGCCGCCGGCCTTCGTCGTGGTGCTCGCCGGCCGGTGGTTCCTGCTGGCCGAGCGCGAGTCATGGCCGCTCGGTCGCGCGCTGGCGATCGACCTACTGCTCACGCTCGAACGCCAGGACACCAAGGCGGGCGGTGAAGTCCAGCGCGTGGTGGCTGCGACGTGCCGCGAATCGTCGGAGCGGCGTCCGGACGGCACGGTGTGGTGGACGGAGGTCATCGAGGACTCGCGCCAACACTCGGTCAAGGTCTCCGAGTCGCTGCGCGGCGCGGTGCGGGAATCCATCGAGATCCTGGCCAACGACGTCCTCGACCGGCGCCGTGAGCGGGGCCTGGGGCTTGAGGGGGTCGACGGTCAGGACCTCGCCCGCCAGTCGCTGCGCTACCTCTACCGGATCCTCTTCCTGCTCTTCGCCGAGGCGTCGCCGGAGCTTAACATCCTCCCAGTGGGGGCCACGGAGTACGACGACGGCTACGGCCTCACCCGCCTGCGAGATCAGATCCTCTCCCCGCCGGCCACGCCGCGCGAGGAGCAGGGCACCTACCTGTACGAATCACTAAACCTGCTCTTCCGCCTGGTCGATGGCGGCCACCACCCGGACGACGAGCCCGGGGCGGCGCCGGGGCTGGAGTTCAACGAACTCACCGCCGACCTGTTCTCCCCGCGCGCGACGGCGCTCATCGACGAGGTGGGGCTGTCCAACCTCGCGCTGCAGCGCGTGCTGGGCCATCTCCTGCTCACCCCGGAGCAGGCGGGCCGCGACCGCGGCTTCATCTCCTACGCCACCCTCGGGGTAACGGAGCTCGGCCAGGTGTACGAGGGCCTGATGTCCTACACGGGCTTCATCGCGCAGGAAGACCTGTGGGAGGTGGCCCGCGGCGGCGACGCGAGCAAGGGCTCGTGGGTGATCAACCGCGAGGATTCTCTCGAAGTCTCGGCGGCGGATCAGGTGACTCGTCGCGATCCGGAGACCGGCGAGGACGTGTGGGTCACGCACCCGCGCGGGTCGTTCGTCTTCCGCCAGTCCTCGCGGGACCGGGAGCGCTCGGCGTCGTTCTACACGCCACAAGTCCTCAGCGAGTTCGTCGTGGGGCAGGCGATCGAGGAGCTCGACGCCACGGGGCGGATCGATCACGCGGAGGACATCCTCACGATTTCGATCTGCGAGCCGGCGATGGGCTCGGGGGCGTTCGCCGTGGAGGCGGTCCGTCAGCTGGCCGAGCTGTACCTGGAGCGTCGCCAGCGGGAGCTGGGCAAGGAGATCGAGCCCGAGGAGCGCACCACAGAGTTGCAGAAGGTCAAGGCGTATCTAGCGCTCCACCGCGTATACGGAGTGGACCTCAACGCCACGGCCGTAGAGCTGGCCGAGATCGCGCTGTGGCTGGACACTATGACGCCGGGTCTCCAGGCCCCGTGGTTCGGTCTGCACCTGCGGCGCGGTAATTCACTCATCGGCGCCCGCCGGGCCACGTACTCGCTCACTCAGGTGGAGAAGAAGCAGTGGCTCACCGCCGAGCCGCAGGACGCCCCGATGACGGGGCTGGCAGTCGCAGTGGACGAGGAGACCGGATTCGACCCCTCCGTACGCGGGCGCATCCACCACTTCCTTGTTCCGGCCGCCGGCTGGGGTGCGGCCGCCGATGCCAAGGACCTGACGCCGTACGTGGGAGAGGCGCAGAAAGAACTTAAAGCCTGGCACAGGACCATCACCTCCAAGCCCACCAAGACCCAGGTGGCGCGCCTGGCAGACCTGGCCGAGCGAATTGAGCGGCTGTGGCAGTTCGCCCTGGTGCGCATGCGGATCGCCGAGGACCAGATCCGGCGCCGAATCGATGTGTGGGGCGCTGACCTCGACGTGCCCTCGAACCCGGTCACCCGTACCGAGATCGAGGCGGCTTTCGCCGACGCCAACGGCGCCTTCCAACGCCTGCGACGTGCGATGGACGCATGGTGCGCTCTGTGGTTCTGGCCGCTTACGAAGGACCAGACCCGCATCGACGGGGAGGTGGTTGTGCCTCCGACGCTCGATCAGTGGATCGAGGGGCTCGAGGCACTCCTCGGCCACGCCTATGCGGACACCCAGAAGGGCAGTCGCAAGTACGGCCACGGCGAGGCCCAGTTTAGACTCGGTGGTGACCTCACGTGGGCGCAGATCGGCGAAGCTGAGGACATAGACCGCATCCTCGCGCAGGAAGTGCCCATCGCTGCGGTGCTCGACCGACACCCCTGGCTCGCGGTGGCCGACCGGGTCGCAGCCGACCGCGGGTTCTTCCACTGGGAGCTGGACTTCTCCCCCGTGTTCGCCCTCGGCGGCTTTGACCTTCAAGTGGGAAATCCTCCGTGGGTGAGACCGCGCACCGATGAGGACGCCCTGTGGGGCGAGTCGGATCCGTGGTGGATTCTTGCGCACAAGCCCACACAGGCTGCCAAGAAAGCGCGCCGGGATTTCACGCTGGCCCGGCCTGGTGCGCTCGACACTTTCGCCGATGGCATCGCCGAAACGGTCGTCACCTCGAAGTTCCTCAATGACACCGCGCAGTATCCGCTCCTCGCGGGTCAGCAACCCGACCTGTACCGCGCGTTCATGCAGCGTGCCTGGCGGTCGGCTAGTGACGACGGCATCGTCACGCTCCTTCATCCGGAGTCCCACTTCACCGAGAAGAAGGCGGCGCCGCTCAGGCGTGAGACATATCTCCGTCTACGGCGGCATTGGCAGTTCGTGAACGAATTAAAGCTATTCGACATCGATAATCACGTGACGTACGGTGTCCACACTTACGCCGCCCATCGAGACAACCCGTCCTTCGCCTCGGCAACCAACCTGTATCACCCCGCGACGGTCACCGATTCACTGGTCCACGACGGCACCGGGCCGCTACCCGGTCTCAAGAACGACGAAGGGTCGTGGGATCTCCGTCCCCATGCGGACCGCATCACCCTCGTCGAAGCTTCAACCCTTGAGTTGTGGAAATCTATTCTGGAGGACGAGGACACACCGGTCCTGAGTTCGAGGATGGTGTACTCCGTCACCCGCGAGGCCGAGGGCGTGCTCCGTAAGCTCGCCGCCGCCCCGCGCATCAGGGAGCTCGGTTTGCAGTATTCGCGAGGATGGGACGAGTCAATCGACAAGAAGAAGGGCTACTTTGACACCGAGTGGGCGGTCCCCGATTCGTGGAACGACGTTATCCTTCAAGGCCCCCACTTCGGCGTGGCGAGTCCATTCGCCAAGCAGCCAAATCCCACGCTCAAGAACAACAAGGACTGGTCCGAGATCGACCTTGAGGCCATGCCACCGGACTTCATTCCCGCGACCGCGTACCAGCCGAACCGCGACGGCATTGACTACGACGGTGGCTATCGCAAACTCGAACAGTCGACCTCTCCGCCTGTCTCAGCGCGCGCCGTGTTCAGAATCGGGTGGCGGCGAATGGCAGCCATGACAGGTTTTCGCACACTTTATCCTTCGGTTATCCCCCCAGGTGCCGCGCATGTCCACATGGTCGAATCAGCGGCATCAGGCGATCAATCGAACCGCACTCCGCTCGTGCTTGCAGGGGCCGCGATGAGTTCAGTTCTCTGTGACTTCCTCCTGCGTTCCAGCGGCGGCGGCGACATCCATGGCTCCACCGTAGAGGGTCTGGCTTCGCCCAGCATTGGCCGCTCCTCGAAACACCTTGTTGGGCGCTATGCCCGGCTAACCTGCCTCACCTCCGCTTATACCCCCCTCTGGGAAGAGGTGACCGGCACAAAGTGGACCCCCGACGTTCCGCTCCGCAAGGCCGAGGAGCGCCGCCAAGCACAGGTGGAGATCGACGCCCTCGTCGCGCTCTCCCTCGGCGTCACAGCTGACGAGCTGTGCATGATCTACCGCACCCAGTTCCCGGTGATGCGCAAATACGACTCGCAAGACCTCTTCGACGCCAACGGTCGCAAGGTGGCTGACGACGTGGCCAAACTCGAGCGCAAACTCAAGCCGGGCCAGGAGCTCAGCGAGGAGGAACGGACGTGGACACACCCGCAGTCGGGAGCCACGTACGTGTTCGAGTACCCGTTCCGGATCCTCGACCGGGAGGCGGACATGCGTGAGGCCTACGCCCAGTTCGAGCGCGAACTGGCGGAAAGCACGCTGTGAGCGCGCTACTTCCCCTGCAAGCGGCCCGGGAACTACAGGGTGGGATCTCCGAGTACCTCTCCACGACGTTCGCGCTCGCCGACGCGCGGGCACAGAAGTCCCTGACCGACTTCGTGGGCGACCGTTCCTCGGGCATGTTCCAGGGACCGTTCGTGCGCACCCGCATGCCCTTCGCGCCCGCCGCCAAGGACGAGTCATCAGCTCTAGACTGGACCCCGTCCTCGTTCCCCTTCGTGCCCTACGTTCACCAGGCCCAGGCCTTCGCCCGACTGTCCAGCCGACCCGACGAGGGCTCGACTGTCGCCTGGCGCCGCCCGGAACCGACGTTGGTCGTCACCGGCACCGGCTCGGGCAAGACCGAGGCATTCCTCTACCCGGTGCTCGACCACGCCAAGCGGGCCCGCTCCCAGGGCGTGCGCGGGGTCAAGGCGCTGCTGCTCTACCCCATGAACGCCCTGGCGACGGACCAGGCCGAGCGCCTGACGAGACTCCTCCTCGCCGAGCCGGGACTGGCCGGCGTGACGGCCGGCATCTACACCGGCGAGCATCAGGGCTCCGGACGTACCACCGTGAGCGAGGCCGGGCTCATCACCGACCGCGCCACGATCCGCGAGGATCCACCGGACCTTCTGCTCACCAACTACAAGATGCTCGACCAGCTGCTCCTACGGCCCGAGGACGCCGACATCTGGCGGATCTCCGCCGAGGGACTGCAGTACGTGGTCCTGGACGAGTTCCACACCTACGACGGAGCGCAGGGCACGGACGTGGCCCTGCTCCTGCGACGGCTCGGCCTCGTCGTCGGTACCCACCTCGCCCCCACCGACGGCGGCAGGGTTCTCCTCACCGACGCGGACCGTGACCGTCCACTCGGTCGGATCACCCCCGTGGCCACGTCGGCCACGCTCGGCGACGACGGCGATACCGGCCCCGTCCGCGAGTTCGCCCGCACAGTCTTCGGCGAGGAGTTCCCCGCCGAGGCCGTCCTCACCGAATCCCGCCTCACCGTGGACCAGTGGATGCTCGCGCCCGATGCCGAGCGCGTGCCCGTCGAAGACGTGGCCTCCCCCGCGCGGATGGCCGAACTCGACCGCGCGATCGCCGAGCGCCTCGACGACGGCGAGGATCCGGCCGAGGCCATCTTCGCCGCCGTGTGCACCGATGTGTGGGGCGAGCACGGGCACCCCGACACCGGGATTGCAATGGAGCGAGCGCGCGAGCACGAGCTGCTCGCCCGAATCCTTGAGCACTCGGCCCACGCCGTGAGCCTGGGCGACCTCGCCGTCGCCGTACTCCCCCACGTCCGGCGCCCCTCCGACGCCGAGCGGTACCTCACCCACGTCCTCGGCGCGCTGAGCCATATGCGGGCCGTGATCACCGCCGCCGACTCCGTCGCCGGACGACGGCTGCCCAGCTTCGAGGCGCACCTGTGGGTGCGCGAACTCACCCGACTCGACCGCGCCGTGGCCACCTCTGTTCGCTTCCGCTGGCACGACGACGGCCCCGACGCCCTACCCGACGACGCCGGCGAAGCCGGCAGCCTCTCCGCCGAGGACCACCTCCCCGCGATCTTCTGCCGCCACTGCGGACGCGCCGGCTGGATGACCGCCTACGAGCCCGGTACCGAGACCCCCCAGTTCGCCGCCGCGGCGATCCGCAAGTCCTCAATCGCCGACCGCACCACCGTCCGCGCACTAATCGCCGCCGACCAGGAGGTCGACGCCGCACTCGCCGAAGGCATGCCCCTGTCCGAGGTACGCGGCTCCCGCGACTCCACCACGTCCCTCATGTGGTTGAACCCCGCCCAGACGCGCCTGCTCGCCGCCGAATCCGTCGACCCCACCACCGACGCCGACCCGCGGATTGTGCCAGTCCTGTTGCACACCGGCGCCACCGCAAAGGAGCTCTCTGAGCGCGAGACGTGCCCGGCGTGCGGAACCCGCGACTCGATCCGGTACATCGGCTCCGCCGTGGCCACGCTGCTCTCCGTGGCGCTGTCCAACCTCTTCGGCACCACCGGCCTCGACGCTGCGGACAAGCGCACCCTAGTGTTCAGCGACTCCGTCCAGGACGCCTCCCACCGTGCCGGATTCGTCCAGGCCCGAGCCCATGCTTTCGCCCTGCGCACCGCCACCACCACGGCGCTCGCCGGGGGGTCCCTGTCGCTGACCGCGCTCGCCAGAGCGGTCCGCGACCAGGCGCAGACCCCCGTCCAGCGCTACCACCTGCTGCATCCGTCGCTCGCCGACCGGACGCTGTTCACGCCGTTCTGGGACACCGGGGCCACCTCCTCCGCCAAGGGCACCGCCACCAAAGCCGTCGGCGACCGACTGCTGTTCGACCTCAGCCTGGAGTTCGGCCTGCGCTCCACCCTCGGCCGCACGCTCGCCCTCACCGGCAGTGCCGTGGCCACCGTCGACGCCCCGACCGCCGACCTGGTGGACGCCGCCCGCGGCGCGTGGGAGGCGACCACGGTGGAGTCGGCGCTGAGCGAGGCCGAGCCCGACGACCACGCGCTCGAGGTGTGGGCACGGGTGATGATCAGACGGATCCTCCAGCGCGGCGGGATCACCCACCGCTGGCTCACCGAGTACGCGCGGACCGACGGCAACACGTGGCACCTGTTCAAGCGGCAGGCCCGTGCCAAGGGCGTGCCCGGTTTCCCCATCGGCGCCTATCCTGCGTTCCCTCGCGTGGGCTCGACGCTTGCCAAGAGCAAGTACGTGCGCGGAATGGATCCCGTAGCCCAGCGTCAGTCCTGGTACGAACGATGGACTTCCCGGCATCTAGGCGTGACCCCCGATTCGGCGCAGCGACTCGCTGCAACCCTGATGGCCCGGCTCGCCGAGGCCGGTGTGCTTGAGTTGATCACCACTGAGTCCGGTGCGTCGGTCTACGGGCTCTCGCCCGACTCCGTGATCGTCACCGCCGAGCCCGAGCCCGGCGAGCTGCGCTGCGACGTCTGCCACAACACCTCGCCCGCGGTCGCATCGGTGCGCGACCTGCTCACCGGCGCGCCGTGCCTCACCGTGGACTGCCCCGGGCGGCTGGCGACCGTGTCCATCGACGCCGACAACTACTACCGCCGGCTCTACTACTCCGCCGACAGCCGAGCCGTGGTCGCACGGGAGCACACCAGCCTGCTCGAGACCAAGGACCGGGCACGGATCGAGGCGCAGTTCAAGACCGCGGCCGACGAGCCCGGCGCACCCAACGTGCTCGTCGCCACGCCGACGCTGGAAATGGGCATCGACATCGGCGACCTCTCCTCCGTGATGCTCTCCTCGCTGCCCGACTCCGTGGCTAGCTACGTCCAGCGCGTCGGACGCGCCGGGCGTCTCACGGGTAATTCGCTCGTCGTGGCACTCGTGCGCGGCCGCGGAAAGACCCTGCCTGTCGTGCACGATCCGTTGTCCCTGATCAACGGCTCGGTCCAGCCGCCGGCGGCGTTCCTCTCCGCGGCCGAGATCCTCCGCCGGCAGTTCCTCGCCCACGCGATCGACGCACTCGTCCTGGAGGGCATCCACCCCGACGGCACCCGCGCACGGGACGTCCTCAAGAAGCACGCAGACTGCTTCGTGCCGCGGCTACGTATCGAGCTGCCCGGCCGCGTGCCGGCGCTGCTCGAGCAGTTCCTCGGCAGCCTCGGTGAGTACGTGTCCGAGGCCGCCGCCTCTGACCTGCGTGAGTGGGCCACCGGGGAAACCTCGGAGGGTGACCCTGCGCCGCGCTCTCTCGACTCCACGCTCGCGCTGGCTCTCGACCGGTGGAACGACGAGACCGCCGAGCTCACCCGCCGCCTCGACCGGCTCGACACGGTCCTCGTGGACCTCCGCGAACGGGCGCAGAGCCCCGGGGCGAGCGATCAGGACCACGAGGACCTGCGCGCCGCCGAGGCCTCCCACAAGGCCACGATCCGCCAGCGGCAGCAGCACATGCGCGAGTACTGGATCTCCGCCCTCGAGCGGCTCGGCCTCCTGCCGGGATACCAGCTCCTCGACGACACGGTGGACCTGCACACCTCGGTCTCCTCGCAGGACCCCGAGACCTCCGAGTGGAGCGTCGAGTCCACCACCTTCACCCGGTCCGTGGCCTCGGCTCTCACCGAACTCGCACCCGGCAACTCCTTCTATGCCGACCGGATGCGCATCGAGATCTCCAGCGTCGACATGGGCGCCGACCGCGACGAGGTCGAACGGTGGCGCGTCTGCCCGGCATGCAGCCATGCCGAGACCGTGGTGACCGACACCGTGGGCGCGTGCCCCTCCTGTGGAGCGGCCGGATTCGCCGACTCCGCACAGGTCCTCGACGTGGTGCCGCTCCGCCGCGTGGCCGCGCAGGTGAGCCGGGACTCCGCGACGGTGGACGAGCGGCACGACGAGCGGCTGAGTCGGCGCTACACCGTGGCGCGCACACTGACGTTCCGGACCGAGGACGGCGCCGGTGCCTGGTTCGTCGACGGCACCAGCCTGGGCGCCCATTACCTACGCCGGGCGGACATCCGGTGGATCAACCTCGGCACGGGCCCGGGCGCCTCTCGGATGATCGGCGGCAACCAGCCCGCCGCCCCGCACTTCCGTCTGTGTGAGTACTGCGGCCACATCGACCCGGACGCCGGCCGCAACACCCGGAGAAATCACCGCCCATGGTGTGCGCACGCGGACTCTCCCCACGAGCACAACGTCCACGTCGCACTCGGAAGGACGCTCCACACCGAAGGCGTGCTGCTCTACCTCCCCAGCACGGTCTCCACCTACGACACGATGATCCTGCCCAGCCTCGTGGCCGCGTTGAAGCTCGGATTCCGCCGGGCGCTCGGGGGCGACCCCAGCCACCTCGAGGTCGGAACCGTGTCCGTCCCGCTGCCGGGCAAGCCGTCCACCACGACGGAGACGACGACCGCGGGGCCGAGTGGACCCGTTCCCGCCCTGCTGCTGCATGACAGCGTGCCCGGCGGAACCGGCTACCTGGCGGGGTTCACCTCACCGGAGGACGTCTGGAGCTTGCTCCACACCGCGTGGTCCGCAGTCCGGGACTGCCCCTGCGCCGCGGAGAACCGCCTCGCGTGCCCGGAGTGCCTCCTCCCCCATTCGAGCCCCGCCGACGTCGATCGGACCTCGCGGGCCACGGCGGAGACGGCACTCCTCGACCTCCTGTGCGGAGAAGGTCGCGACGACGAGGCCGTGCCGAGATTCGAGGACTGGAGCATCGTGGAATTCCCGACATTCGACCCGCAAGGTGACTCGGCCCTGGAGGTCCGCTTCCGTCACCGCCTGTCGGCCTTGTTGAAGGACGCCGGCGCCAAGGTGGACACCATCCCGGCCGGCAAGTACAGCGCCCTGCGGATCCGGGTGCCCGGCTCGCAGGTGACGTGGGACCTGCTCGCGCAGGTCGACCTCCCCGGCCTGGGGACCAGACCCGACTACCTGCTCCAGCCGGACGACCCGAACCTGCCAAAGTTCGCCATCTACGCCGACGGCGCCAAGTACCACGCCAGTCCCGAGTACAACCGGGTGGCGGACGACGCCGACAAGCGCGAAGCGGCTCGTGACATGGGATGGATCCCGTGGGCCGTAACCCACGCGGACCTCGACGAAGCGGAGATCGTCGCTGCTCCACCGGCGTGGCCTCAGCAGAACTACGTCAAGGCCTTCGCCACCTCGCTGGGCCTGGCTCCGACGCTCGTCAATGCGGCCTCCGGGGATCCGGTCACGCTGCTGACGAAGATCGTCGCCGACCCCGATCCGCGCCAGTGGCAGGACGTCGGGCACGCGTGCGCCGCGTACGGTCTGGCCTCCGGCGTCCGTGATGGCGACGCTCGAATCGTCAGCCGACCGTTCTCGCGTCTCGCGGTCTCGGGCAATCCGCGGCAGGCGGCCTCGATCTGGGCCGACCTCGTGATCGACTCCTCCGACGCCGCAGTGGGCTCCGCGTCCTACCGCGAGGACTGGCAGTGGTGGCTGCGCTGGTCCAATCTCCTCTCCCTTCGGCCGGGAGGCTCGCGGATCCACGCAGCGGACGGACTCGACACCAGCCTCGTGGATGTGGAAGCCGAACTCGCTGCCATGGTCGACGAGGCCGCAGCGGAGCCGACTGCGTCGGCCACCGCGCCTGAGACTCCGGCGGACCCCGGATTCTCGGGGGCGTGGCGGGAGATCGCCGAGGAGATCGACCCCGAGGACCCCGACTCCACCGCAGAGCTCGACGTCCTCCGCGTGCTGGCCGAGATGGGCGCACCCCTCCCGGACTACGGCGAAGAGGTTCGCGGCGTGATCGCCAATTATTCGTGGCCGGAGGCGAAGGTCGCGCTGTTCGTGTCACAGTCACCCGATACGGTGCGCCCGATAGCCGACGCCGGTTGGACGGTGATCGACTGGACGGCCGAGCCCGAGTCGGGCCGGCTGCGCGAAGCGCTCGGTACGCCTGGCGGAGAGGAGAGCTGAGATGCCCACCATCACTCTCATCAACAAGAAGGAGAACCTGGACGGTTCCGTGCGCAAGCGCGTGTTCGACATGCTGTCAAAGCTCCAGGAGGACGACACCTCGGCGGGCGTGCACGTCGAGCCCATCAAAAACTCCGTCGACCCACGTATCCGCTCGGTCCGGGTCAACGACCAGTTCCGATCCTTGGTCTTCAAGATCGACGGCGGCACGGAGACCCACTACGTCTATGTGGGTACGTACAACCATGACGACGCCTACGACACGGCTGCGGAGCTGACCCTCAAGGTCAATCCGGTCAACGGTGTGCTCTCACTGGTTCGGGAACAGGGCGCGGCGCTCGACGCGACCCTCGCGGCGGAGAAGGCCAAGCAGGAGCAGATCGCTGCCGCGGAAGCCAAAGCGGCGGCCGCCGTCGCGGAGGGGACGGTCGATCAGGGCACGTCGTCGTCCTCCACCCGGGAGCCGTCGGCGCCCGAGGCGCCGGCTCCGGCATTCGAGGACGGCGGGATCACCTCGGAGGTCCTCGAACGCGAACTCGGCATCGATCCGTCGGTCTCCGGGCCCGCGCTCTCCTCCTCCACCCTCGCCGAGCTCGAGGCCGTTCTCTCCGAGGCCGCTCCGTGGGAGCGGGACGCACTTCTCGGTCTCGCGGTCGGGTACACCATCGACCAGGTCCGTACCGAACTCGACCTCGGCGCCGAATATGCCAGCGAGGACGAGTTCGTCCGTGCCGTCACCAAGCCTGCGTCCTCGATGCAGTTCACGTACCTCGGGGACTTGCGCGAGGCGAAAGACGTCATGCGCGACATCATCGAGAGCGGGGACTTCGAGGCCTGGACCACTTTCCTCCACCCCACCCAGCGCATCCTCGCCACCCGCTCACGGAACGGTTCGTGGCGGGTCTCCGGCGGGGCGGGCACGGGCAAGACAGTGGTGGCCCTGCACCGAACCAAGGCACTCGTCGACGGCACGATCGACGGACCCGGCCCCGACGGCGCGGCCCCTCGCGTCCTGCTCACCACGTTCACCAAGGTGCTCGCCGCGTCGCTCGGCCGGCAGCTCTCCGTGCTCGACCCGGACCTGCCGCGCGCGAAGACCGTCGGCGAGCCCGGGGTGTGCGTGGCGGGAATCGACCAGGTGACGATGGCAGTTCTGCGTAAGGTCCCCCTCGACCGACTTCGGGAGGCCTCGACCGTCCTTCTCGGGTCGCCCCTGCAGTCGTTGCCGTCGCCCCTCAGCGACCAGGACGACCGCGAACTATGGCTCGAGGCCGCCGAGCGGAATACCGAGGCACCGGAGGGCCCGACCACCTCCCCCGAGTTCCTCCGCGGGGAGCTCGAATCGGTGGTCCTCGCGCAGCGGGTCACCTCCAAGGCCGCCTATCTCAAGGCCGACCGCTCCGGCCGGAGGACGCCGCTCAATCGCAAGGCACGCACGGCCGTGTGGTCGGTGATCGAGTCCTATCTGGCCATCACCCGTCGCGAGGGAAAGCAGACCTTCCCCGTCCTCGGCTGCCTCGCCGCCGCCGTGCTGGATCTGGACGCAGAGTCCGGCAATGGTCGGATCGTGGACCACGCCGTAGTCGACGAGGCACAGGACTTCCACGTGGGTCACTGGCGTCTGCTTCGCGCCGTCGTCGCGGAGTCTCCCAACGACCTCTTCATCGCCGAGGACGGCCACCAGCGGATCTACGGTCGTCCCACTCGCCTGTCCCACTTCGGCATCAACATCGTGGGTCGCGCCAATCGGCTCACCCTCAACTATCGGACCACCGCCGAGAACCTGGGCTTCGCCATGAGCATCCTCCACGGCGAAACGTTCGTCGACACCGAGGGCGAGGCCGACTCCACCGAGGGCTATCGGTCCGCTCGCAGCGGCCCCTTCCCGCAGGTGGCCCAGGCTCAGACCCTCGCCGGCGAACTCGACGTGGCCGAGGAGCACATCCGGGAATGGCTCGCCGAGGATGCCGGTGCATCCATCGGTGTGCTCACGCACAACCGGCGGGACGTGGACCGGATCATCGACGGCCTCGAGGCTCGCGGGATCGACGTGAGCACCGGAGAGGGAGCGGGCGTCCACGTCCTCACCATGCACTCCTCCAAGGGCATGGAGTTCACCCACGTGGTGCTGGCTCGCGTCTCCGAGGGCACGCTTCCCTCCTCCCACGGAGCACGGGGCCTTACCGACGAGGACAGGGAGCAGCTCCTCCGCCGTGAGCGCTCGCTGCTGTACGTTGCCTCCTCGCGGGCGCGTGATCAGCTCGTCGTGACCACCGGGGAGCGTCCGTCCTCACTGTTGCCGGAGGGTGCGATGGCCGAGGCTGCGTCGTGACACCCCCACCATCCGGAAAGACGACGTGGAGCGAGGCGTTCCCGTATTGGGAGCTGGTCTTCGACCACGTCCCGGTCGGTGGTTCACTGCCCGTCGCCGACACGCTCCCCGAGGATCGCGTGGAGACGATCCTGGAGATCGCCTCCACGTACCGGACGACGCCGGATTATGTACTGGGCGAGCTGTACCCACTGGCCCCGGCGGGGTTCGGCGTCCGCTGGGAAGGCGGCAGGGAGGTGTCCTTCTCATCGATCGCCTCCAGCGCACCGTCGGACATCTCCCAGCTCCTGTCGCGTGCCGAAGGCAGGCGCCTGCACGGCTCCCTTGCCCAGGTCAACGCCGCGGCGGCCGCGTCCCGATCGGGCGCCTGGCCACAGGAACCCGTCATCCGGGCCGTCAGTTCCGTCCTGTTCTCCCTCGACCCGGAGCGGTTCTACGCGTTGGTCGATGTTCAGCTGCTGGGCGGCGACAAAGAAGCCGCCCAGGCTTACGTGGAGAGGGAGCTCCACGCTGATCTCGACGCCGTGATCGACGCCGCGGTCGCCGATACCCGTGAGGTCCTGGACTCCACGGAGGTCGGCCACTGGTTCGACAGCCTCAGGGCCGACTCATCCGGTCACGCGGTGGACACGCACCCGCAACTCATGCGTCCCGTCGGTCTCCTCGACGTGCCCCTCGCCACGGTATGCGAGCTGCTCGTCCCAGAGGTGGGCGAGATCCTCCGAGCCACGCCGCCGGCGACACCTGCCGCACCGACACCCCGCGGCCTGAAACCGGTCGGATCGAAGCCGATGGGGCCGACGCCGACTCCGGCGGAGTCGACACCGTCAGTGGAATCGGACGCGACTACACCCGCTCCCGAGCCGTCTCCTCCCCCCGCCGCTGACAAGCTGGCGACTTCCGTCGCACCCGCCGATCCCTTGCCGACGCCCTTGACCGCGGACGACGACATCGACACGTGGGAACAAGCGGTCAGGGCTCGCCTGGGTGACGCGGTCCTCGCCGTGGAGGCCGACTTCTCCGCGGTCGAGCTCGACGTCCTATTGGACGTCTACGCCGCGCGATACCGCCTCTCCCGTGGTCGGGGCACCACGGTCGCCCAGATCGTCCATCACTTCCCCGCGACCACGCTCGCCTCCCTGGTGGGGATGGCTCACGTCGGACTCGAACACAACGCGTACTGGGACGCCTACTGGGAGCGGCTGGGGGTCGAGCGACAGTCCTCAGACGAGGCAGCACTCCGAACCGCAATCCCCGCCCTGCTCAAGAGATTCGGGCTCGATCCTCTGCACGACCTGCCGGCGAGCAGGTACGTCCAACGTCTCGCCGTCCACGCCGGGATTCCGGCAGCGAGCTTCGACGGTCTTCTCGAGGCACTGAGCGCGTACGTCGGGAACGTCACCTCGCGGGAGAGCCGCCGCTTTCGGGACTGGATCCTCGAGCCCAGCCACGAGCTCGTGCTAAACCAGCTCGACGTGTCGACCCGTGACTTCATCCAGTACGGCGGCGACCGAGGACGAGCTTTTCTCGACGAGATGGCCCGGATCGTCGCCGACATCGCAGAGAACCCGGCTGCCGATCCCACGACCCTCACCGCGGACACCACACGACTTCCGGAGATCGTTGTCGACGCACTCCGCGACGCACTCCTCCGTGCCGACGTGGGCGATCGCGTCCGGTCCGAGCGTCGTCGGTCTCGCGAGGTCCCCACCCTCCACCTGCAGACTGACGACTCGATCGTCGTCCGGATACCCGCACCCTCCAGCCACACCTCGGCACCTTGGACGGTGACGATCGACACGGCCGTCGTCCGGGTGGCACCGGAACGGTTCCGGGGCGACCAGGCCGTCGAGGTCCCCGTCGATCAGCCGGCGCGGCGCGTCGTGGTCACCCACCCCTCGTACGCGAACCCCGTGGAGATGCGTCTCTACGAGGACGCCCGACCCATCATCACCTTTTCCACCCGCGGTGAACATCTCCCGGACGCCGCCGTCCTGCCTCGATCCGAGATCGTCGCCATCGTCCCCGGAGACCTTGACGTTCTGGGCGAACCCCCTCACGCTCCCCGTGATCTGGGCGGATATGGCGCCCCTATCGGCTGGGACGGCTGGGAGATCCGCCAGTGGGATCTCTCCGAGACCACATCCGTCCGCGCGAGGACCGGGGACGGCACAACGGTGGACCTCCGGGTCGGTAGCCGGCCCCTGCCCGTACTCCTGGACCTTCCGGACGACCCACTCCCCGTTCTGCCCGGGGTATTCAGCGAGAAGCTTCCCGTCCTGTACTCACGTCCTTGGATCAGCCTCCCCGCCCTGGGTCCGGAGTCGGCGGACGAGTGGACCATCCGGTACCGACGGTCAGGAGCCCGCGAGTGGACCCTCCAGGGGCAGTACGCGGCGCCTGACGGCGGTGACGTCCCGCTCTTCGACGGCGAACCAGAGCAACTGGGGCGCTTCGACGTCCGTGTGACCGGCCCGGACGGAGCGCGACTCGACCACAGCGTCTTTGTCGCCGAAGGGCTCTCCGTCGAGTTCGACGACGACCTCCGGCTACCAGACGACGAGAACCTCACCCCGGTGCACGCCGACTGCGGCTCCACGTCACCGGCACTCCACGTGCTCGATCAGACGCTCGCCTTCGGACCGACGGACTCCAAGAAGACGGTCCGCCTGCGCAATGGTGCGGCATCTTCCGTGGTCACGGTCCGGCCTCCGCGTCTCGAGTTCCGCCTCACCCCCGTCGGACGCATCGCCGTGTGGAGCGATCGTCGGATCGGCCGCCGCCCAGAGGACTTCTCCCGGGCGACGCTCGCCGTCCGGGGCGTTCCTGCCGACGTCTCCGTCCGCGCCGTCGTACGCAGCCTCAACGGGCGCGAATACGGCAACGAGGACTTTCCCCGGCGAACGCGGTCCGGGGTCCTGACGATGCCTGCCGACCGGCTTGCCGGCGCCGCTCGTGAGGCTCAGGTCGGCGAGGTCGTGCTGATCCTTCGCTACCCCGACGCGCAGACCTACGAGGCGCCGCTCGTCCGATTCAGCACCATCGGCGCGAACGTCCGGGTCGAGGTCGAGGGTGACCGGGTCAACGTCCTCGGGCTGGACGTGCGCACCGACATCGTCCTGCACGTGTGGCGCATCGCGCGTCCGTGGGCGCCCGTGACCACTGTCCCGCTCGTCAAGGGCCGCGGCACCCTCCCCGCCTCCGTCCTCGGGTCCGGAGACATCCGAGTAGCGCCCGTCGTCGACGACGCCTGGGATCCCGTCCCGCCGGAGAGCTTCCCGCCGCCGGAGAGCATCCGGTTCCCACGGGAGGCAGAGTTCGCCAGCCCGACCACGGCGGGAATATCCAGATTCCTCCTCGGACTCGACGTTGTCCCCGATGTGGATCCCTCGCTGTCCGAGATCTGGTCCGCGCTCGCCCTGCTCGACCGGAAACTCGAACCGGGTGACGACGAGCGGTTCGGCCTGCTCGCTCGCGAGATCCGGCGCGACCCTCGCCCGTCGCTCCTCTCCCTGGCGGCGTCGGAGCTCTCCACGGCCGACAAACTCGCGCTCCTCATCCGCACCGGTCTGGTCTTCGACTCCTTCCGACCCGACGAGGACGATCCGGATTCCGTCGCGATCGACCGACGCGTCCTCGCCTCGGAACCCTGGCTCGACATGCTCCTCACGATCGCCGACCTCCCCGCGACCCCAGAGACCTTCCGCGGCGGTATGAGGCGCCGGCTCCGAGAGGTCGGAGGCTACGCACTCTCGACGATCCTCGAACGCGGTTGGGACCCGTTCGCGAAGTCGGCTGCACTGAGCCGGGATCTGGTGTTGCGGAGCGACGAACCGGGCGCGGTCGCCGACTACCTCGAGAAGCGGAAGCTGATCCCGGGTGGACTCATCGATCCCGCCTCTCGATACGACGCGTACCTGGCGCTTTTCCAGCACCAGGCCACCGCCGATCCGGCGGAACTCCGAGAGTTCTTCGAAGTGGTCGTCCGCGGCGACGGGAACCCGATGTCCGTGGTGGCAGGCTTCGCTTCGCTGCGAAAGAACTATTCCGTCCGCAGCAAACAGCTCGGCACCCTCGGTGATCGCTTCTCGTGGGCCAACGCACCTGTGGCCAGCCTCATCGTCTGTCTCTACGCCCGGCTTGCTGCAGCAGACCGGATTCCGCTCTCGCTTCCGCCCGACCTGGACCGAGCCTGGTCTCGCTTCGCACTCCGCGAGCCGGAACAGACCATGATCGACCTGGTGACCGCGGATGCCCTGGTTACGGCGCTCGACTTTGCCCAGCGTCAGTCCAACCCGTATATCCCCGTCGGGAAGTCTTCGGACGAAGAACTCGTCGACGCCATCTTCCGCACCTAGGAGTTCCCAGTGACCGAGATCCTCGACCCGCTCGCCACCGCGCACGCCATCGAGACGACGTACAAGCGCTACATCACAACTCTGCTCAGCCCGAATGATGCCGCGCTGCACGACGAGTTCGTCCGCGTCGTCGGTGAGACCCGGAGCCTCACCAAGGGACCGCTGCTGGAAACGACGCCTCCGTACGCACCTGGACTGTCGCTCGAGGAGCTCATCGACGAGGGCGTCCTGGGCGCCTCGTTCCGGCGGATGGCGAGCGAGGCCCTCCCTCTGGAGCGACCTCTGTACGCCCACCAGGAAAAGGCTATCCGCAAGGTCGTCGCCGGCCGGAACGTCGTGGTAACCACCGGCACCGGTTCCGGAAAGACCGAGAGCTTCATGCTACCGATCTTCAACCATCTTCTTGCCGAGCAAGCTGCCGGGACTCTCGGGCCCGGCGTCAGGGCGCTCCTGCTCTACCCCATGAACGCCCTGGCCAACGATCAGCTCAAGCGGTTGCGCACGATGCTCGCCGACGTCCCCGAGATCACCTTCGGCCGCTACACCGGCGAGACCAAGCACACCGCCAAGGACGCCCGGCGGCACTTCGAGTCACTTAACCCCGGTCAGGAGGTCCTCCCCAACGAGCGACTCAGCCGTGAGGAGATGCAGGCCGAGCCACCCCACATCCTGCTGACCAACTACGCGATGCTGGAGTACCTGCTGCTGCGCCCCAGGGACATCGAGTTGTTCGCCTCGCACGGTCACCAGACCTGGCGGTTCGTCGCGCTCGACGAGGCGCACGTCTACGACGGCGCCCAGGCCTCCGAGGTCGGCATGCTCCTGCGGCGACTCAAGGACCGTGTCGCCCCGTCCGATCGCCTGCAGTACATCGCCACGTCCGCGTCCCTGGACGGCGATCCCACCGAAGTCACGAAGTTCGCGTCCGACCTGTTCAACGCCGACTTCGCGTACACCGACGACCCCGCACAGCAGGACGTCGTCCACGCCGATCGGATCCCCGCCACCGTCGACTCCACGTGGGAACTGTCCCCCGAGGAACTCGTGTCGATCGTCGAGGGCGCCAACGACGAGTGGGGAACGTCGGACCCGGGCGGCCCCGATCTCGAGCGACTCACCGCGCTCTCGGGCCTGCCCACCCCCGGTCAAGCGCTCGACCACGAGGCCCACCTGGTCGCTCTCCGCGGCCTTCTCAAGGACGGTCCAGTCGACATCCACACCGTCGCCGGCGAACTATGGCCCGACAGGGACGACGCCGACAGGCTGGTGGAGATCCTCGTGCGCCTGGGGGGCAGGGTTCAGTTGGACAACGGGCACCCCGTCCTCTCTGCCAGGTACCACTTCTTCGTCCGTGCCACCGAAGGCGCGTTCACCTGCCTCTCCGAGTCCGGCCCCCATGTCGCTCTCGCCCGCCACGAGACGTGCCCCGACTGCGAGGCGGCAGTGTTCGAGTTCGCCACCTGCACCTCGTGCGGAACCGTCCACCTCGCAGGCGAGATCGAAGGCGAACGACTTGTCCCCGTCACCGCCCGCGTCACAAAGGCCTCGTGGTTCGCCCTACTCGATTCCGAGGAGGCGGTGGTGGACGACGACGACGACCTCCTCTCCGCCGAGGAGAAGGCGGTGGATGCTCGTGCCTCCTGGCTGTGCACCGGATGCGGCCGCCTGTCGGACTCTCAGACCCTGAGGTGTCCCGATGGCTGCGGACGCGGCGAGATGCGTCCCATCGTCGCGCTCCGCGTGTCCAAGGCGGGACTGTCGACCTGCAATCACTGCGGCGCCCGCAAATCGAACCTCGTCCGCCGGCTGGATCTGGGCAACGATGCCCCCTCCGCCGTCGTCACCACCTCGCTCTACCAACAGCTGCCCAGCGCTCGCGACAAGTCCCGCGAACTCGTGGGTGAAGGTCGCAAGCTCCTGATGTTCAGCGACTCCCGACAGGCCGCCGCCTACGCCGCCCCGTACCTCGACTCGACGTACTCGAGGCTGATCCAGCGACGATTGCTCGCCCGCACCATCGAGGCGCCGCACTTCGCCACGACGCCCGCAGCGATCGACGACCTCGTCGCCGATGCCGCAGCCGCCGGACGCAAAGCCCACCTCTTCGACTCCACCGTCACCTCCCACGGCCAGCATCGTGCCGTGGGGGCGTGGGTCATGGCCGACCTCATCGGTACGGACGTGAGGCAGTCACTCGAGGGACTCGGCCTTCTCCACGTGAGCATGGCGCTGCCTGCCGGCTCAGTCATTCCGAGTCCACTCCTGGACGCTCTCGGAGAGGACAGCGCGCGGGCGCTTCTCCAACAACTCGCCACGATGGTGCGTCGTCAAGGTGCGGTCACGGTCCCCGACGGCGTCGACGTCGGCGACGAGTTGTTCGCTCCGAGAAACGTCGTCATCTCCATGCGGTCCGACGGCTCCGATCGGCGCAAGAAGCAACTGTCCTGGGCCCCGACTCGAGGGACCAACAAGCGGCTCGACTATCTCCGCCGCGTCCTGTCCACCGTGGGCCAGGAGGACAAGGCGGTCGAATTCCTCAATCACCTCTGGAAACTTTTCTCCTCACCTGTCGAGCCAGGGCGACCCGGGCTGGGGTGGATGCGCCCGAACTCACCGACGACCGGTTCCTACCAACTCGATCACCGTCGCATCGAGCTCCGTCCCGGAACAACGGCAGAGTGGTGGCAGTGCGATGTCTGCCGGAACGTGACCGCGCACAACGCCGCCGATGTGTGTCCGACCCTGAACTGCGACGGTCAGCTCGTCTCGTACCCGATCCCGCTCCTGGAGCAGGAGAACAACCACTACCGAAATCTCTACCGCTCGATCGCCATCGCTCCGATGTCCGCCAAAGAACACACCGCCCAGTGGACCTCGTCGCAGGCACTGGAAATCCAGAACCAGTTCATCCACGGCGAGGTCAACGTCTTGTCATGCTCGACCACGTTCGAGCTCGGCGTCGACGTGGGCGATCTCCAGGCCGTCGTCCTCCGCAATATGCCCCCACGGACGGCGAACTACGTCCAGCGTGCCGGACGCGCCGGGCGCCGGACCGATTCCGCCGCATTCGTGACCACCTATGCCCAGCGGCGCTCCCGCGACCTCTCCCGCTTCCAGGATCCGACTCAGATGATCAACGGGGTCATGCGCGTTCCGTGGGTACCCATCGACAACGAACGAATCGCCCGCAGGCACATCCACTCGATCGTGTTCGCCGAGTTCTTCCGGCACATGTACGTCGAGAGGGGCGTCGAGTTCCAGCAGATCGCAGACCTGTTCTGTGCTGACGACCCCGACGACGAAGCATGGCGGGAGATCCGTCCGTTCCTCACCCCGGTTCCGGTGGCGATCGCCGATTCAGTGGCCCGGGTGGTTCCGGTGGAACTACACGAGGAGCTGGGAGTCGCCGACAACTCGTGGGTCGAGCCGCTACTCGAGCTACTCGACCGCGTTGCAGAAGAGATCCGGCTCGAGCGTGCGCAGCTCACCGAGCTACAGGGCGCAGCTTCCTCGGAGAAGAAGTTCAGCTTCGCCGCGCTCCTCGAGCGGACGCTCAAGACTGTCGAAGGACGCCAGACGCTGGGTGTCCTCGCCCAGCGGAACGTGCTTCCGAAGTACGGCTTCCCTGTGGACACGGTAGGGCTTCGTACCAACCACTCTTCGGACCCCGCCGGATCGAAGCTGGAGCTCGACCGCGACCTGGCGCTGGCGATCCTCGACTATGCCCCTGGGAACCAGGTGGTGGCCGCAGGCAAGCTGTGGACCTCCCGGGCCGTGGCGAAGAAGCCCGGCAAGGCCTTCGTCCGCAACGAGTACCGGGTCTGCCGCAACTGCGACGCCTTCGAGAGCGGTCTCGACCTCTCCGACGCCCCCGCCACCTGTGCGGTGTGCGGCACCGAGCACACCGGCAAGAGCGTGAGGCGGTTCATCATTCCCGAGTGGGGTTTCGTCGCGGACCGGACTCCCGACACCGTGGGATCTACGCCGCCCTCCCGTAGGACGCTCGGTTCATCCCACGTGGAGTACCCAGGCGATTCACTTTCCGAGGTCACGCTGAAGGGCAACCCCGCAACCACGACGGTGACCGCGGGCGTGCGCGCCAAGATGGTGGTGTTGTCCGAGGGAATCGGGATGGGGTTCCGGGTGTGCAACATCTGCGGCTGGGCCAGAGCAAACGACGGCGATCGTTCGACCGCCCACGAGAATCCGCTCTCCGGCGCGGAGTGCCGAGGTTCGTTTGACGTGTTCTCCCTGGGGCACCGGTACCAGACCGATTCCGCGGAGATCGTTCCACGAGGATTGGTCAATGCAGACTCCGACAGCATGCTCTCTCTGATGTACGCACTACTCGAAGGCGCCTCCGAAGGTCTCGAGATCTCCCGTGACGACATCGCCGCCACTCTCTCGTGGAAGGGTGGCGTTAGGTCCATCGTCATCTTCGACACTGTGCCGGCCGGCGCTGGCGCGGCGAGGAAGATCACGGAGGAGTTCCCCACGGTCCTCGACGAGGCCTACCACAGGGTCTCCTCCTGTGACTGCGGCGAGGAGACCAGTTGCTTCGGATGTCTGCGCAACGCCTTCAACGATAGGCACCACGAGAAGCTCAGCCGCCGAGGCGCGCTCGCGCTTCTCGACCAGATGCGGTCATACAGTCCAATCGATCACTCCGACCTCGTACCAGCGCCACCTTCACACCGCTGACAAGGGGGACGACCCATGACTGACCAAGTGATGTCGATCAACGCTGACGTGACGCACCGGCTCGGGAACTACGTCTACGCGCTCGTCGACCCTCGCGACGGTATCCCCTTCTACATCGGTAAGGGCACCAGCGCGCGGGTCGAACACCACGGGCTCGAGGCCAAGGCCTGGGTCGCCGCCGAAAACCCTGCAGGGTTGAACGACAAGCTCGATCGGATCTCGGCAATCGAGGACTCCGGTGGAGAAGTCGACATCTGGATACTGAGGTACGGGATGACTCGCGCTGAGTACTCCGCAGTCGAATCCACTCTCATCGACTTCGTCCGAACCTTCCCCTTCGCGTCTTCACCGGAGCGGATTCGTCCGCTCACGAGCGGGACGCCTCTCACCAACAAGGTTCGGGGTGGGGACGCCGCGCGGGGAATCACCAGACTCGGAGGCATCGTCGATGAACTCCGAGCACCGGCGCTCATCACGCAACAACCATTGCTTCTTATCACCCTCGGTGACTGGAAGGATGCGGAGGAGCAGATGCCCAACGGGCAAATTCGATCTGGGTTCGGTTTCAAGAACGAGTGGATGGACAAGAAGCTTCTCGAATCCTCCATCGACGAGCTTGCCAATTCGACTTGCTGCTGGTGGCGGTGGGATCAGAGGAAAGTAGAAAACTCTGGCATCACGCATCTGGTCGCCGTCTATAGGGGGGTTATCCGGAGACTGTTCCAGATAGTTCCCGGCACATCCCGGGAGATCTACGACGCTCCACACCATCGTCGCGGATGCGATGTCATTCCCATCGTGGACCGAGCGGATCCACTGTGGCGAGAGGTGGTGGGCCCTCACGGCCACTCGATTCCCGCCAAGAAGCGCGGTGACCAAGGCAGCTTCCGGTACTGGCCCTACGCCACCTGACCAGCGGTCTCGGGACACGAGCGCCATGAGCACTCGAGTTGAGCCCTACCTGATTGCGAAAACCGGCGCATGCCCGCGAACCAACCGAATAGTGTCCGAGGTATGACTGACGGCACTGGTGTCTCGGACAGACCGAACGCCGACTGGAAGCGCTTCACCGAATACCTCGCAACACGGATCGTCGAACTCGAGCCCGGAGCTGTCTACACCGTCGAACTCACCGACACGGGCACCGATGACGCACCGTTTGTCCAGGTCGTGAAGTCAATCGACGGCGACCAGGTCGGCGCTGAGGTCTCGAGCAATCAGTACCTGAGTGGACCGCACAAACTCACTAGCGACCAAGAGCAGAGTTTGCTCCAGGTCGGCTGGTTCGCTCCCACCGCGCCAGCGGATCCCGATGGAAGCCCTCACTTCCATGCCGTCGTCGACATCACGTTCGCCGCCGAGATGGCCGAGGTCATCACCACCACCTTTCAGAAGGTCTTCGGAATTCATCACCCGAGTGAGCTGTTCGAGGATGCCGATCTCGATGCCGAGGAAGGAGCCATCTCACCGGGCGACTCTGACGAAAGGCAGATCAGCGGCGCATGGGAAGAATTCGGCGATGGGTTTGTCGGACGTGTTCTCTCGCTCGACGACGACACCTACATCTCCTTATGCATTGACACTTCACTCGGCGACGCCTCGCCGTTCATCAAGGCGTTCGTGAGCGACAAAGGCGAGACCGTTCGAGTCGAGGTGTCGAGCAATCAGGAGTTGCCGGCCGCCTCCCGACTGTCTGCAATCCAGATCGGCGACCTGCTCGCTCTGGGGTGGAACCCCCCGTCGGCACCGGGCGAGACACCCTCGATCCCGAACTTCTACGTGTCGGCTCCCGTAGACGTGATCGACGCGGTCGCCGTACTCGTGGTCGATACGCTCCGCCGTGTGTTCGGGATTCCCCACCCGTCGTTCCTCAAGCCCGCTCCCGTCGAGGACGAGCTCCACGCACCCCCGTCTTCCGCCGACCCCCACGAGGACGAGGAGATTCTACCGATCGACCAGCCCTACGTCGCAGGGACGCTAGAAGAGCTGCAGTGGGCCGTCTCGCATGTGTTGCGAAATATGTACGGGATGTATGTTCCTCCAGACGACGACGGCGTCTTCCCTATCCGTGCCGGGAGTGCCGGACTGCTCATCCAGGTGCGCGAACCCATGGCCGTCTCCGTCACCGCTTTCGCCGTCACGAAGATGCGGCACCCCGAACGTGCCTCTCAGATCCTCAAGGATCTGAACTCATGGTCGCTGTACGTCCGCTTCCATGTCGATGACGACGACGTGATGGCCACCTGCGACTTCCCCGCCAAACCGTTCATCCCGGCGCACCTCATCGACGTGATCGTCACAGCGAGCAGAATCATCGACGAGTCCGACGAGGAGATCGCCTCCCGGACCGGCGGCACCGTCCTCTTCGGCGGAAGCACGGACGGCGACGACAACGTCGAACCTGCCGCGGACGAGTCCGACGACGACCTACCCGACGAGCTCTTGGCGCTGATCCACATGGACAACGAGCCCGACGTCGTCGTGGACCCGGAACTGGCGGCACGGCTGATGCGGCGCGACCGGTCGCTCATTCTCACGTGCATCCGATTGAGTGAGGAGCAAGCGATCAGCTGGCACCAATCCGCCGAAGGCGAGGAAGACGAAGAGACGGCACAGGTCTGCAGAGGCGAATCCGCCGCATGGGAGGACATGGCGTCGCTACTCCGGCGAGCGCTACCGTTCACCATCGAAAAGCGGTACCCCCAGTCGGACTCGAACCGACACTGAAACGGTTTTAAGCCGTCTGCCTCTGCCAATTGGGCTATGGGGGCTTGCCGGCACCGCCAAGGCGGGGCCGGGTGGCGCGCAGCGCGCCGATTCGCGCTAGCCGGCCAGCCGGGTCAGCACCGACATCGCGATGCCGTCCAGAATGTCCTTCTCACTCACCGTGAGTTCGGACAACCCCGCGCGCTCTGCCATCACATCACACAGCGACTGCACCACGATCGCTCCCCCGCCGATCACGTCCGCGCGGCCCGGGTGCATCGGCCCCAAGCTGCGCCGCTCGGTGACCGACGAGGCCACCAGGCGGTCGCACACCTCAAGCATCCGGTCGAGCAAGATGACGCTGCCGTGGATCCGCTCGGGGTCGTATTCCGCCAGGTTCTGCGCCAGCGCGCTCATCGTGGTGAAGGTGCCCGCCACGCCCACCCAGCGGGCTGCACGGCCCACCGGGACGTCGCCGGCCTCGGCCAGCGCGTCGGCGATCACCGCGCGGGCGTCGGCGACCTCGTCGCCGGTCGGCGGGTCCGAGTGGAGCACCCGCTCGGTGATGCGCAGGCAGCCGATGTCCAGGCTCCGGGCTCCGAGCAGGCGCACCTCACCGCGGACGAGCTCGCCCACCACGATCTCCGTGGACCCGCCGCCGAGGTCGGTCACCACGAACGGGCCGTCCTCGGGCCGCAGGTCCGATACCCCACCGGCAAAGGTCAGCTCGGCCTCGGTCTGCCCCGAGATCACCTCAGCGACAGCACCCGGGAAGTGCGCGCCCAGCACCTCGGCGGTCATGCCGAAGAACTCGTCCTTGTTCGCCGCGTCCCGCGTGGCGGAGGTGGCCACCATCCGCACCGACTGCACACCGAGCTCGGCCATCGTCGCCACATAGTCGGTCAGGGCGGTCCGGCAACGGGAGATCGCACCGTCGGAGAGTCGGCCGGTCGCGTCGACGCCCTCACCGAGGCGGATGATCCGCATCTCGCGCACCACGTCAGTCAACCCGGTCTCACCGGGGACGCCCTCGGCGACGAGCAGGCGGATGGAGTTGGTGCCGCAGTCGACCGCGCCGACGCGCACCGCGCCGGAGCCAGCCGAACCAGCGGAGCTCACTGCTCGTCCATCGCGAGGTAGTCGGGCACGCCCAACTCCTCGGGCGTCGGCCAGTCCTCCGGCAGCGCGGTACCGCGCAGCCCGGCCTCGCAGGCCAGCGCCACGGACTCGTCGCCCAGCCAGACCACGCCAGGCCCCTCGGCGAGCGCGTACGCCATGAGCACGTGCAGGCACTTGACCCGCTCGGGCATCCCGCCACCGGAGAAGTCCGTGCCCAGGTCCTCGATCTCGTTGCGCTTGGCGAGGAACCGCTCGTGCGCCTGGACGTAGTTGGCGGCCAGCTCGGGCTCCTGGGCCAACCTCGTCGTCATCCCCCTCATGATCCCCGCGGACTCCTGCCGACTCGCCTCGGCGGTGAGCCGCGGATCGGTGAGGTAGTACAGCGTGGGGAACGGGGTGCCGTCCTCCAGCCGCGGCGCGGTCTTGACCACCCCGGGCTGGCCGTCGGGGCTGCGGTAGGACACCTCCAGCACGCCCCGCGGCGGCCGACCCAGCTGGGCCTGGATCGCGTCGAGGTCTTCGCTGGACACGCTCTGCTCGGCGCTCACGCTGGGGGGTCCTCCTGTGATTGATCTTGGACGCCGCCCGGGATGGGGGCGGCGGGGTCATCGGCACCGGGCACTCCGGGCACGACCGGCACCGGCGGGGTGTCGGGGCCACCGGGGATGGACGTGCCCTCGAGCACCGCCGAGTCCTCCGGCATGATCGGGTCGGCGGGCTCGGCGATGGAGTTCCACACCCGCGTCTGCCACGGCTGCGCCGCCAGCTCGGCCGCCTTCTGCTCAGCCACGGCCTGCTCGATCGGGTCGACCATGGACACGCGGTACGGCGTCTCCCCCGGCTTCACGGCGCCAAAGCGGATGCGGGCCTGCTGCTCGATGTACGCCGGGTCGGAGAGCATCTGCTCCTCGGCCTCGAGCTCGGCGATCGTCGCCTCCAGCGCGGCCCGCTCCTGCGCCACGGTCTTCTCGTCGCGCAAGAACTGATAGTGATTGCGCAGCGGGAACGACACCGTGACGAGCAGGATGATGGCGACGACGGCGAGGAGTCCGATCCGCCGCGGGGTGTAGTTCCGCGGGCCCAGCAGGGTGTCGGACAGGTCCGTGCGCGTGGTGAGGCGGTGGGCCTCCGGATGCGCGGTGGTGCCGACCCGGCCGGAGCGGGCAGAGGCCGGGACGGGCCGGTCCCGTTCGCGGCTCGGCGTCCGTCGGCGGGTCGGTTCGCGGCGGGTGGGGTCGGCAGGCTGATCGGCCCCACTCTGCCCGTCGACTCCGTCGCGGCCGGTAGCACCCGGGCCGCGGCCGGTGTTGCTCCCCCGGTCGGCGGCGGTCCCACGGCCCGTCCCGTTCGCACGGCGACGAATGGCACCCGACGCCTCCCCGGGCCGCCGGGACGCCGCACGATCGCGTGCGTCTCCCCGGCGGTCCGAGGGGCGGGGCGGGCGGGCCATGCGCCTTCCTTTCCGACTACGTGCCCGTCAGCTGTGAACTTCCGGCGGGCGGTGTTGGTGCCGTCAGGCGGAGAAGCGCGGGAACGCCTCGGCGCCGGCGTACCGGGCGGCGTCGCCGAGCATCTCCTCGATGCGCAGCAGCTGGTTGTACTTGGCCACGCGCTCCGAGCGGGCCGGGGCGCCGGTCTTGATCTGGCCACAGTTACAGGCCACGGCGAGGTCGGCGATGGTCGTGTCCTCGGTCTCGCCCGAGCGGTGCGACATCATCGAGGCGTAGCGGTTGCGGTGGGCCAGGTCCACGGCGTCCAGCGTCTCGGTGAGGGTGCCGATCTGGTTGACCTTGACCAGCAGGGCGTTGGCCAGGCCCTTCTCGATGCCCTCGGCCAGGCGCTGCGGGTTGGTGACGAAGAGGTCGTCGCCGACCAGCTGGACCTTGTCGCCGATCATGTCGGTGAGGGTCTTCCAGCCGTCCCAGTCGTCCTCGTCGAGCGGGTCCTCGATGGAGACCAGCGCGTACTTGTTCACGAGCTCGGCGTAGACGTCGGCCATCTCGGCGGCGGAGAGCTGCTTGCCCTCGAAATGGTACTTGCCGTCCTTGAAGAACTCCGTCGCGGCGACGTCGAGCGCCAGGGCGACGTCGGTGCCGAGCGAGTAGCCGGCCTTCTCGATGGCCTCGGCGATGAGGTCGAGCGCGGCGGTGGTGGACTCGACGGAGGGGGCGAACCCGCCCTCGTCGCCCAGGCCGGTGGACAGGCCGCGGTCCTTGATGACGGTCTTGAGGTGGTGGTACACCTCGGTGCCCATGCGCAGGGCCTCACGGAACGTGGGCGCGCCGATGGGGGCGATCATGAACTCCTGGACGTCGACGCCCGAGTCGGCGTGGGCGCCACCGTTGAGGATGTTCATCATCGGCACGGGGAGCACGTGGGCGTTGGCGCCACCGATGAAGCGATACAGCTCGAGGCCCGAGGACTCGGCCGCGGCGCGGGCCACGGCCAGCGAGACGCCGAGGACGGCGTTGGCGCCGACGGTCGACTTGTTGGGGGTGCCGTCGGCGTCGAGGAGGGCCTCGTCCACCACGCGCTGGTCCTCGGCGGGGATGCCGATGACGGCGGGGGCGAGGACGTCCAGTACGGCCTCGACGGCCTTGGTGACGCCCTTGCCCATGTAGCGCTCGTCCTCGTCGCGCAGCTCCACGGCCTCGTGGGCGCCCGTCGACGCGCCTGACGGCACGGCGGCGCGGCCGAACGAGCCGTCGTCCAGAAGCACCTCCACCTCGACGGTGGGGTTGCCTCGCGAATCGAGGATCTCCCGGGCTCCGACCTGCTCGATAAGCGCCATCTGTGCTCCTTGGGGGAAGTTCGTGGGTTCGTGTGCGTGGCCGGCGCCGCTAGGCGGGCGCAGTCCGCTGGCCATTGTTCCACGTCGGTCCAGAGGGCGGGACGAGGCTGGGCCGGGGGCGCTCACCCCGCCCCCGCCTGGCCGGCCTTCGCCCCCTCCGGGGTTGCGCGTCCCCTATGTACGCCGCCGGCCCGGGTACGCACCCGGTCTGGTCCATTCCGGGCGCATACCTCTCCCCAGCCGCCCTCGCTCAGCTCCACACGTGAGCAGGATCGACGTGCTGGCCCACGTCCATCGCGTCGTGGAGAACCCCGCCCACCACGAGCATGTCCGGGTCGAAACGGCAGACCAGACAGACTTTTCACCCGCGCTCACCGTGAGGCGGAATGTCGCCGTCACCCAGGTGACCGACCGTCGGCCACTGCTCGTGCGCGGATGTACGCGGTGGCGTCGTCCAGGTCCGAGTCGCCGACATCCACGTAGCGGCCCGCCGCCACGTCAGCCCAGCCCAGCTCGACTGCTGCACGAAGTGTCGCGAGCCTGACTGCGTCCTCACCATCCCGGCTCTGCATACTCATCACCCCTGTCGAGAAACTATGCCAATCCTGCGGGTCCGGCACGGCCTGCGTGAATACGAACCAGCCCGCAACCAGAACTCTGGCCGCCGCGGGCCCGTGTCGTCGTCGCCATCGTCATGGACTTCGTCCCGAACGCGCCGCACGCCGGCTCCCCACGCTCGCCCCCGGCGGCTCGGCGGCCCGGCGTCTCGGCAGCTCGGCGGGTTGCCCGCCAGCGGGCGCCGACGGTGACGTACCCGGCCCCTAGAGTGAGCCCGACCCCGCCAGGACCATCCAGGAGGACTCAGTGGACTCACCCGCCCTCATCACCGCCCGCAACCGGGGCGGCAACTGATGGCGACCCGGTCCCCACGCAAGACCTCCGCCAGGCGCAAGACAAGCGTCAGCTGCAGCAGCAGCCACCCGTTCCACTCGCCATGGGCAAGGAGACACCGACCGTCTGATCTGCGGAGACTATCGCGTATCCGGCGTCGGCCACGGCTTGGGATACGGCCTGGGTAGTCGCGGTTCCGGTCGTTGTCATACTTCCTGCCTGCAAGTTGACTTCGACGCCGATCACGCCGGGCAATGCACCAACAGCGGCTTTCACGGACGAAACGCAATGCCCGCAGGTCATCCCCTGAACTTGGTATGTGGTGGCCGTCATCGTCTTAATCCTTTCGCCGAACGCCGTGGGGCGATCCCACACCAGAATCATATACCCCCGGTGGGTACATGATTCGAGTCGTCAGGTTTCTTCACGAGATCTTGACCTTGGCACCGAGGGAGCGAGGTGGGCGCCCCAGGACACGTTGCCCGAGGCTGGTCGATCGGGCTCGGAGAACCGCGGTTTTCGGACTGGCCCCTGAAAGCACCCTCTGCCGGTGCCCTACAGCGCCCATCATTTCCTGCTGCTCTGCGGAGCCGGCCCCGGTCACGGCTGACCGCCGAGCTGGAACGAGATTATCGATCGCGGTAATCCGTTAAGGTGACTCCCACCGCTCAGCGACCGGCCTCGATGTTCGACCGCGAGAAAGGGGAGAGACCGTCATGTCCTCAGGGATCGTGTCCGTGGCTCTGGTGGCGCTGTCTGTCGTTGCTCTCTTCTATGCACTCCACCGCGTGGCCAGCATTACCTCCGACCCGTTGACAGTCCTGCCGGCCCAATCCGGGTGGGCACCGCAGGAGCACGCCCTGTCGCGGTTCCACGCACGCTGGTACCTCGCCTCGATCGTGTTTCTGGCCTTCGACGTCGAGATGCTCTTTATGTACCCGTGGGCCGTGGTGGTGATCGAGAAGGGGCTCTCTGCGGTGGTGGAGATGTTCCTGTTCCTTGGTGCCCTGCTAGTCGCCGTGGCCTGGGCACGGCGAGAAGGCGCATTCCGATGGGCTTGAGCCCGTTTCTCGCCCGCCTCGCCGTCCAGGCCACCCGGGTGCTCGTCGTCGAGGCCCCGGGCCAGTGGGCGACTCGGATGGAGCTTGAGCAACAGCTACTCCGTCGCGGGTGGCGGATAGCCAGTAGTCCGGCTCAGGGGGACGTGCTCGTCGTGTGTGGTGCGCCGGGCCCTGAGCTGTCGGATCTGGCGAACCGCCTCTGGGAGCAGATGCCCGGCCCTCGGGTGCGCATCGGCATCGCCTCGCCCGGAGCGGTGGTTCCCGCCCTCGACAATGCCACTGCGCTCCTGCTCGACACTTCCCATCACCGGACCGACGCCCGCGAACGGGCGCAGGAGCCCTCGATGTCCGATCACGCGAACAATGCTGATGGCGAAGGGCACGAAGGGCACGTGGGTCACGAAGGACACGAGGAACACCAGGGCCACGGTGGACACTCGGACCACGAAGAGCACGCGGATCGCCAGGCGCACGAGGGCCACGAAGACCATGGCGGGCATGGTGGCCACGAGGGCCACGCAGACCACGGCGGGCACGAGGGCCATGAAGGCCACGGGGATATGGACATGGCTCCCGCCGGGATTCCCTTGGCCGAAGGCGGGGAGGACCGCGACGGCCTGGAGATGGATGTTCTCCATCTGCCGCTCGGTCCGGTATTGCCGTTCTGGCCGGCCGGGCTCGTGCTGCACTGCTCGCTACAGGGGGACGTTGTCGTCGACGCCACCGCCTCGGTGATCGACGCGACGGAGCACAGGGCCGGAGCACCCGGTCGGCCCACGGACCACGCGTCTGCCACGGTGACCCAATGTGATCAGGTCATGGCACTGCTGGCACTGGCCGGTGCCGAAGACCTGGCGGACTGCGCCCGCCGTGCCCGGGACGGGATTCTGACGGGCGATCCCGGTGCCGCCCGTGACGCCGTCGAGCGTCTGCACCGGAAGGTTCGCAGGTCGCGGCTGCTGCGCTGGTCATTGCGGGGCGTGCTGCCGCTCGGCCCGGCCGATCTGGAGCGCCACGGCTTGCCGGGGCACTGCCTCGGGGATGCCCACGACCGGTTGCTGGCCCAACTGGAACGGATCCGCGTCGAGGTCGGCGGCGCAACGCCGGACCGGGCGGATGGCGGCTCAGCGCAGGAATCTGCGGACAAACTAACTGTGCCGTGGGCGGTGGTGCCGGACCTGGTGACCGGTTTGGAGCTGGGCACTGTGCGCTTGGCGGTGGCGAGCCTTGATCTGGGCTCGCATCCTGCCGTCCGGGAGGTGGGGCATGTCTGAGACCGTGGTGACGACCGTGTCCGGTGGGTGGGCCGTGCTGGCCGGGGTGATCCTGTGTGGGCTGGCGTTGTTCGCGGTGGCGCTGGACGGGGTGCTCTCGTCGCCGGCGCGGGGCGGCGGTCGTGGCGGGCCCACTCCCCTGGCCCGTGCGGCCCGTCTGTTGCGGCAGCGTCGCCGCACGACGGTCGCCGCGGACACCCTGCTGTGGCGGATCGGCGGCGCGGGCATGCTGGTCGGGGCGTTCCTGATGATCGCCGTGATCCCGCTGGGCCGCTGGACACTGGCGGACCTCGACGTGGGAGTCGTGTGGTTCAACGCCGTCGACGTCATGGTGTGGGCCCTGGTCTGGCTGGCGGGGTGGGGCGCCAACTCCATCCACGGTCTGGTGGGCGGTTACCGCTTCCTCGCGCACGGGCTGGCCTATGAGCTGCCGCTGATGTTCGCATTGGTGGCCCCGGCGATCGCCGCCGGCAGTCTGGCGGTGGGCGACGTCGCGGCCGCGCAGGACGGCGTGTGGTTTGTGGTGTGGATGCCGGTGGCGTTCCTGGTCTTCCTGATCGGCGTGACCGGCTTCTCTGTATGGGGTCCATTCGCCCCGGCCCTGTCCGCGGACATCGTCGGCGGGGTGACGGCCGAACTCTCGGGGGTCGATCGGCTGGTCCTGCAGGCCGGGCGCTACCTGTTCCTCACCGCCGGGGCGGCGTTCTCGGTGCCGCTCTTCCTCGGCGGTGGTGCCGGGCCCGTCCTGCCCGACTGGGCGTGGGTGCTGGTCAAGACAGCGCTGGTGCTGACGGTTCTGGTGTGGGCGCGGCGCAAACTTCCGCTGCTGCGACCGGATCGGTTCATGGAGATCGGCTGGACTGTCTTGCTCCCGGCCGTCGTGGCCCAGGATCTGCTTGTGTCCCTCGTCGTGGTCTGGAAGGGCTGAGCCGTGCTGGTCGGGATCGTGTTCTGGGTACTCGCTGTGGTGGCGGTGACCGCGGGGACGGCCGTGTTCGTGGTGGACTCGATGGCCCGGGCCACCTACGCGCTGGCGGCATCGTTCATCGCCGTGGGGGTGATGATTTTGCTGCTGGGTCAGAGCTACCTGGGCATCATCACGATTCTGATGATGGTCATGGAGATGGCGGTGATGGCGGTCTACATGGTGATGTTCATGGGCATGAACCCGGCGCTGATGCCGATGGACATGACCCACGGGAAGAAGACCGCGATCGGCACCTCGGTCGGGGTCTTTGTGCTGCTGGCCGCCGGGGCGCTGCTGATCCCGTGGCCCGAGCGACGTGGCGCCCCACCCGAGGACCTCACCAACGCGCTGGGCCTGGAGATCATGGGCGAAAAGATGTTGGTGATGGCTGTGGTGGGCGCGGTCATGGTGGCCACCATCGTGGCCGGGATCGTCCTGGCCGCCGGGCGCACCCGCTACGACCGGCTCGGCGACGATCTGCGGCGCCGCCCGGCCGACGACCCCCAGCCGGGAGGTGTGGGTCGATGACCCTGGAGGCCGTTCTGGTGGTGGCCGCCGCCCTGTTCGCCGTCGGGCTCTACGGGGCCCTGTCCCAGCAGGTGGTGGTGATGGTGATGATGGGCCTGGAGTTGATGATCAACGGGGTGCTCCTGGCCGCCGCGGGGTTCTGGTGGTTCCTGGCCCCGGGCCCCTCCGGGCAGGTGCTGCTGCTGGTGGTGCTGGCGGCCATGACCGTGGAGATGGCCATGGGCTTTGCCGTGGCGACGCTGTTGCACCGCAAGCGGCAGACCGACATGACCGACATGGCCGAGGATCTCTCCGGATGACCGCCGACCAGACCTTGCTGCTGACCCTGGTGGTGCTCCCGGCTGCCGTGGGTGCGGTGCTCGCGCTGACCCGGGCGGAGCGGGTTGCGGCCCCGATCGCGGTATCGACCGCTGCCGTGACCGCGCTGCTGGCGGCTGTCGTCGCCGTTGCGCGGCCTGCGGTGGCGTTCCCGTTCATCGCCGGCGTCGACGTGGCATTGGAGGTCGACGCCCTGGCGGCGCTGACCCTGCCGATGGTCGCAGTGGTGACCCTTTTGGTGCTGGTTTTTGCGGCCGGCAACATCCGGGCGGCCCGGCCCCGCTTCCACGGGCTGATGCTGCTCTTCGCCGCCGCGGCCCTGATCACGGCCTCGGCCGCCAGCCTGCCGGCGCTGCTGTTTGCCTGGGAGTTGATGGGCGCGACCTCGTACGCGTTGATCGGGTTCTGGTGGCGGGACACCGACCGCGTCTCGGCCGGGCTCACGGCCTTCCTCACCACCCGTACCGCCGACCTGGGTCTCTACCTGGCCGCCGGCGCTGCCTTGGCCGGCGGCGCCGGTATGGGCCTGTCCGAGTTGCCGGCGGCGGAGAGCCCGTGGCGGCACGTGGTGGCGGCCGGGATCCTGGTGGCGGCACTGGGCAAGGCCGCGCAGCTGCCGTTCTCGTTCTGGCTCTCCGGCGCGATGAAGGGCCCCAGTCCGGTCAGCGCACTGCTGCACTCGGCGGCGATGGTGGCAATGGGCGGTTACCTGCTGCTGCGCGTGGAGCCGCTGCTCGCCTCCACCGGGTGGGCGGGCCCGGCCGCCGCGTGGATCGGGCTACTGACCGCGGTGGCGATGGGGATCGTGGCGTTGGCCCAACGGGATCTCAAACAGTTGCTGGCGGCGTCCACTGTGGCGCAGATGGGATTTGTGGTGCTGGCCGCCGGAGTGGGCGCGGTGAGCGGAGGTGCCGCCCAACTGGTGGCTCATGCCTCCACCAAGGCACTGCTGTTCCTCGCTGCCGGGGCGTGGCTCACCGCGTTGGGCACCGAGAAGCTCACGGAACTGCGCGGGGCGGGCCGCCGATGGCCGGTGGTGGGCGTGACCGCGACCGTGGGAGCCCTGGCCCTGGCCGGGATCGCGCCGCTGTCCCTGTGGGCGACCAAAGACGCGGTGCTGGCTGGGGCCCTGGAGACCTCGGCCTGGCTCTACGCCACAGGACTGGTGGCGGCGGCCCTGTCGGCGGCCTACTCCGGCAAGGTCCTATGGACGATCTGGCACCGCGGGGCCCAGGCCCGGGTCGAGGAGCCCACCGCCGGGCGGGAGGTCGGCGCAACGCAAGAGCTCGGCACCGGGCAGGTGGGGGCGCTCGAGCAGGCCCCGCTGGTCGTGCTGGCCGCGGGGGCGGCCGCGGTGTCGGTGTTGGCGCTGCCCCCGCTCAGCGGCGCCCTCGCCCAGGCGATGGGCGGGCACGGCGAGGTGACGGCGCTCGAGCTCGTGGTCTCGGCCGCCATCGCCCTGGCCGTGGTGCTGCTGATGCGACGTCTACGCGCCCCGGAACTCGGGTGGGCCGAGCGGTGGCTGGGGCTGGAGGCTGCTGCGCACGTTGTCGTCGTCGTTCCCGTCATGCGGTTGGCGCACCTCCTGGCCCGGTTCGACGACGCGGTCCTGGACCGCGCCGTGACCTCCGTGGCCGGGGCCGTCCCGATGCTGGCACGGTCCGTGGCGCGGTTCGACGACGAGGTCCTCGACGCCGGAGTCGGAGCAGCCGCACGGGCCGCCCATACGGCCGGGCAGGGCGCGGCCCGCCTCGATGACGCCGTGGTCGACGGCGCCGTCGAGGGCCTGGCCGGTTGGGTTCGCCGACTCGGGCACCTGGCCCGCACCCCGCAGACCGGGGCCGTCCACCAGTACCTCCTGCAGGCCGTCGCGGTGCTCACCGTGGCCGTGGTGGCCTGGACCGTCTACGCAGTGATGGGATGAGCATGCTCAGTCTGATCGTCTTTCTCCCCTTGGCCGCCGCCGCCGTCCTGGCCGCGGTGCCGGCGATCGGGCCGGCGGCCGCGCGATGGGCGTGGATCGCGGTGAGCGTGCTGGAAGTGCTGCTGGTTGCCGTGGTGTGGGCCGGCTACAAGGACCCGGGACCGAACGGGCTGGCGTTCGAGGAGCAGGTGCCGTGGATCCCGGGGGTGGGCAGCAGTTACCACGTGGGCATCGACGGGCTGTCCCTGCCGCTGGTGGCGATGACGGTCGTGGTGTTCTTGGCGTGCGCTGTGTACTGCCTGCGGGATTCGGACCGGCCGCGCGTGCAGGCGGCGCTATTTTTGTTCCTGCAGAGCATGAGCCTCGGCGTGTTCGTTTCGGCCGACCTGATCCTGTTCTTCGTCTTTTTTGACCTGTCGATCGTGGGAATGTACTTCATCATCGCCGGGTGGGGCCACGGCAATGCGGCCCGGTCGGCGCTGAAGTTCTTCCTCTACACGTTCCTGGGGTCGCTGGCCCTGCTGCTGGGTTTCATCGGGCTGTATGTGTTCTCGGCGCCCCACACCTTTGACATCCCCGAGCTGGTCGCCGCACCCCCGCTGGCCGGTGAGCCGCTCGCCGGGGGGCTGGTGCTGGCGGCGATCCTGGTGGGCTTGGCCGTCAAGACCCCCACCGTGCCGTTCCACACCTGGCTTCCCCCGGCCCACACCGACGCCCCGGCCGCCGGCTCGGCCGTCCTGGCGGGGGTGTTGCTGAAGATGGGCGCGTACGGCTTCGTGCGGATCGCCATGCCGATGCTGCCCGAGGTCTGGCGGGCGTGGGCCTGGGTGATCGTGGCCGTGGGAATCGTCTCCGTGCTCTACGGCGCACTGGTGGCGCTTGCCCAGACCGACCTCAAGCGGATGATCGCCTACACCTCCGTCAACCACATGGGCTACATCGTCCTGGCCCTGGGTGCGGCCGGGCTGCTGGTGGAGGGTGCCGAGCAGGCCCGGTCCGTGGCGGTCACCGGCGCGATGGTGCAGATGGTCAGCCACGGACTGATCACCGCCGCCCTGTTCTTGCTGGCCGGGGTCATGCAGAGCCGGGCCGGGACCTACGACCTGGGTTCCTATGGCGGGCTGGCCGGCCCCGCCCCGCGGTACGCGGCGCTGTTCGCGATCGGCGCCTTTGCCTCCCTGGGCCTGCCCGGGTTCTCCGGGTTCATAGCCGAGTTCCAGATCTTCGCCGGCAGCGTGGCCGTGGCCCCGGTGACCGCAGTGGCGCTAGTGGGCATCGTGATCACCGCCGCCCTGTTCCTGCGGGCCCTGCAGCGGGTCTTCACCGGGCCCGCCGCCGGGCGCTCCCCCGGGTTCGCGGACCTGCGGGCGCACGAGCTGTGGTCGGCCGGCCCTCTGCTGGCGCTGTCCGTGCTGATCGGAGTGCTGCCGCTGGTGCTGCTCGGGGTGATCGAGCCGAGCTCGGCCGCCCTCGTGGAACTGGTGGGACGGTAACCCGTGGACGCCTCCATGCAGATGAGCCCCGGGCTGCTGCTGCCCGAGATCATCGTCTTTACCGGCGGATTGGCGGTGCTACTGGGCGGATCGTTCCTCCCCCGGCAGCGCCAGTGGATCGCCCGCGCCGCGGCCGCCCTGGCGCTACTGGGCGCCGCGACCGCCGCCGCGGTGGCTATGGCCGGGCCTGCGCAAAGCGCCTTTGCGGGTACCTTTGCCGTGGACACCGCCACCGGCGCCGCACGGGTGATAGCCACCCTGGCCACCCTGCTGATCCTGGGGGTGGCCTCCGGGGAGCTCAAGGACTCCCCGCGCGAATCCGACACCTACGCCCTGCTGCTCTTCGCCACCGCCGGGGTGATGGTCCTGGCCGGGATCACCGACCTGTTGGTGCTGATCGTGGGATTCCTGCTGGCCAGCATCCCGCTGTACGGGATCATCGGACTCACCGGCGGCCGCTTGGGCGCCGAGGCGGCGGTCAAGACCTACCTCATGGGGGCGCTGTCCGGGATCCTGCTGATGCTGGGCGTCACCGTGCTCTATGCCCTGGCCGGAGGCACCGACTACGCCCTGCTCCGGGAGGCGTTGCCCACCGCACCGGACGCCGCCGTGGGGACAGGCATCCTGGGGGTGCTGGCCGGGCTGCTGTTCAAGGCCGGCGGGGTGCCGATGCACTTCTGGGTGCCCGACGCCGCCCAGGGCTCCGGGGTCACCGCCGCCACGTTCCTGACCACCGTGCCCAAGGTGGGCGCGCTGGTGGCCGTGTACCGGTTGGTGGCCACGGTCTCCGCCGAAGAGCACTCCTGGTTGCTCGTCGCCGCCCTACTGGCCACCGCCTCGATGTTCCTGGGCAACCTGGCCGCCTACTGGCAGACCGATCCCCGCCGGCTACTGGGCTGGTCGACCGTGGCGCAGGTGGGGTTCCTGCTGGTGCCCGTGGCCGCAGCCGGGCGCAGCGACCTGGCCCTGCCCTCGCTGTTGTTCTACCTGGCCGCCTACGCCGTGACCAACGTCGCCGCCTTTGCCGTGACCGCTGCCCTGCCCGAGCACCGGACGCTCGCCGAATACCGCGGGCTGGCCCGCTCCCGCCCAGGGTTGGGACTGACCGTGCTGGTGGCGCTGCTGGGGCTGGTGGGCACCCCGCCCCTGGCGATCTTCGTGGGCAAACTGACCACCGCCACCGCCGCCTGGGACGGCGGTCACGGGTGGCTGGCTCTGGTGGTGGTGGTCAACAGCGTGATCAGCCTCTTCTACTACCTGCGCTGGTTCGCCCCCGTCTTCGCCCGACCCGACTCCCAAGCCGCCGAGTTCCCCGGACGCGGCGGGATGGCCGCCTGGCCGGCCGTCACGGCCGCGGTCGCCGCGACCGCGAGCCTGGCGCTGGGCGTCCTGGCCGGTGTCCTGTGGGCTGCCCTCGACGGCCCCGGGATCCTGTAGGGCTGGGAGCGGCAGCCTTCCCCAGCCGGAAGGGGCGTCGAGTAGGTGCGGGAGGGAGCCGGGGGCCGTACAGGAGAGCCCGCTTATAGGAGAGAACCCCCTAGATCGTCGGTTGTCGCCGTAGGACCTAAGTCGCACACCCAGTCGAGCAACGACTACAGCGGCGCCGCGGGTTCAGCCAATGGCGCTGAGGAGGTCGCTGCAGGCCTTTTCGCAACGACGGCAGGCGTCAGCACACAGCTTGCAGTGCTCGTGCATGTCGGCGTGAGCCTCGCAGTCTTCGGCGCAAGTAGCGCACGCGGCACGGCAGGCCTTGAGCAACTCGGTGACCACGGTCAGGTTGCTGCCCGTTCGGCGACTCAGGACGGAAGCGGTGGCGACGCAGACATCGGCGCAGTCGAGATTGGTACGGATGCAGTTCCGCAGGTCGGCAACCGCCTCTTCTGCCAAGCAGGCGTCCGCGCACGCAGTGCAGGACTGCGCGCAGGCCAGCGCCGCGTCGATCGCATCGGCGAGGCGGTCCACGTCCAGACCACTGGTGGGATTGGGGTGGGAGTTGATCATGGCGGTGGTGCTCATTGTTCCTCCGTAGTCGATGTCGTCTAGAACGCCTCCGACGGGCGGCGCAGTGGGTCTCCCTGCCGCAGGCCGTACCCGTCACCGTAGCCATCGCCGCCGCCCAGTTGGGAGATCGTCTCCGAAGAAACCAAATCGTTAGGCGCCCTGTCCTTGCCAGGCTGTCCAGCCGAATGCCGCAGCGTCGAGACCTTGATCCATGGGAGTCGACATGCCATTATCTGCGTATAAATGCAGATGCTAAGTGTGGCTTGACGGCGCAGAGTTCGTACGTTGAGCTAGCTGTCGAGGTGTTCGCCATGCTGGCGGATGCGACGCGAGTGCGGATCATTCTGGCCCTTCGCGACGGGGAGCTGTCGGTAAACCAGCTGGCCGAGATCGTCGACAAGTCCCCGGCGTCGGTATCTCAGCACTTGGCCAAACTCCGCCTGGCGCGAATGGCCTCAGCACGCCAAGACGGGCAACGAGTGTTCTACCGCCTGACTGACGAGCACGCCCGCCAGCTTGTCGCCGACGCGATTTTCCAGGCGCAGCACGCGGTGGACAGTCACCCCGCGCATCATGACCGCGACCGTCTGGGCCACGGGAAGATCACCGGCCTATCGTGATCGGTGTCCTTCGGAACAGCACCTATGCCAGGCTCTTCAGCGCTCAGATAGTCGCCCTTCTCGGCACCGGTCTGCTCACCGTGGCGCTCGGGTTATTGGCCTTCGACATCGCCGGGCAAGACGCTGGTGTAGTGCTAGGAACGGCGCTGACGATCAAGATGGTCGCGTACGTCGCCGTGTCACCGGTGATGGCGGCTATGGCCACCCGGTGGCGACGAAAGGCCGTTCTTGTCAGCGCGGACGCAGTCCGCGCTGCAGTGGCGTTGTCCCTGCCCTGGGTCAGTGAGGCCTGGCAGATTTATGTCCTGATCTTTGCGCTGCAAGCGGCGTCGGCGACCTTCACTCCGGCGTTCCAGGCAGTGATTCCCGATGTCCTTCCCGACGAAGCGCAGTACACCCGCGCATTGTCACTATCCCGCCTGGCGTACGACACCGAATCGCTACTGAGCCCCGTACTGGCTGCGGCGCTGCTGGCGATCATGTCCTACAACAATCTATTTCTGGGCACGGTGCTGGGATTTCTCGCCTCCGGCGCGCTCGTCCTGGTCACCGAAATTCCCGATGGCGCACGGTCCGAAGCCGCATCGTTTCGAGAACGACTGACCCGGGGCGTCCGGGTCAGACTGCGCACCACGGAGCTGCGCAGTCTGCTGGTGATGAACCTCATCGTGGCCACCTCCACCGCCATGGTGATCGTCAACACCGTCGTCGTGGTCAGAGGATCTTTGGATCGCTCCGAGAGCGACGTCGCGCTTCTGCTGGCCGCCTTCGGCGCCGGTTCCATGCTCGTCGCCCTCGTTGTTCCCCGAGTCCTCGACAAGATCGCCGATCGGCCCGTCATGCTCACCGGCTCAGCGATTATCCCGCCCGCCCTGGCCGCATCAGCAGCAGTGATCGCTCTACCGGCCGGCAGTGGGCAGTGGGCCTTGCTGATCACACTGTGGGCGATCCTTGGAGCCGCGACGTCGCTGATTCTGACCCCGTCAGCCCGCCTGCTGCGACGCGCCTCCGACCAAGTATCTCGACCTGCGGTCTTCGCCGCGCAGTTCTCCCTGTCCCACGCCTGCTTCATGCTCACCTACCCGATCGCCGGCGTTCTTGGCGCGATGCTCGGTCTACCTCAGACCGCGCTGATCCTCTCGGCTCTCGGAGTTCTCGGGGCCTTCGGTGCCTTCGCTCTCTGGACACGACCCGTCGCGTGAGCCGGGCGCACTGCCAGTCTGCGCCGCACGGTGCTCGTCAAGGGTGCGACTTGGTCCGAAACGGTTGCACCGCTGCGGAGCTGACTGGCTCACGCCGCCGGTGACCTCGTGCCCCACCCGCACGCACGTGCGCCCTACCGCAGGTGCGCCGGCGCGTCGCCGGGAGTGATACCGAGATGGATGTGATCTTGGTGGACGTCGTCGGAGAAGAACCCCTTGCGCGGTCCGTTAAGGTCGGCAGGTCCACCGACCTCGGTCGCCCCCAACTCGGCAGCTCGCCGCATCAACCGAAGCACACGATCGTCGCCGGGTCGGACGTCCACCACCGGCCGACCGTCGATCTCGCGGATGTCTACTGCTCGTCCCACGGCGTGATTGGACATTCGCGCGGTGGGATAGACCGTCTGGATGTGGCCTGTGTGCATTACCTGGATCGCCAGGGTGAACTCCCGGGACAGTGCGTGCAGTATCGCCAGCAGTCGGTTGTCCATCCTGCCGGTGCTGACATCGCTGCGGGCTGGGCCGGGCAGGATGATCTTCGGCTCGGCGAGCACCGCTGCCGCCGTGTCGGTCAACGGCAGCGACGGGCCCAGTGAGGTCGGCGCGACGAGCCGCTCGACGGCCCAACTCCCACCGGGGGGTCGGGCCAATCGCACGTCCACGACCAGTTCGCGGTTCCACGGTCCCGAGACGGTGTGCAGGTTCTGCTCCACCAGGGCGATGACGGCAGCGGTATCCGAGGCGAGCCCGCCGTACTGCGGATAGACGACGGTCAGTTCCCCGGCGCGGGCGTCCGGCAGTTGAAGTATCGACGCTGTCGACGCCACCGGCGGCGACGCGCCGGCGCGGATGAGGGTGCCCACGGCCGTTTCGCCGTCGCTCCAGTTTCCGGCGTTTTCCAGAAACGCCGCTGCGGTGCGCTTGATCTCCGGGCGTACTTCACCCGGCGCCGGCTGCCATCGGCTTGCCGCGGCGGACAACGGGGAACGAGGGGAACCGAGTTCGGCTCCACCCAGGTGAGGTGGCTGCGGTGTCGGCGTAATCACCGAGGGCGCAGGCCGTGGCGGGGCGGGGCCGAGGGTGCAGGACGCCACGGTGGCGGCTGACCCCGCAGTCAGCACCGTCAGCAATTGGCGCCGGGTCAGCTTCATCGGGGATCTGCCCCACCCTTGTCGCAGAACGTGCCGTGGCGGGCCGGAGGCACCACGGGGTGACGATAGCTGCGCACCATGTCGCCGTCGCGCGTGCGGTACTCGCTCCCCGGGCTCCATCCCAAGCGTTCATAGAACGCGCCGGCCCCGTCCGAGCCGGCGCTGGTGAACAACTCGGCGGTAGCACAGCCGCCCTCGTGCGCGTGGCTGAGAAACAGCTCGACCAGGCGGGCACCGACGCCGCTGCCCCGCAGCGACGGGCGAACGGTGACCGCGGCCAGCACGGCTACCGGCGCAGAATCGGTCCCTGCCGGGGGTGCGGCAGTCTGGTAGGTGAGTGTGCCAAGCAGGCGACGCGTCCACGGCCTGGCTCGGGTGCGCACGAACCGCACCGCCAGTGACGGGTGGCGCAGCAGTGACACGGCGGCGACCGCTGCCAGGACCAGCAGACAGCGGCGGTCGGCCAGCACCGCCCGCATATGTGCCGCTTCGTCGATCGAACCGAACAAGAAACCGCACACGTGCCCGCGGGCGTCGCACCGACAGACTGCGACCAGCGCCACGCCGTGCGGGGAATCAAGGTAGGTCCGGTGCCAGCGACGCATGAATCGTGGCCCCAGGCCGGGGAAGAAACCGGCCGGTAGCTGTTCAACGTGCAACTGCGCGGTCGCGCCGAGATCAGCGATCGTGGCGTACCGCAGCACGAGATCGTCCTCCGTCGCCGGTCCCGGCCGTGGGCAAGGCGCCGTCCGCGCACGGTAGAGCAGGCGGTAGCGCCACGTCGGTCGACACATAAGCTGACTCCCTTCTTCGGTCAAATCAGACCGGGCCCGGCCACTTGCGCGCCGGAAATGCCGGCTCGGTTAGTGGGAGAGCGGCCAGAGCTCGGAAACTCGACAGTGAAACTTGCATCTCGGCCGGGCCCGTCACTGTGCGCTCGAATGTTCCCGCCGTGGGCTTCGACGAGTGCGCGAGTGATGGTCAGGCCGATACCGCTGCCGCCACTGGGGCGCTCAGTCCTCGTAGACGAAGGACACGGACCATTCGCCGTTGAGGATCGACGGCTCACCGGCTTTGTCATAGAAGATCGGGACCGACCGGATGGCTAGGCCCTCGATGGGGCCATGCTCCGGGGTGCTCACCGGAATGAGTAGCTCGCCGGCACCGCCAGCCTCGACGATGTACTCGTTGGTACCGCCCTGACGCACCTCGTAGACGTTCATCGTCGACTCGCGCAGCTCGGTGGACAATCGGACGGTCAGTGTGTGCTCGCTGCGCACCACGAATTCGGGCACCGGGTTGGTGAAGGAGTTGCCGTCCAGGTCGGTCGCGGTGAAGGGCAGAGCCTTGACGGTGCTGCGGTCGGTGGCCACGGTGATCTCCGACAGCACACCGAACCGGGCTTCCGACCCCTTCCACGCCCCCAGGATGGCGGCGATCATGATGATCATCCACGCCAGGATCGCCCAGGTGGCCGGGCGGACACGGCGGCCGGTCAGTTCGGATTCATTGCGGGAGCTCACAGTTTCGTTCTGCCGATCTCTTCGTAGTCGGACTCAGGGAGCCACCGGCTTCCCCGAGGTGCCGCGAACGGTTCCACCTAGCCCAGTGTGGTTACCCGGCTCGCCTCGCACGGTGCCAAAAAGCGTCTCCTGCCCGAGTCGGACCGGGGCGATAGCCGGCCCCGTTTCTTTCATTTCGCGGAGTTGGATGCTGCGCTTTCTAAAGCAGATATCGAGGCTGCGAAGTGCTCCTCAACCGTTCAGTTCAGGCCAGCATAGGAGTGCAGACCGGAGACCACGATGTTGATAAAGAACAGATTGAAGATGAGCACCGCAAACCCGGCGAGGTTGATCCAAGCGGCCTTCTTGGGGCCCCAGCCACTGGTGGCACGGGCGTGCAGATAGCCGGCGTAAAGGACCCAAGAGACGAAGGAGGCAGTCTCTTTGGGGTCCCAGCCCCAGAAGCGACCCCACGCGCCCTCGGCCCAGACAGCGCCCAGCAGGATGCCCACGCTGTAGATCGGGAATGCGATCACAGCGGTGCGATAGGCCAGTCGGTCGAGAGTGTCGGCATGCGGTAGTGGGCGGGAAAGCCCAGAGCTCCAGCCCGTTTCCTGACCCTGCGGTTGCCACACCCGGATCAGGTACATGATCGAGGCGACGCCGGATATCAGCAGTATGGCCGATCCCAGCGAGATGATCGAGACGTGGATGGGCAGCCAGTACGACTGCAGTGCCGGCACGACGGGAGAGGCTTCGGAATACAGGTTGGTGCCGCCGAAAAACAGCAGGATCAGAACCGGTACCAGTACGAATGGCCAGGCCACCTGTAGGGCCGGCTTGCGCAGGAAAATCAGCCCGGCGCCCACTCCCAGCAGCGTGGTGGCCAGAATGAACTCGTACATGTTGCCCCACGGGAAGCGACCTGTGGCCACCCCGCGCAGGATCAGCGCAGCCGCTTGGAAGAGGAAGGCGATGATGATGAATAGCTGTGCGATCCGTGCCCAGCGGACACTGCCTGCGGACTCACGGTCCTCGTCTCCGGTGTCGGTGAGAGAGGTTGATTCTGTGAGCCCGGGCCCACCGGCACCCACTAGGTTCCGGCTTGATTTAGTCACCTTGGCTACCCGGAATCCGGCGTAGTAGATCAACGATGCGACAAGCGCCAGCACGTATAGACCGAACGCGGACCTATACGCCAGGTCGCTGTAGGTGGAGAGCGTCTCGTTGACAGGCAGTCCCTGCGCGAGAATTACAGTGTTCACCGGATGTTGTCCTTCCACGAAGCGTCGGGGTCGTCGCCTCGACTAGATGCAGTGTCGCTAGGTTCGGGCAAGACGGGTGTAGCAGTAGCAATGGTGGCCAGCCGGTCCCGGAGGTCGTCGAATTCCCGGCCCCAGCCCGATCTGTCCGTCTTGGCGAGGCCGCCCAGGTCGACGCGGGTCGCCTGGGCCTCGTCGACAATGATCCGTGCCCAGATCCTTCGGCGACGGACCATCAATGACAGGACGAGTCCACCCACCATGACGGCAGCGAACACGCCAACCCAGATCTGAGTAGGGTCCTCCGAGACCTGGATGTTGATGAACTCGTCGGCTCCGTCGAAGCGAACCTCGGTGCCATCGGGCAGGGTCGTGGATTCGCCGGGCATGAGGTTGACGCGGGCCCTACGCTCCAACGCGCCCGACTCCATTAGGTCGGGGTCCAGCGAGAAGATCGACTGTGCGCCGCCATTGTCCAGGCCGGCGTTGCCCTGGTAGACGTCGATCGCCACCGCCGGGTCGTCCATCCGCGGGAAACGGGAGCTGAGTATGGTGCCGTCGAACGAGGCGGTCGGTGCGAACAGCCCCTGGATGGCGATCTGCTGCTCAAGGCGGTCGTCGATGTCCGGGTACATGCCGGCTGGCGGATCAAAGCGCATGATGCCGGAGGAGAGAAAAGTCAACAGGTCCGTCGGTTGCCACTGCACTGTGTCTGTACGGGTTTCGCCGTTGGGGAACGTGACCGTGAACGTGGGCGCGAAGCCGTGACCTTGGAGGTAGACACGGGTGCCGCCGATGCGCAGCGGGTGGTTGACCTGCAATGTGTAGGGTTCCCATGTGTCTGGATCGGTGGTGGTGACCTCCTCGCTGAAGCGAATGTTGGAGGTGAACATCTCCGCCTGGCCATTGGGTAGATAGTCGGTACGGAAGTCTTCGACCTTGATACAGAACGGCGCCAAGTCAGTGCCGTCTACCAGCAGACCTGCCCGGAACGAGTCGTACGCACTAGGCGTGGTGTTGCAGAAGGCCGGCGATTCCTCGTTGGCGATGATCACCCGCATGCCTTCCGCGTACACGAACTTGCCGGCCGCGAACGCGATCAGCAGGAACAGCAAGCCGAAGTGGAATACGATGTTGCCCACCTCGCGCGCATACCCGCGCTCCGCGGACAACTCGATGCTGCCCGACACGCGACCGTCCCCGTTGTTGCGACGGACCCGCCAGCCCTTGAGGCTCTTTTGGACCTGGTCCGCGGCCTGCTCCGGCGTGGCCGTGGTCCGGTACGCCGCATGATGCGGCAGGCGTGCAAGGTTACGCGGGGCAAGCGGCGGCGGGGCCTTGAGTTGTTTGACTAGATCAATCGACCGCGGTGTCAGGCAGCCCACCAGCGATATAAACAGCAACACGTACACGGCTGTGAACCACCAGCTGGAGAACACGTCGAACAGCTGGAGCTTGTCGAAGAACTCCCCCAGCCAGCCGTTGTCCGCGATGTACTGATTGACGTTTCCTTGGTTGAGGCTGCGCTGCGGCAGGAGTGCCCCCGGTATCGCCGCCACTGCCAGCAGAAATAGCAGAATCAATGCCGTGCGCATCGCGGTGAGAGTGCGCCATGAGTTCCGCAGGAACGCGGTGACCGGAGCCATCCTAGGCACTGATATGAGTCCCCTCTGCCGTTCCCGGTGCGACGAACCGGAACGAGGGGCAGCTTCGGTGGGGCGTCACCGGCTTCATAGCATCATCAGCACCGCTGTAGCACGCATAGTCACATCTGTAGATTGTCCTTCGCCGACCCCATTGATTCGGTGGGGGTTTGATGAAGGTCTGATCAAGATCAAGCATGCGATAGGCGCCAGTGGCAGACCTACGACGATGATTGAGGCCTTATGTTCACATCCGATTCTCGAGACGCCGGACCTGAAGGTGAGTCACCGACCACGCGCGCGACCGCAGGGCTGCGGGCGATGGTCATCGAAGATGAGCGTGAGCTCGCCGATCTCATCGGTACCTATCTGACCCGCGAGGGCTTCGACATCACGATCGTTCACGACGGGCAGGATGCAGTCGACCTGATCCGGCAGATTGATCCCGACGTCGTCGTGCTAGACCTCGGCCTTCCGCGACTGGACGGCGTCGAAGTGTGCCGCCAGTTGCGCACCTTTTCCGATGCGTATGTCGTCATGCTCACCGCCCGCACCGAGGAGGTCGATACCCTCATCGGACTGTCCGTGGGAGCCGACGACTACATGACCAAACCGTTCAGCCCACGAGAGCTCATGGCCCGCATCCAAGTCATGCTGCGCCGTCCTCGATCGTCTACAGCCTTACGCTCCCCGTCTGCGGCCTCCGAACGCAGAGAGCTGCGAAGGATTGGGGCACTGGCGATCGACGTCGAAGGCCGCGAGGTCACCGTCGACACCACCCCGGTTCAGTTGACCAGGACCGAGTTCGACCTCTTGGCGGCACTGACGCGAGACCCCGGCTTGGTGCTGTCCCGGACGCAGTTGATCAGTGCCATCTGGGGGCCTGACTGGGTCGGCGACACGCACCTGGTTGATGTCCACATCGGGCACCTGAGACGCAAGCTCGGAGACACTGCGTCCCGGGGCGCGTACATCCGCACCGTCCGCGGTGTCGGCTACCGCACCGGAGATGGTCAGTGAGCCGGATCGATCTGGGTGACAACGTGACGCGCCTCAAGCGGTGGTTCACCACTGCCACCTTCGGTACCCGGCTACTGGCGGCGCTCGCTTTTGTGATGATCGGTTTCGCAGTCAGTGCCTGGGTCGTCGCCGCAATACTTGCCCCCGGGATCTTCCACGAGCATCTGGAGATGGCCGGACTGTCACAGAACTCCTCCGAAGCAGCCCATATGGAGGAGGCATTCAACTCGTCAATGATGCTGTCTTGGTCGATCGCACTGGCGGTATCGGTGATCTTGTCGCTGGCTGTCAGCGGCTACATCGCCCGCCGCGTTCAACGATCGATCACCCCGGTCACCCGATCAGTCCAGCAGATCTCCGGTGGACAATACGACTCACGAGTGCACGAGCCGAGAATAGGTCGTGAATTCGACGATCTTGTCGTCAGCTTCAACGAACTGGCACGACGACTAGATGCCACCGAAACCACACGCCGACGGATGCTTTCAGATCTCGCACACGAGTTGCGGACTCCCCTGGCCACGCTCGAATCCCACCTTGAGGCGATCGAAGACGGTGTCCGTGCACTCGACGACGACACGCTGCGCATTCTGCGAACCGCGACTGGTCGGCTAGGCCGGCTCGCTCACGACGTCAGCGCGGTGTCCCGAGCCGAAGAACACCTCACGCGTCTCATCCCCATCGGTACCGACACTCGCAGCATCATCGCGGCCGCGATCGACGCCCTGCGCCCCGAGTACTCGCACAAGAATGTGATGCTCCAAGCGCGTATTGATCAGGCAGTACCGATCACTGTCGACAGTGATCGAATCAACCAGGTCCTGACCAACCTTTTGCACAACGCGCTCCGCCACACCGATTCAGGTGGGATGGTCACCGTCACCAGTCGCCTACACGAGGGGAACGTGGAGATCACTATCGCCGACACTGGTGAAGGCATCGCAGCGCAGCACCTCGACCACATTTTTGACCGCTTCTACCGCGTCGACACCGCACGCGACCGGGCACACGGAGGAAGCGGCATCGGACTCACCATCACCCGTGCACTCGTCGAAGCCCACGAAGGCCATATCCGCGTTCACAGTGACGGGCTCGGCCGCGGCGCCCGATTCACGATCTCCTTACCGCAGACCCCGGCTCATTCCAAGGGCTGACTCAGTTGGTCGCGATACCGTTTTGCCGGAGCCACTCGATGGGGTCGGCGCGCTCCCGTCCCTCGTTCAACCACACCTCGAAGTGCAAGTGTGAACCGGTGGAAAAGCCACGACTTCCCATGAGGGCAATCGTCTGTCCAGCCTGTATACGCTGGCCCGTGGACACGAGAACCTCTTCCATGTGTCCATAAACGGTCATCGTGCCCTCATCCGACAGCAGTCGGACCCAATTGCCGAACCCTTGCGCCGGGCCGGCATCGATGACGGTCCCGTCAGTGGCCGCCACGATCGGGGTTCCGATCGCGTTTGCGATATCGATGCCGCCGTGGAGCGAGCCCCAGCGTTGGCCGAACTCAGACGTGAGGGTCCCGACTGTCGGCATCGCTGCTGTTGGACGGCGCGCGGTCTCCTCGGCAACTTGCCGGCGAGCGTCGATTTCGGTGCCTGCCGCCAATGACGACACCATGGCGGCAGCGCTCTCCAGCGGGAGGTCGCCTTGCACCGCAACGGGCCCAGGCAGTTCAGCCGGGGGAAGGGCTATGTCTCCAGACTGGCCAGCAGGACTGATCGACTCCTCGTGCGCGATTAGGTGAATGTGCTCACCACCAGCCTCTGTGTGCTGGTCCACTAGAAAACTTATCGAGGACACGATGGCCCCGGCGGCGACCGTGACGACGACGACCTGATCGCGTAACTCGGGCCGGGCGGAGGGTTGGCGATGCGTACCGCCACCTCGAGGGCGACCAGAACTCGCCCAGATGTCGACAGTTGAAGGGTGTTCCTTGCGGTGTGCACGTCTTCGCTCCACTGCCGCCGTGTCTCCCCTGCCGCTATATCGTGATGGTTTCGTGATGTGACTTCTGCTCGAACTTAGACGAGCAGAGTCCGCCGTCGCAAGAAGTGGGGGCCTCGTCACCCGTGTCGAAGAACGACCGGGAGCGGCCCCCACCAGCGTGCATCGTGCCTAGAGTCTCCCTCTGACCACAGCCTCTGGCAGCGTTCATCAAGCTGCCTGTTGCGAGTGTCAGGGACTACGTGGGCGACATGGGAAGGCCTTCGGAAGCTGGACGTCCTGACAGGCTTCACCCAGGTTCACCCCAACTGGCCGCGCACCAAATCAGCACCGCGTCAGCGACCGTCACGTCCGGGATCTTGATCAGACCTTCATCAAACCCCGACCGAATCAAGAGGTCAGCACAGCACAATCTCCAGATGTGACAGTGCGTGCGGCATTGGGGGACAAGTGGGGCGGGTCGCCGGCCGCCTCCCACCACGAAGAAGTGGACGAGCAGCTCGAGAAAGGGAAAGTGTCGCGATCACAAGATTTACAGATTTCCGGACGATTGTTGTTGCTCGCACGAGCGGTGGCGTTAGTGACAGTCAGCGCCCTCGGACTCCTCTTCACTTCGGCAGGGGTGCTGGTCCAGGACGGCACCAGTCTGGACGTCCACAGCTCGGCCGCCATCGCCCTTCATGTCCTCACCGGCGTGCTGGCTCTGGTTCTAGGGTGGCGCGCGTGGGCTACACGGCGAGGTCGCTGGGCTGCAGTCGTCGCCCTCGTCCTGTTCGGGGCCACGTTCGCCCAAGCGAGCTTAGGGGGCAGCTCGACCTTGGCATTTCACATCGGCGTAGCACTGGTGCTCACGGTCCTGTGTACGTGGCTGGCCGCCTGGACTTTCGGTAGATCACTATACGAGGAGATCGAATGAGACTGCGCAGGACACTCACCGCCTCCGGCACCACCGCCGCCCTGCTCCTAGCTGTGGGCTGCGCCGGGAACGACACGGGCGCGCCAGAACAGGCAGAGCAGCTCCAGACGGGCGAGAGAGCCGAGAAACAGGTCACGATGGCCGAGGTCCAGCAGAACGATTCGACCGACTCGTGTTGGACCGTGATCGAGAACATCGTCTACGACCTCACCGCGTGGGTCGACCAACACCCGGGCGGGCCGGACCGGATCGAGCAGCTGTGCGGCACAGACGGGACAGAGAGTTTCACCGACCAGCACAGTGGAGCGTCCCAGCCACAATCGCGGCTCGCCGAGTTCCAGATCGGCCAGCTCGCCGGGTGACCCGGCAGATATGCTTCCGATCCGCTCTGTGCGTCCCGGTCGGAGGCATGTGCCGGGCCCCGCTCCGGGGCCGCGCGCGTGGACTCAGCGAGGCCGTGAACGGGTTCGATTCGCTCCCCCCGCGACCTCTGCGGAAGACGAGAGCGCACCTCGCGAGCGTGACATGACAACACGACAGAAGAACCGTGGGCCGCAATCGGTGGTACTGCCAGCAGTCGGCCTCAGGATGGGCGGGGTTACCCGAAATCAACCGCGGTCAACGCCTTCTCGGCGGTGGCTAAATAGTCACCCCGTCGGCCGTGCGCTTGGTCGAATGGTGTCGTCATTGGGCGCAGGAATACTGCTGTACACCAGTTTCCCGCCTCTATCCTTGTGGTTTCTCGCCCCGGCCGGTCTTGCCATTTTGGTTCTGTCGGTCCGAGGGATCGGCGTGCGCGGCGCGTTCGGACTGGGATACCTGGCTGGTCTCGGGTTCTTCGTACCTTTACTGCCCTGGGTGGGGGTTTATGTCGGCGCTGTCCCCTGGCTAGCATTAGCGGCGCTACAGGCCGTGGCAGTCGCTGTCTTCGCTGGGGCCACCGCACTGGTGGCGCGGCTGCCCGGGGCTGCACTGTGGATCGCGTGCTGCTGGGTGGCCACCGAAGCGGTTCGAGCGCGCCTGCCCTTCGGTGGGTTTCCCTGGGGCCGGCTGGCGTTCGGTCAGACTGATGGACCATTGCTGGCGATCGCTCAGATCGCTGGGGCGCCAGGGGTGAGCCTGTCCGTTGCACTGGTGGGCAGCGCAACGGCTGCAGTGGTCGTCGGACTTGCTCGGCGCTCCGCCTGGCGCTCGGTGTCGCTGCTCGGGTCGGTGCTTGTGACCGCCTCTGCACTCGGCTCGATGCCCGTCCCTACCGCAGCGGTCACCACCCCCTCTAAAACGGTTGCCCTAGTCCAGGGCAACGTGCCCCGACTCGGTCTGGATTTCAACGCGCAACGGCGCGCTGTACTGGACAATCATGTGGCTCGTACCGACGCTCTCGCCGCCGAGGTCGCCGCGGGAGTGAAGCCCGCACCAGATCTGGTAATCTGGCCGGAGAACGCATCAGACATCGACCCGTTTCGCAATGCCGACGCTGCAGAGCGGATCGATGCGGCCACAGAGACGATCGGCGCTCCGATCCTTGTGGGGGCGGTGGTGTCCACTGGCTCCGGTACCACCCGAAATACAGCGCTGGTGTGGGAGCAAGGAACAGGACCTGGCGATGCGCACGACAAAAGACGCCTGGTTCCATTTGGTGAATATCTGCCAATGCGATCGATCGTGAGCAAGCTTTCGCCTTATGCCGCGCAGGCGGGCAACTTCGTGCCCGGTAACGGCGATGGTGTGGTGACCATCGATGAGACACCGCTCGCTGTGGCCACCTGTTATGAGGTCGCGTTCGATGATCTGGTATCCGAGTCGGTTCGGTCGGGGGCGCAGTTGATCGCGGTACCAACGAACAATGCAACCTTCGGCGATACCGACATGACCTATCAGCAGCTGGCGATGTCGCGGCTGCGCGCTGTCGAACACAACCGCACGGTGGTGGTAGCGGCCACCAGCGGTGTCAGCGCGATTATCGCGGCGAA
>NZ_LSSV01000018.1:0-209 GCF_001658045.1 Dietzia sp. 111N12-1 | reverse complement strand
CGGGTGAGTAACACGTGGGTAACCTACCTATAAGACTGGAATAACTCCGGGAAACCGGGGCTAATGCCGGATAACATATAGAACCGCATGGTTCTATAGTGAAAGATGGTTTTGCTATCACTTATAGATGGACCCGCGCCGTATTAGCTAGTTGGTAAGGTAATGGCTTACCAAGGCGACGATACGTAGCCGACCTGAGAGGGTGATCG
>NZ_LSSV01000017.1:0-240 GCF_001658045.1 Dietzia sp. 111N12-1 | reverse complement strand
TCTAATCCTGTTCGCTACCCATGCTTTCGCTCCTCAGCGTCAGTTACTACCCAGAGACCCGCCTTCGCCACCGGTGTTCCTCCTGATATCTGCGCATTTCACCGCTACACCAGGAATTCCGCCTGCCCCTCCTGCACTCCAGCCGCGCAGTTCCAAGAGCAGTCCCGGGGTTGGGCCCCGGGCTTTCACTCCTGGCTTGCGCTGCCGTCTGCGCCCCCTTTACACCCAGTAAATCCGGAT
>NZ_LSSV01000016.1:0-314 GCF_001658045.1 Dietzia sp. 111N12-1 | reverse complement strand
GGCGTGCCTAATACATGCAAGTCGAACGAACTCTGGTATTGATTGGTGCTTGCATCATGATTTACATTTGAGTGAGTGGCGAACTGGTGAGTAACACGTGGGAAACCTGCCCAGAAGCGGGGGATAACACCTGGAAACAGATGCTAATACCGCATAACAACTTGGACCGCATGGTCCGAGTTTGAAAGATGGCTTCGGCTATCACTTTTGGATGGTCCCGCGGCGTATTAGCTAGATGGTGGGGTAACGGCTCACCATGGCAATGATACGTAGCCGACCTGAGAGGGTAATCGGCCACATTGGGACTGAGACAC
>NZ_LSSV01000015.1:0-319 GCF_001658045.1 Dietzia sp. 111N12-1 | reverse complement strand
GGCGACTACCGCAAGCTGGTCACGGACCTGGGGATGCGTTCCTCGATGGGCAGAACGGGCGTGTGCTGGGACAACGCGATGGCAGAGTCGTTCTTCTCCGCGCTCAAGAACGAACGCGTCCACCGCACCGTCTACGCCACGAAGCGGCAGGCCAGGCGCGACGTCATCAGCTACATCGAGGGGTTCTACAACACCCGACGACGCCATTCAGCGCTCGGCTACAAGCGCCCGAACGAGGTGCACTACGCTGGCCTCCAGCCGGCAACGGCAGCGTAGAGAAACCATCAACTCCGCTGTCCGAAATCAACGCGGCAGGTCA
>NZ_LSSV01000014.1:0-342 GCF_001658045.1 Dietzia sp. 111N12-1 | reverse complement strand
CGCTAGTGTCGCGTTTCTGAAGTTGGTTTAGGGTTCGCTTTCGCGAGGATCTGTTCGGGAGTTTTAGTCCAGACGAACGGGTGTTTGCGGTCGTTCCAGCCCGTGATGAACTGGCGAATCTTGGCATTGAGGTCCTTGACAGATGTAAAGACACCACGGCGGATGGCCTGCCGGTCGATGATCCCGAACCAGACTTCCACGAGGTTGAGCCAGGATCCGGACGTCGGGGTGAAGTGCACGTGGAACCGCGGATGCTGTGCCAGCCACACCTTCACCGCCGGGGTCTTGTGGGTCGCGTAGTTGTCCATCACCAAGTGCAGGTCAACCTCCGGGTAGGCGCGG
>NZ_LSSV01000013.1:0-113231 GCF_001658045.1 Dietzia sp. 111N12-1 | reverse complement strand
CGCCTTGATCTTCCTCACCATTGGGTACTGCTCCTTCCGCCAGGTGCCCGTTACACCCAGCGGAAGGAGCCTAAGAAGGTGGCTCTCAAGCCGAATAACGATGGCTCCGACGCCGTCCAAGGCGTCAAGCAGCCACCGGCTCCCAGACCCAATACGACTGCCCCCCAGAACAACGAATACTCAGTTCCGGCTCGCGCGCGGAGTCACCAAGTGCAGTGTCGACCCAGGTGCGAGCGCTCGGCCGCCTGACTCAGCGACTCCACGCGCCGGCCGGGCGACTCCACGCGCCGGCCGCGGGGGTGGTGCCAGCAGACCTCAGCCGCGCTCGGCGGCGACCCTGCCCATCCGCACGAACGCCTCGGTGAGCAGCTCCTCGGAGCAGGCAAAGTTCACCCGGGCGAAGCCCCTGCCCTGGGAGCCGAACGCGGGGCCGGGGCTCAGCGCCACCCGCCCCTCGTCGAGGAACGCGGCGGCCGGGTCGTCGCCGAGGCCCGGGCAGGCGCGCAGGTCGATCCACGCCACGAACCCGGCGTCGGGCCGCCGCCACCGGGCACGGGGCAGGTGCTCGGCCAGCAGCGTCTCCATGAGGTCGAGGTTCGCGGCCAGCGCGGCGTTCATGTCCTCGAGCCAGTCCAGGGACCCGGTCAGCGCTGCCACCGCGGCCAGTGCACCGAAGTGCCCCACGGCGCCCGACAGCGCGGAGCGCCGCACCTCGAACCGCTCCGGGTTGCCGCTGACCACGAACGCGCACTTGAGCCCGGCCAGGTTGAACGCCTTGGACGCCGACGAGATCGCGAGCCCCACCTCGCGCGCGGTGTCGGAGGCGGCGAGGAACGAGGTGAACTCGACCCCGGGCATGGTCAGGGGCGCCCAGATCTCGTCGGAGACCACCACGGCGTCGTATCGCGCAGCCAGCTCGGCGAGCTCGGCCAACTCGGCCTGCGAGTGGAGGATTCCCGTGGGATTGTGGGGGTGACTCAACAGCACGGCCCGGGCCCCGTCGGCCAACGCACGCTCGATGCCGGCCAGGTCCAGGCGCGGGTCCTCGCCGTCGTGGTCTACCAACGGCACCGCGATCGGGGACATCCCCACGCGCCGGATCCACGGCCCGAACGGCATGTACACGGGCGGCGTGTACACGACGCCGCTCCCGGCCGGCAGGATCCGGGCCAGTGACTCGCGCACCCCCACGCCCACGTCGTTGACCGGGACCACCGAGTCCGCCGGCACCTCGTAACCGAACCGCGAGTAGTAGCGGGCGCACACCCCTGACAGGTGCTCGATCTCGGCGAAGTACCCGGTGTCACCGTCGGCCACCGCGGCGGCCAGGCGCTCCCGGATCGCCGGGGCCAGCAGGACGTCGGTCTCCGCGACGAACAGCGGCAGGACGTCCTCCGGGTACGCCACCCACTTCTGGCTCCGCCGCCTACGCAGCTCGGACTCGGGGACATCCAGGGGAAACGGCACGGCTACGGATCCTTTCGGCCGGGGTGGTCGGGACCCAGGCTAGTTCGACGCCGTGCGCGGTCAGCTACCGGGAAGGAACCCGGGGGCCACCCACACATCGGCGTCGGCGGAGTCGCCCCCCAGCGGCATCATGGTCGAGTAGGTGGTACCCGATCCGGTGGGCACGTGGATTCCGCCCGAGTTGCAGTCCCAGCCCCGGTCGATGGCGAGCTGGTACCCGGCCCGGTAGGCGTCCTGTCCCCAGGGCGCGGACGAGCCGTCCCACAGGTCGCTGGCGAAGGAGATCCGGCGCAGTTCGGTGGCCTGCCCGTCCGGCCCCACCTGCCAGCACCGATGCCCGGGTCTGCTCCAGTAGCCGCTGCACCAGGTGGGTGAGTCGACGGGCGCCGGGGAGACTACCCGCATCTTCAGTGGTCCGGGCACCCAGAACGCCGGGTCGCCGGCGTCGACGGTGGCCTGTCGGTCCACGAACGTCACATCCGCGGGGATGGGCGCGGGCGGCGGGAACGGGGCCCTCCACGTCTGGACGGGTTGCGCCGAGGCCGCGGGTGCGAGGCCCGCGGCGAGTGCGGCGGCGGCGACGACGCCGAGGACGCGGGGTGGTGAACCGGGGTGGTCGGGACCCAGTTCACCACGGCCGCAGGCCCCTCACAGTCCGAATCGCTATACGTGAGTACACCGTGACGGGACCGTCACGACGGGTAGCGCGAGGGAAACAGCGGATTCCTACGATTGCGTGGCACAGGGTGCCGAGGGGGCACCCGTTAGCCGGGGAGGGGCCAAAGAGATGACACGCTCACACGTGATCGAGAACTGGGATCCGGAGGATGACGCGCAGTGGGAGTCAGGCGGCAGAAAGACCGCCATGCGCAACCTCTACTGGTCGGTGTTCGCCGAGCACGTGGGGTTCTCGGTGTGGACGCTGTTCGCGGTGATGGTGCTGTTCATGCCGGAGGACGTCTACGGGCTGGACGCGCCGGACAAGTTCCTGGTCTCGGCGGTGGTCACCCTCACCGGCGCCTTCCTGCGCATCCCGTACACGCTGGCCACGGCGACGTTCGGCGGTCGAAACTGGACCATGTTCTCCGCGTTCGTCCTGCTCATCCCTGCCGGCGCGATGCTGTGGATCATGGCCAACCCCGGCCAACCCCTGTGGCTGTACCTGGTGGTGGGCGCCCTCGCGGGCCTGGGCGGCGCCAACTTCGCCTCGTCCATGACCAACATCAACGCCTTCTTCCCGCAGCGCATGAAGGGCTGGGCGCTGGGCCTCAACGCGGGCGGCGGCAACCTCGGCGTGGCCACCATTCAGGTGGTCGGGCTGCTGGTGATCGCCGTGGCCGGTAACCGCTCCCCGCACTGGGTGATCGCGGTCTACCTGGTGCTGCTGGTGGTCGCCGGCATCGGCGCGGCGCTGAAGATGGACAACCTCGAGCACCACAGCGTCGACGTGGCGAGCATGAAGGACGTGTCCACCGATCGCGACGGGTGGGTCCTGTCGCTGCTCTACATCGGTACCTTCGGCTCGTTCATCGGCTTCAGCTTCGCCTTTGGCCAGATGCTCACGATGACCTTCACCGGCAACGGGCAGTCCCCGGCCGACGCCGCCCTGCACGCCGCGCAGATCACCTTCCTCGGCCCGCTGCTGGGATCGCTGACCCGCATGATGGGCGGGCGCCTATCCGACCGGTTCGGCGGCGCCCGGGTCACGTTGGTGACGTTCCTCGCCATGGCCGTCACCACGGTGGCGTTGATCGTCACCTCGAGCATCCAGGCGGCCGACGGGGGCCGACTCTCGGGCGGGGCGCTGGTCCTGTTCTTCGTGGCCTTCCTGACGCTGTTCGCGCTCACCGGGATGGGCAACGCGTCGGTCTACAAGATGATCCCCAGCGTCTACGAGGCCCGCAGCCATGGGTTGGACCTGCCGGAGGCGGCCCGCGCGGCGTGGTCCCGTGCGCACTCGGGCGCGCTCATCGGGGTGGCCGGCGCGGTCGGCGCCTTCGGCGGTTTCCTCATCAACATGACGCTGCGCAGCTCCTACCAGTCGTCCGGGTCCGCCACCTCGGCGTTCGTGGTGTTCACCGTCTTCTACGTGGTGGCCGCCGTGATCACGTGGACGGTCTACTTGCGGCGCCCGACCGCGGCCAAGTCCGGACCGGTCCGTGCGACGGTGGCGGGCGGAGCGGCGCCGGAGAAGACCCGGGCCGGGGCCGGTGGCGCCGAAGCCGGTGGCGCCACGGAGGAAGCGGTACCCACCGCGCGCTGACCGGTGGACACGAGGGGCGACGACGACGAGGAGACCACCATGACGACCGTCCGCAGCAGCCCGGCGCTGCCGAACCTGACGACGGTGCAGGAGCCGGCGGTGACCGGCCCTACCGAGGCCATCCCCGCCGAGGCCGGCCTTGACGAGGGACGGCCCACCGGCGGAGGGCCCGGCCACACCCACTGCCCCTACTGCGCGCTGCAGTGCGCCATGACGGTGACGCCAGTGGCCGACGGCACCACCGAGGTGGCGCCCGCGTGGTTTCCCACCAACCGCGGCGGGATGTGCCGCAAGGGATGGACGGCGGGCGAACTCCTCGGCCACCCTGACCGGCTCACCACTCCGCTCGTCCGCCGCGACGGCCGCCTACAGCCCTGCGACTGGGACACCGCCCTGGACCGGGTCGTCGAGGGGATCCGCCGGGCCCAGGACGCCGGCGGGCCGGACGGCGTGGCCGTGTTCGGCGGCGGCGGGCTGACCAACGAGAAGGCCTACCAGCTGGGCAAGTTCACGCGACTCGCGCTGGGCAGTCGGCTCATCGACTACAACGGCCGCTGGTGCATGTCCAGCGCCGCGGCGGCCGCGAACCGCAGCTTCGGCCTGGACCGCGGGCTGCCGTTCCCGGTGACCGACCTCTCCGACGCCCGGGCCGTCCTGCTGATCGGCGCCAACCCGGCCGACACCATGCCTCCGTTCCTCCAGCACCTCGACACCGCGGCGCGCTCCGGCGGGCTCGTCGTGGCCGACCCCCGGCTCAGTGCCACCGCGCGGCGCGCCCTCGACGGGGGCGGCGTGCACCTGCGTCTGCGTCCCGGCACGGACGCCGCACTCGCCCTGGGGCTGCTGCACCTCGCCGTCGTCACCGGCGCGGTCGACACGCAGTACATCGCCGAGCGCACCAGCGGATTCGAGGACGCGTGGGCGCAGGCCGCGGCCTGGCTGCCCGACCGCACCGAACGCGTCACCGGCGTCTCGGTGGCACAGCTCGAGCAGGCGGTGACGCTGCTCGCCGCCGCGCGCGACGCCGGGGCGGGCAGTTACATCCTCACCGCCCGCGGCGCCGAACAGCACGCCGACGGAACCGCCGTGGTGGGCGGGGTGATCGCCCTGGCCCTGGCGCTCGGACTGCCCGGCCGGCGGGGGAGCGGCTACGGCACGCTCACCGGCCAGGGCAACGGGCAGGGCGGGCGCGAACACGGCCAGAAGGCCGACCAGCTGCCCGGGTACCGCTCCATCAGCGACCCCGCCGCCCGCGCGCACGTCGCCGCGGTGTGGGGCGTCGACCCGGCGCAGATCCCCGGCCCGGGCCTGTCAGCGTTCGAACTGCTCGACTCGCTCGGGCAGCCGGACGGTCCGACCGCGATGCTGCTGCACGCATCCAACCCGGTGGTCTCCGCACCCGACGCCGACCGGGTCGCACAGCGGCTGCGCGCGCTGGACACGCTGGTCGTGGCCGACTTCGTCCTCTCGGAGACCGCGGCCCTGGCCGATGTCGTGCTGCCCGTGCCGCAGTGGGCGGAGGAGGAGGGCACGCTGACCAACCTCGAGGGCCGCGTCCTGCGACGTCGCCGGTCGATCACCCCGCCCGCCGGGGTGCGCGACGAACTGTGGATCTGGCACGAGCTCGCCCGCCGCCTGGACCGCGGGCCCGAGCGGTTCCCGACCGATGCGCGCGAGGTGTTCGGCGAGCTCACCCGCGCCTCCGCGGGCGGCAAGGCCGACTACTCCGCGATCGATTGGGACCGGCTCGACTCCGGCGAGGCACTGCACTGGCCGTGCGGCGCCGACTCGCCGGGGGGCACGCCGCGGTTGTTCCTCGACCGCTTCGCCACCGCCGACGGGCGCGCCCGGTTCGTCGTCGACGAACCGCGGTCGCCCGCCGAACCACCCGACACCGCGTTCCCGCTGCTCGGCACCACGGGCCGCCTACTCGCGCACTACCAATCCGGGGCCCAGACCCGGCGGGTCGTCGAACTCGACGCCGCCGAACCACGGATGTGGGTGCAGGTCCATCCCGTCGTGGCGCGCTCCGCCGGACTGGCGGACGGAGATCCGGCGCTCGTGGTCTCGCGGCGTGGCTCGGTCGCAGCGGTGGTGCACTGCGACGAGGACATGCGCACCGACACGGTGTTCCTGCCCTTCCACTTCGGTGATGACGGCCGGGCGAACCTGCTCACCCTGCCCGAGCTCGACCCGCACAGCCGGATGCCCGAGTTCAAGGTGTGCGCGGTCCGGCTGGAGGCGGCGTGAGCGCGCGCCGTGTCGTGATCGTCGGCGCCGGGATGGCGGCCGCCCGCCTCGCCGAGGAGCTACGTGTGGGCGAGCCGGACCCGCAGCGGTTGTCGGTGACCGTGCTGGGCGCCGAGCCGGAGGAGCCGTACAACCGGATCATGCTCTCCCACGCCGTCGCGGCTCCCCCGGCGGGCCCGGCGGGGACCTCTGCGGCAGGCCCGACGGGGACCTCTGCGGCAGGCCCGACGGGGACCTCTGCGGCAGGCCCGACGGCGGCCCCCCCGGTTGCGTCGGCGGTGGCCCGGCTCAAGCCGGCGGGCTGGTGGGCGCGCAACCACATCGAGGTGCGCACCTCTACGTCCGTCGCGGGCATCGACCGGGCGACCCGCGAGGTGGAACTCGCCGGCGGCGAACGCGTGGCCTACGACCACCTGGTCCTGGCCACCGGCGCCGCACCCCGCGTCCCGCCAGTAGACGGCATCCGCGGCCCCGGCGGCAGCCTGGCGCCCGGGGCGTTCACCCTCCGGGACGCCGCGGGTCAGCGAGAACTGACCTCTCATCTCGCGGCCCACCCCGGCCCCGTCGCCGTGGTCGGTGCGGGCTTCATCGGCCTGGAGATCGCCTGCGCTCTCGCCGCGTCGGGGCGCGACGTCGTCGTCGTCCACCCCCGCGACCGGCCCATGAACGCCTGCCTCGACGTCGGCGCCGGCGCCGTACTGGTCCGGGCGCTGGACTCGCTCGGGATGCGGGTGGTGACCGGCGCGCGCGCCACAAGGTGGGACGGGAGCACCCTGACGCTCGACGACGGCGAGGTGCGCTGCCGAACGGTCGTACTCACCGCCGGGTCCGCGCCCAGGTCGGACCTCGCGCGCGACGCCGGACTGGAGGTGGGCCACGGCGTGGTCATCGACGACGAGCTGACCACCAGCGACCCCGAGATCTCCGCGATCGGCGACTGCGCCGAGCACCGGGGCGTCGCCAGCGGGCTGGTCGCGCCAGCGTGGGACCAGGCGGTGGTGTTGGCCGCCCGGCTCAGCGGCGCGGACCCCGACGCCCGGTACCTCGGCGGCACCCAGGTCACCAGACTCAAGGCACACGGGATCGACGTGGTGGCGCTGGGTTCACTCGCGGCGGACGTCTACGGTTCGCGCTGCCCCGACACCGGCGCCCAGATCGAGGTCACGACGCTCTGCGAACCCGCCCGCGGCCGGTACGCGCGCGTCGACGTGGCGGGCGGCCGCGTCGTGGGCGCCGCGCTGATCGGCCACCCGGAGCCGGTCGGGATGCTCACCCAGATGTACGAGGACGCCCTGCCGGTGCCCGACGACGTGGTGTCGGTCGTGCTGGGCCGGGCCGAGGCGGTGGCCGCGCAGACGCCGTCGACCATGCCGGCCGCGGCAGTGGTGTGCCGCTGCAACGGCGTGAGCAAGGGCGACCTGGTAGCGGCGTGGACCGACGGGGCCCGCGACCACAGCGCGCTGTCCGAGCGGACCCGCGCCGGGACGGGCTGCGGCGGGTGCTCGCCGGCGGTCGACGGGATCTGCGACTGGCTACAGGAGGCCGGATGACGCAGGACGGACGGACACAGGAGGCGGCATCGGCCGCGGCCGACGCGAAGAAGGGAAACCTGCCGGACACACGCCTCGGCCATGATGGGTGTGTGACCGACTCCGACGTGACCACCTCCGGCCCCGACCTGCCGCTGCTCGGACGCACCGTCGCCGTCACCGCCGCCCGACGGGCATCCGAACAGCGCACACTCCTCGAGCGACGCGGGGCGACCGTCCTGCACGCCCCCGCGATGCACATGATCCCCATCGCCGAGGACACCGTGGTGCGCGAGGCCACCGAGAGTCTGCTCGCCGCGCCCGCCGACCTGATGGTGCTCACCACCGCGGCCGGGGTGCGCTGGTGGCTGCAGGTGAGCGAGGAATGGGGCCTGGCTGACGACCTGCTCGCGCTGATGGGCCAGACCCCGCTGTACTCGCGCGGGCCCAAGACCACGGGCGCGATCCGGGCCGCCGGCCTGCGCGAGCACGCCTCCGCCAGGAGCGAGGCCAGCCCCGAACTGCTGGCGATGCTGCTCGAGCGCGGCGTGGAGGGCCTGACGATCGGCGTCCAGGTGCAGGGCGCCGGCGCCGGGTGGAACCCAATGGCTGTGCTGCTCGACGGGCTGCGCGATGCGGGAGCCGACGTGATCGAGGTGCCCGTCTACCGCTGGGAGCTTCCTGAGGACCGCGCAGCACTCGACGAGCTGGTGTGCACCATCGCCCGACAGGGTGTCGACGGCGTGACGTTCACCGCGGCGCCGGCGGTGGTGTCGGTGCTCGAGCGGGCGCAGGCGCTCGGCGTGTACGACGACCTGCTGGACGCGCTGCGCGGGCCCGTCGCCGCCCTGTGCGTGGGGCCGGTGACCGCGGCGCCGCTTGCCGAACTCGACGTGCCCTTCACCAGCCCGGATCGCATGCGGCTGGGATCGCTCATGCGGCACGTGACCGACGAGCTCGCCGCCCGAACCGCACCGATCGACGTGGCCGGGCACGAGCTGACCGTGTGCGCGGCGGCGGTGCTGGTCGATGGCCGGCTCGCGGAGGTGACCCCGGCCCAACTCGCGCTGCTGCGGGTCCTCGCCCGGCGCCCCGGGGCCTGCGTGAACAGGGATGACCTGCTGGCGGCGCTGCCCGGCGACGGCACGGACCCGCACGCCGTCGAGACCGCGATGGGTCGTCTGCGGCGTGCACTCGGGGTGCCGGACCTGGTCACCACCGTGGTCAAGCGCGGGTACCGGCTCAACGTCTGAGGCACCCGCGGTCTCGGCCAGCGGCCACTGTCATTCGGCCCCGCGTCGGGCAATTCGGACCCTGCGGCTGGTGGCTGCGGTCGGCATCCGCGGTCAGCGGGCTCGGTCGGCCGCAGTTCGTCGCCGCGGGCTCAGCGGGCCTCGGCCGGGCGGCCGTCGGGCGGGGTGGGCATTCGGCCAGCGCATGTGCCGCCGGATGCGCTGGCTCTTTGGCTTGCGCGCCCGGAGTGGTCCATTTTCCCGGCGTAACCCCGATCTGAGTGTGGATTCGGGCATCGCAAACCAAAGGGGCAGCACATCCGAGAGCGGGTGTGCTGCCCCTTTGTCAGGTGCGGGCTGGACGCGGCCCGGGCGGGCCCGGCGGCGGGCTGCTCGAGCCCGGCGGCGGCCGGTTCGGACCGGGCGGCGGGCGGATGGGGCCCCGGCGGCGGCGGGTTCGGACCGGGCCGCGGCGGCGGCGGGCGGATGGGGCCCGGCGCCTAACCTAGGCTGCGGTCACACGGGCGTGGCGGAAGGCGGGCTCGGTGGCCACGAACACAGTGCCGTCGGCGTCGACCCAGGCCGGGAACACCGAGATGCCGCGGGCGGGGTCGTCGAGTCCGCGACCGTCGGCCAGCGCGTAGGCCTGCTTGCCGATCGGCGAGATCACAGCGGGTTCGCCGGCGCGGTCGCCCACCAGTCCGCGGCTCATCACGGCCGCGCGGGCGACGGGATCGATGTTGCAGACGGCGCGTACCTCGTCGTCGTCGATCCTGTACACCGCCACCTGGCGGCCGTCGGGCAGCAGGGCGGCGACCCCACGCCCCGGGATGAGGCGGCCGACCGGGCAGACGGCGATCTCGGCGGGGCGCGCGGCGCCCGATGCGGGAGCGGGGCGGGTGGCGGTGAACAGCTGGGTGGTGGTCATGACGGATCTCCTCCTGGTGGGCGGAACTGGTGAGCGGAAGTCGTGGGCGGAAGTAGTGGGCGGAGCTGGTGAGCAGGAGTCGTGGGCGGGGTGGCCGGCAGAGCTGGCCGGTGTCCGGCGCGGGACCGTCAGACGCGGGCCGGCATGGACGGCGAACCGAGCAGGACCGGCACCTTGCGGCCGTCGCGCTCCTCGAACTGCACGGTGGGGTCGGGCGCCTCGGGGGCGTTGATGAAGGAGACGAACCGGCCGAGCTTGTCGGGGTCGTCCAGGACGGCCGCCCACTCGTCCACGTACCCCTCGACATGCGATTCCATCCGGCCCTCGAGCTCGGCCGCGAGCCCCAGTGAGTCGGAGCAGACGACCTCACGAAGGTGGTCGATGCCGCCTTCGAGCGACTCCAGCCACGGTGCGATCCGCTGCAGGCGCTCGGCGGTGCGGACGTAGAACATCACCGTGCGGTCGATGTAGCGGATGAGCTGGTCGTCGGTGAGATCCCCGGCCAGCAGCTGGGCATGCCGCGGCGTCGCGCCACCATTGCCACCGACGTAGAGGTTCCAGCCGGTCTCGGTGGCGATCACCCCGACGTCCTTGCCGCGCGCCTCGGCGCACTCGCGGGCACAGCCGGAGACGCCCATCTTGATCTTGTGCGGCGCCCGCAACCCGCGGAACCGGGTCTCGAGCAGGACCGCCATCCCCACGGAGTCCTGCTGGCCGTAGCGGCACCACGAGGTACCCACGCAGCTTTTCACCGTGCGCAGCGACTTGCCGTAGGCGTGACCGGACTCCATGCCCGCGTCGACCAGGCGTCGCCAGATCTGCGGCAACTCCTCCACACGCGCGCCGAAGAGATCGATCCGTTGGCCGCCGGTGACCTTGACGTACAGGTCGTGGTCGCGTGCGATCTCGCCGATCACGATGAGCTGATCGGCCGTGACCTCCCCGCCGGGCATCCGCGGGACCACCGAATAGGTGCCGTTCTTCTGGATGTTGGCCAGGAAGTGGTCGTTGGTGTCCTGCAGCGAGGCCTGCTCGCCGTCGAGAACATGGTCGGAGCTGGTCGAGGCGAGGATCGAGGCGACGGTGGGCTTGCAGATGTCGCAGCCGGAGCCGCGGCCGAAGCGCCCGATCAGGCCGGAGAAGGTCCGGATCCCGGTGACGGTGACGATCTCGAACAGCTCCGAGCGGGACTGGTCGAAGTGCTCGCACAGTGCCGTGGACTGCTCGACGCCCTCGGCCTCGAGCACCTGACGCATGAGCGGCAGGCACGACCCACACGAGGTGCCGGCGCGGGTGCACGCCTTGAGTGCCGGGACGTCGCACGCCCCGCCGCAGATCGCGTCGCGCAGCGTGCCCTTGGTGACGGCGTTGCAGGAACAGATCTGGGCGTCGTCGGGCAGCGACTCGACGCCGACACCCCCGCCGTCCGCCGCGGCGCCGGGAGTGATGAGGGACAGGGGATTGGACGACGGCAAGGTGCGCCCGAGCAGCGGCTTGAGCAGCTGGTACGGGCCCGCGTCCCCGACGAACACCCCGCCGAGCAGGGTCAGGGCGTCGTCGCTGAGGACGAGTTTGGAGTAGGTGCGCGTGACGGGGTCGTCCACCACCAACTCGAGGCAGCCGGGCGTGCGCCCGTGGGCGTCGCCGAAGCTGGCCACGTCGACCCCCATGAGCTTGAGTTTGGTGGCGAGGTCGGCGCCGGTGAACTCGGCGTCGGCGTCCGGGCCGTCGCCCAGCCGGGCGGCGACCACCTCGGCGGAGGCGTACCCGGGCCCGACCAGGCCGTAGCAGGTGCCCTCGATGGCCGCACACTCGCCGATCGCGAACACGTGCGGGTCCGAGGTGCGGCACGCCCGGTCGGTCAGCACGCCGCCCCGCTCGGCCAGTGCCAACCCGGCCCCGCGGGCGAGCTCGTCACGGGGGCGCACACCGACGGAGAACACCACGACCGCTGCCTCGACCGCGGTCGTCTCGCCGTCGTCGGAGGTCAGGGCGACCCGCACCCCGCCGGTACCGTCAGCACGGTCCCCCTGCTCGATCACCGTCTCGGTCACGCTCAGGTGCACGTCGATCCCGCGGTCGCTGATGAGATCGCGCAGGAGCGCGCCGCCGCGAGCGTCGACCTGGACGGGCATCAGCCGGTCGCTGCGCTCCACCACGTGCGGGGCGAGCCCGAGCATGCTCAGCGCGTTGGCGGCCTCCAGTCCCAGCAGCCCGCCGCCGATCACCACGCCGCGCGCCCCGGCCCCGGCGCGCTCGGCGGCGGAGCGGATCGCGTCCAGGTCGTCGAGCGTGCGGTAGACGTGACAGCCGGGCAGGTCGTGACCGGGCACGGGCGGGACGAACGCGCGCGAACCGGTGGCCAGGACCAGCGTGTCATAGTCGATGCGCTCGCCGGAGTCGAGTTCGACCTGCCGCGCGGCGCGGTCGATCGTGGTGACCAGGTGGCCGGAGCGGACGGTGACGCGCGGATCGCCCGAGTGCCGGGCGTCGTCGAGGTGCAGGGCCCCGCGTTCCCAGGCGCCGACGTAGGCAGACAGGCCCACGCGGTCGTAGGCGGGGTCGGGTTCCTCGCCGATCACCGTGACGGTCAGGTCGGCGTCGGCGTAGTGCGAGCCGAGGGTGGAGACGAAGCGGTGGGAAACCATTCCGTGCCCGACGACGACGATGTGCTCAGTCATTCCTGGACCTCCTTCGAGCCTGTACCGAACAGGTTAGGAAGGCGGTGTTGCAGGGCTGTGGCGTCGGATCACGGTCCCGTGACGCTTAGTTCACACGGGACCCGGCGGCGGGTGAGGCCGCGGACGGGCTACGGGTGCGGGCGTGCCGAGGGCGCGCGGATGCCGGGAACCGGGTGAGGGCGGTCGCTTGCGCAGATGCCGGGGGAGGGGGGCCGCTCAGTCGAGGGGGAGCAGGCTCGTCGGCGTGGCCGAGACCTCGTCCACCCGGTCGAGGTTCTGGCGCACCCGCTCCCACTCGCCGGAGGGGATCTCCTTCTCGAGTCGGCGCAGGACGGCCTTGTCGGAGGTCGCCCATGCAACGGGCATGGGTGAGATGAACTGGTACAGGTTGTCGCCGCCGCGGGCGCTGCGGTTGCCGACCACGGCCACGCACGGCACGCGCTCGCCCACGCGGACGTCGTGACCCGGGAGCTTCTCGCAGCTGCGGACGGCCAGTGCGGGGAGCTTTCCGGCGGAGCGGTCGACGGCACGGTCGACCAGCGCCAGGAGGGTCAGCCCGCGGGGGCGCACCTCGGCGATGATGGCCGGGACGAGTTCCGAGGTGGCGTAGGTGCGCTGCATCGAGCCCATCTTGCGCGGGATGTACCCGATCATCGCCAGGCATCCGAGAGCGAAGACCCCGGCCAGCGCGGCGACGATCCAGGCCCAGGCCTCGAAGCCGGAGTAGATGAGCAGGCCCACGGTCGCGCCCAGGACGAGCACACCGAGGATGCCCGCGGACCACTGCAGCCGCCGCACCTCGGCGAGGCTCTCGTTGTGCTTGCGGACCCAGGCGTCGTCGACGGGGATGTCGGCGAGGCGGTACTGCTCGTGCGGGGCGCGGGGGGTGCGATCGGCGGCCATGGGTCCAGTATCCCAGGAACCGTCCGGACCGGACCCGCGGGTGGCCGCCGGCGTCAGCCGACCTCGGGGATCGGCGGCCCCAGCAGGTCGTCGGCGTCGATGATCCGGTAGGCGTACCCCTGCTCGGCGAGGAACCGCTGCCGGTGCGCGGCGTACTCGGCGTCGAGGGTGTCGCGCGAGACCACCGAGTAGAAGTGTGCCTGGCCACCGTCGTGCTTGGGCCGCAGCAGCCGGCCCAGCCGCTGCGCCTCCTCCTGCCGGGAGCCGAACGTCCCCGACACCTGCACGGCCACACTGGCCTCGGGCAGGTCGATCGAGAAATTGGCGACCTTGGACACCACGAGCGTGGAGATCTCCCCGGCGCGGAACGCGTTGAAGAGCTTCTCACGCTCTTTGTTGGAGGTGGAGCCCTGGATGACCGGGGCCTCGAGCTCGTCGCCGAGCTCCTCGAGCTGGTCGAGGTAGGCACCGATCACCAGGGTCGGGGCGCCGGCGTGCTTGGCGAGGATGCTCTTGACCACAGGGATCTTGGTCCGTGCGGTCGAGCACAGCTTGTACTTGTCCTCCGCCTCGGCGGTGGCGTAGAGCATCCGTTCGTTCTCCGTGAGCGTCACCCGTACCTCGACGCAGTCGGCCGGGGCGATCCAGCCCTGCGCCTCGATGTCCTTCCACGGGGCGTCGTACCGCTTGGGTCCGATGAGGGAGAAGACGTCACCCTCTCGGCCGTCCTCGCGCACCAGGGTGGCGGTGAGCCCGAGCCGGCGCCGGGACTGCAGGTCCGCGGTCATCCGGAACACCGGCGCGGGCAGCAGGTGCACCTCGTCGTAGATCATCAACCCCCAGTCGCGGGAGTCGAACAGCTCCAACGCCCGGTGGACGCCCTTGGTCTTGCGGGTGACCACCTGGTACGTGGCGATGGTGACCGGGCGGATCTCCTTGCGCTCGCCGGAGTACTCGCCGATCTCGTCCTCGGTCAGCGTGGTGCGGGCCAACAGCTCCCGCTTCCACTGCCGACCGGCGACGGTGTTGGTCACCAGGATGAGCGTGGTGGCCTTGGCCTTGGCCATCGCGGCCGCCCCGACCATCGTCTTGCCCGCGCCGCAGGGCAGCACGACGACACCCGAGCCGCCCGCCCAGAACGAGTCGGCGGCCATCTGCTGGTAGTCGCGCAGCTCCCAGGGCTCGGTCTCGGTGGACAGGTCGATGTCGTGGGCCTCGCCGTCGACGTACCCGGCCAGATCGTCGGCGGGCCAGCCCACCTTGAGCAGCTCCTGCTTGAGGCGGCCGCGCTCGGACGGGTGCACCACGACGGTGTCGGTGTCGATGTCGGCGCCGAGCATCGGGGCGATCTTCTTGTGGCGTTTGACCTCGGCGAGCACTGCGGAGTCCAGGGAGACCAGGGTCAGTCCGTGGACCGGGCTCTTGACCAACTGGAGCCGGCCGTAGCGGGCCATGGTCTCGGCGATGTCCACCAGCAGCGGCTGCGGGACGGGGAAGCGGGAGAAGTTGACCAGCACGTCGACCACCTGCTCGGCGTCGTGGCCGGCGGCCCGGGCGTTCCACAGCGCCAGCGGCGTGATCCGGTAGGTGTGGACGTGCTCGGGGGCGCGCTCCAGCTCGGCGAACGGGGCCAGCGCCTGGCGCGCGTCGTTCGCCTGCTCGTGGTCGATCTCCAGCAGCACGGTCTTGTCCGACTGGACGATCAGCGGTCCACCACTCACTTCGGCCCTCCTCGGGGTCTCACCGGACCCGCGTGGGTCCGACCCTCCATTGTCCAGGAATCCGGGTCAGCGGGTCGGGTCGACGTCGGAGACGGAGATCACGCGGTGCAGCGGCAGGGTGACGGGCTCGGCGGAATCCGGCTCGATCCCCTCGATCCGACCCCCACCGACGGAGGCCGGCACGAGCAGTCGCGCGGTGGACCGGCCCTGGGCGTCGACGACCGAGACGGTCACGGCGGTGCCCGTGCTCGCCGCGTCGTGCAGGCGGGCGATGGCGGCCTCGCCGGTGTACGCGCCCCCGGAGGCGCCCCGCGCCGAGCGCACCCGGTCGGCCGAACGCATCGCGGCGACGGCCGCCCGCAGTTCGGAGGGGGTGGCCGTGCGAGTGGGGACGCGGGGCGCGCGGGTGATGCGGCTCTCCCGGACACGGGCCACCGGCCGGGACAACGCGACGACGGCGCCGGTCGTGTCCTCGACGACGGGGGCGAACCCGTGCTCGCGCAGGGCCTCCACCAGGTCCAACGGCCGGGCCTGGGAGATGAGGACGGTAGGCGCGACGGTCCGCAGTGCGCAGTTCTCGGCCACCGGGGAGCTGAGCACCTGGGCGACCAGAGACGGGTCGTCGCACCGGACGAAGGACAGGGCGGTACCCACCCGCAGCCGACCGTGACGACGGGCCACGTCCTCGATGAGGTAGTCCAGCGACTGCGGGACGGGGGTGACGGAGGTCCGGGCGAGCAGGTCCCGGATCCCCGCCGCCGTGCGCCCGGCGTCGAGTGCGCGACGCACGGAGGTCTCGGTGACGCGGTAGGTGGTGGCGGCGCCGGCCGACTCGACGTCGGCCAGGAGCGCGAACTCCGCGGCGAGCTCGGGCACGAGCGGGCCGGGGGCGAGGATCGTCAGGTCGGCCTGGACGATGACCTCCGAGACCGGGTCTGGCAGGGCGGCGACGAGGACCGGTTCGAGGTCCTCGACGCCGGGGGCGGGGGTGCCGTCATGGGTGGTGGCGGTGTGGGTGGCGGCTCCGGCGACGGGTGCGTGGGTGTCGCCGGCGAGGGCCCTGGCCGCGCTGGTGGCGGTGGTCCCGACGACGAGTCCCATCAGGCGCGCCTCCGCCACGGTCTCGGCCACGGGCCGGGAACCCGCACGCGAGAACCACACCGGCGAGGACCAGCGCACCACCTCCGTCAGCAGTGTGGCGTCGGGTTCCGCTGCGGGGTCCAGGGCGGCCAGCGCCTTCAGGACCCGGACCCGTTCTGTGGGACCGGGCGGGCCGATGGGCTCACCCAGTGCCGGCACGGTGCCGCCGCCCTCGATCTCGGACCCGACCCTCCAGGGAGTCCGCGGCATGGACCACCACGCGAGGACGAGCTCGGCCCAGCGGCGTGCGGGTTCGCGGGCCGACCACACGTCGGCGGCCTCGGTGGGGGCCCACACCGAATCGAAGGCCACGTCGCCGACATCGGCGTCACCGACAGCGATGAGTCCCGCGGCCGCGAGGACCTCGAGCAGCAGGGGGAGCTCGCCCTCGACGAGACCGGCGGCGCGGGCCACCCGCCGCAGTTCGCGCACCCCGACACCGCCCGCCTTGAGGGTGGCGGCCGGGGCGGTCGACAGAGCGGAGAGGACCGAGTCGCAGCGGTGCAGCAGTTCGAGGGCCGCGACACCGCCGGAGGCGTCGACCCGGCCCGCCCCGCCCGACGCCGCCCCGGCCCTCGGGGCGGCCCACGCAGGGGCGTGGAGCAGCGACGATCCCTCGTCCCGGGCGCCGTGGCGGGCCCGGTCCAGCGCGTGGGCACGGGGGACGACGACCTCGCCGTCGTCCCCACCGGTCACCTCCGCGAGTCCCGCGCCGGCCAGCTCGGTCGCGGCGGCACGCACCGGCTCCGACGCCCCGGCTCCGAGAGCCCCGACGGGGGTGCGCCCGCGGGCGATCGCCTCGAGCACCCCGACCGCCGCAGCCGACAGACCGCCCCAGGCGACGTCGAGGTCGGCGCCCGCGGGCTCGCCGGGGTGCGGCGCCACCACCGGGGCCGACCGGACGGCCACCGCCGTGACCGGCACCATCCGGACATGACCCTCCCCGCCCCAGAGCAGGGTGAGGTCGCGGAGACGGGCGACGGCGGCGTGGAAGACGGGCTCGTCGTCGTCGACACCCAACCGCCCCGACACCGCACCCAGCGGCACCGTCCCGGAATCGGCACCCACCGCGGCGGCGGTGGACAGGACCACGAGCTCCGGCCACGTCAGGGTCCCCAGCGCGCGGGCGGTGGACGCCGGCAACCGCAGCCTCGACGCGAGCACGTCGACCGAGGCCGGGGGAGGGGTGGCCACATCCGGACGCAACTCGCACACGCGGACGAGCGCGTCATCGGACAGCCCGGCCAGCCACGCGGGGAAGTCCGGTTCGTCGCCGGCGGCACCGGGGGAACCAGCACTGCGGGGGGCGACACGGCGGGAGGAGGCTCGGGAACTCGGCATGATCCGTCCCAGCCTAGTGAGATCGCGGCGGCGGTGAGGACCGTCCGGGTCCGATACGACCCGGATGCTGACGGGACGCCCGCGAGGTGAGACACTGGACACGTGGCTGCCAAGAAGAATCTGACCCATGACAACCCGGGATGGCCCGACGCCTCGTTCGGCGAGCACCCGGTGACCGAACTCGCCGCGCTGGTCGCGGGAGGCCTGTCCCCTTTCGGGCAGGAGACCTTCCCGCTGCCGCAGCATCGGCTGGGCTACCTCCACCCGGAGACGGTGGTCAACAGGACCGTCCGCACCCGCTGAGCGCGACGCACTCACACACCGCGACGCACTCACACACGAGGAAGGGCCGCCACTCCCTGCAGGGGGTGGCGGCCCTTCCTCGTGGTCCGTGGACCGGGGCTGCGCGGGTGACGCGTCAGTTGGCCAGGTAGGTGGCGAAGAAGCCGTCCACCAGGTCCTGGTTGCCGGCGTAGGCGGCGTCGACGGCGTCCCGGTTGGCCTCGTAGGTGTCGGCGATCGGCAGCACGATGCCGCGGCCCTCGGCGAAGGAGGACAGGGTCGCCACGTGATCGGCGGCGGTGACCGCCTCCGGGGCGGCGGGCGCGGCCGGGGCGTGGGCACGCGGGGCCGGCGCGGGCGCCGGGTTGGACAGGTCGCGCGGGGTCGGCGCGGAGTTCAGGCCCAGCTTGGCCGAGCAGGCGGGCCAGGCGCCCCAGCCCTGACCGGCGAGGGTCTTCTCGGCGATCGCGATCTGCTGCTCGCGCGTGGCCTGGTTGGCCGTCGGGGCGTACTGCGTACCGCCGTAGGCGGCCCAAGTGCTCGGCGAGAACTGCAGGCCGCCCTGGTAGCCGTTCCCGGTGTTGATGCCCCAGTTGCCGCCGGACTCGCACTGGGCCAGGCGGTCCCAGTCGGAGTCGGGGGCGGCGTTGGCGGCCGGCGCGAGGGCCAGGCCGGCGGCGGAGAACGCGGTGCCCGCGAGGACGACCTTCACAGCGTTCCTGGGCGCTGAGGAGGCGGCGGCACGGTGGCGTCCGGTGTAAGAGGTCATGTCGTCAGTCCTTTTCACTCTGTGCCTACGGGGTGAGCTGTCGGGTTCGGACGAGTGCGTCCGGCCGCCGGTGGCGGCTTCACCCCAAGGCGACCATCGGTCGCCGGGCCGTGGTGGGCCCTGTCGGGTCCCCCGTCCCCGCCCGGGTAATGGTCACTGTGGCATCGGCCGCTGGGCGGGGTTCGGTAGGTGCGTCCGATGCCGACTCGCTGACGAGTCTGCTACGAAACTGTAGCGGTCCGATGCCGGATCGTCACCATTCTGAAATAAACCGAGGCAGTCTGGGTCTGACGTGCGTGCCGTTATCGGCTCGTTACCAGCGGTGTTCGCGGGAGGGTGTGGTTGATCACACCGAGGGCGGTCGCGAGCCGAGGATGGCGTAGAGCAGCCCCAGTAGGAACCCGACCGGCGTGAACAGCATCGCGCCGAGATACAGGAGGGTCGGCGCGTCGCGGCCGAGCACGAACGGGGTCAGCGCCGCCGCGACGGTGAACAGCACCCCGATCGTGAAGATGACGAGCGCCGTCACGAACAGGCCCCGGCGTCGTGGCCGCACGGGGTCGGCTGCCCGGGTGGACGCCGCGGCGTCAGGTGTCCAGGGGTCGTCGGCGGGGCGTCGATCGTCGGCGGTCACACGGGGAGGTTACCGCTAGCCTCGCGGTGGGCACCAACGCGCACGAGGGTAGTCTCGGGGCATCAGTCATGGTTGTCGGTCGCGTATGCCGCGTCCGGTCGGAAGGTGGTTCGCGGTGCCCAGCGGCAAGGTCAAGTGGTACGACGCGGAGAAGGGCTTCGGCTTCCTGTCCCAGGAGGGCGGCGAGGATGTCTACGTGCGCTCCGAGGCGCTCCCCGCAGGGGTCGAGACGCTGCGTCCGCGCCAGCGCGTGGAGTTCGACATGGTCTCCGGGCGCCGCGGCCCCCAGGCGTTGCGCGTGGTGGTCCACGACGAGCCGACGGTCGCGGAGGAGCGGGCCCCGAGGAGCGGGCCCCGACGTTCGGCGGACGAGCTGCACGGGATGGTCGAGGACATGATCAAGGTGCTCGAGTCGACCGTCCAGCCCGAGTTGCGCCGTGGTCACCGTCCGGAGGCCAAGGTCTCGGGCCGGGTGGCGTCGGTGCTCCGCGCGGTCGCGCGCGAGCTGGACGCCTGACCCACGGATCAGTCGGCGTAGGTGAAGCGCACCGACCACTCGCCGTTGAGGATCGACTCCGACCCGTCAGCGGCATAGACGATCGCGACCGCACGGATGGCGAGGCCGTCGATCCGGCCCTCCTCCGGGGTGGTCACGGGCACCAGCAGCTGGCCCGGCCCGCCGGCCTCGACGGTGTAGTCGCGGGAGCCGTCGGCGCGGATCTCGTAGACGTCCATCGTCGACGCACGCAGCTCTCCGGGCAGCCGGACGGTGAGGACGTCCTCATCCTGCACCCGGAACTCGCCGACCGGATTGGTGAAGGTGTTCCCGTCCAGGTCGGTCGCGGTGAACGGCAGCACGGTCACCTGGCTGCGATCGCTCGCGACGGTCACCTCGGGTAGTGCACCGTATCGGGCCTCCGAACCCTGCCAGGCGCCGACGATCGCGGCGATCATGATGATCATCCACGCCGCGATCGCCCAGGTGATGGGACGGATACGGGAGCCGGTCGACGGGGTCTCGTTGCGGGAACTCACTCCCTCATTCTGCCGAGGGGCCGGGTGTCGGCCACACCCGGGTCGCGCGGCGGGCCCGGGAAGCGCGGCCTGTTGCCGCCTAGGCCGGGGACGAGGGTCGACCCGCGGCCGGTCAGGTGCGATTGCGCGAACATCAGGGCGCCGACCACGGCGATCACCGAGAACCCCACGGTGAAGTCGGTCGGCAGGAGGACGCCCAGTGCTCCGCCGAGGACCCACGCCACCTGCAGGGCGGTCTCGGAGCGACCGAAGGCCGAGGAGCGTGCGGCGTCCGGGATGTCCGTCTGGACCGACGCGTCGAGGGCGACCTTGCCCAGGGCGCTGCACACCGCCGCGACGAGCGCGAGGACGGCCGCGGCCCAGATGGTCCCGAGGAACGCGGCGACGACGGCCGTCGCCAGGGCCGCCCCCGCGGCCGTGCCGGCGATCCGGTCGGGCCGGCCCAGCGGGAGCCGCGCACCGACGGCGTTGCCGGTGAAGGTACCCAGCCCGCCGGCGGCGCCCGCCATCGCCAGGAGGCCGGCCTGCTCGATCGCGGTGGCGTCCTCCTGGGCCTTGGCCATGAACGCCAGGAACAGGGTGAGGAAGCCGGTCATGAAACGCAGGAGCGACACCGCCCACAGGTTCGCCAGGACGTTCCTGCCCAGCGGCCGCGTGAGGACCGCCCGGAGGTCACCGGTCAGACTCGGGCCCCGCTCCATCCGCAGGGTGGCGGACTCCTCGTCCCGGGACGCCTCGGCGTGCGCGGGGATGGTCACGGCGACGTAGGCCGCGACGAGGGCGACCGCTGCGAGCAACCACAGGGCGGCGTCGGAGTCCCACAGCCATGCCACGGCGCCGGCTGTCGCCCCTGCGATGAGGCTGCCGCAGACGTGCCCCAGCACGGTCAGGCGGGAGTTGGTGCGGACCAGGTCCAGGGTCGGGGGCAGCACGTGGGGGGTGATGGACGCCTTGACGACGCCGAACGTCTTGGACAACACGAGCATGCCCAGCGCGAGGGGGTACAGGAGCCAGGAGTCGAAGTTCAGCGCGAGGACCACCGCCAGCACCGCACGCAGGGTGAACGTCAGTGAGACGGTGAGACGTCGGCCCCGGTGGAGGCGGTCCAGGGCGGGGCCGATGACCGGCGCGATCAGCGCGAACGGCGCGACCGTGACCAGGAGGTACAGCGCCACGCTGGCGCGGGACTCCGCGGTCGCGGCGGAGAAGAACAGGGTGTTGGCCAGGGCCACGGCGAGAATCGCGTCGCAGGCGAAGTTGGCGACCGTGACGTAGCTGAGCGGAGCGAGTCCCGAACGGTCCGCGCCGTCGGCGTGGAAGACCCGGCGCACGCCCCGTCCGGCGGAGGAGGCGGCGCGGCGCGCGGGACCGGCGGTACGCTCACCCAACGAGGCGCACCTCGTACATGGTCGGCCACAGCTTGCCGGTGAGCAGGACGTTCCCGGAGTCCGGCAGTGCCGCGATCCCGTTGAGCACGGCATCGGGGTCGGCGGGCCGCGGTTGCTGGAGCTGCCCGGCGTCGTAGATGGCGGTGACCTGCCCCGTGGCGGGGTCGATCCGCACGATCTCGTCGGTCATCCACACGTTCGCGAGGACCGAGCCGTCCGCACATTCCAGTTCGTTGAGCCGGGTGACCGGCGTGCCCCCCGAGGTCACCGACACGCGTCCGGTCGGCTCGAAGGTCGTCGGGTCGCGGAAGGTCAGGGTGTCGGAGCCGTCGCTCATCACCAGCGCCGTGCCGTCGGAGCACAGGCCCCAGCCCTCGCCCTCGTACGGGACCTCGGAGCGCACCTCGAGGGTCTGCGGGTCGCGGTTGTGGGCGATGCCCTTCTGCCAGGTGAGGGTCCACAGGGTGTCGGGGGTGACGGCCAGGCCCTCGCCGAACTCGTCCCCCGCCATGGCGACGGTCACCGCGGGCTCGCCACCCCCCAGCGGTCGACGCTGGACCACGGAACTGCCGACCCGCCCCGTCGACTCGTAGATCTCGTCGCCCACCACCTGTAGCCCCTGGGTGAACAAGGACGGGTCGTGCTCGAGCGTGCGCACGACCTCCACCGAGCCGCGCGCGGGTTGCGGGTCCGACGGCCCGACCGGCACCCGGGGGGCCGCCGAACTCCCGGCGGCCGAGCCGGCGGGGACGCTCGACGAGGCCAGGGAAGCGCCGGCGGTGGTGGCGGGCGGTGCTCCTCCGTCGTCCGAGGAACACGCCGTGAGTGCGGCGACGAGGCTCAGGGACACGACGAGGGGGCCGACCGGGCCGAGGGCGCTGCGCATGCCCCCCAGGATGCCGCACGACGGGCCGGGCCGTGACCTCCACGCGGAGATGCGCATAATGGGAGGGGTGAACACCGAGGTAGGCACGGATCAGGGGTCGGATTTCGACGGCGCGCTGCGTGAGCGGCTGGCCTCCGGCGTCGACGTGGCCCGGTCGGCGGTCGAGGAGTTCGCCGCGGAGGGTGTGGGGGAGCACCTCGGCAGCACCGTCGAGGCGGAGTTCACAACCACGCACCGGTTCGCCTCCGAGCTGCCCGGGTACCGAGGTTGGTACTGGGCCTGCGTCCTCGCGCTCGTGCCCGGTGGTGACCTGACCGTCGACGAGATCGCGCTCCTCCCGGGAGCGGACGCGCTGGTCGCCCCCGAGTGGGTGCCGTGGGATCGGCGCATCCGGCCCGGGGACCTCGGCGCCGGGGATCTGCTCCCGCCGCCCGAGGACGACGACCGGCTCGTCCCCGGCTACACGCTGAACGGCGACGACGAGCTGGACGACGCCGCGGGGCCGATCGGTCTCGGCCGACCGCATCGCCTGAGCTGGGAGGGGCGGGCCGCCGCCGCCGACCGGTGGACGGTCGAGCGCGGACCGGACACCGAGATCGCCCGGGCCGCCAAGCACCACTGTGGGACCTGTGGGTTCCTGGTGCCCGTGGCCGGGTCCCTGGGCGCCCTGTTCGGCGTCTGCGCCAACGAGTTCTCCGCCGACGGGCAGGTCGTCCACCTCGAGTACGGCTGCGGCGCCCACAGCGAGGTCGAGATCCCCTCCGACACCGGGCCGGCTGTTGCCTACGCGTACGACGACGCCGCCGTCGACGTGGTGGTCCTGCCCCAGCAGCTCGCCGCGACCGCACGTGCCCGCTCCGCCGCCGATGACCGCACGGACGATCAGGCCGCGTCCGGCCACCCCGCGTCCGGTGCGGCCGCCCCCCACGAGGGTGGGGACGCCGAGACGTCTGTCGACGAGCCCACGTCCGCGGACTGACCCGCTCAGTCCAGGTCGTAGTCCAGGCCCTGTTGGGCACCCGCGCTGCCGCGTAGTACGGCCCGGCGCTGCAGTGCGTAGACGATCGTGCCGACCGCCCCGACGCCGACGCCGACCGCGCCCAGGATGACCGAACGCATGTCGACCTCCTCCATGAGCATGTGGGCCAGGAGGGCCAACGTCCACGCCAGGGTGCCGATGATGACGACGGGTCGGGGGTCCAGCAGGTAGGCGGGAATCCGGGGGACCCCCGGGTCTGTCGACTCGTCCGTCATGACCGCGACGCTACCGCAGGCGGCGGGGCGGTTACTCTATGACGGTTCCTCACCCACAGCTCAGGAAGGTCACCAGATGTCGCAGAGCACCGGGGCCCCGTCGCAGCCCCCCACCAAGGTCGGGGCGCTCGATCGCTACTTCAAGATCAGCGAGCGCGGCTCGACGGTGTCCCGCGAGGTCCGCGGCGGGCTCGTCAGCTTCTTCGCGATGGCCTACATCATCATCCTCAACCCGCTGATCCTCGGCTCGGGCACCGACGTCGAGGGCAACCAGCTGTCGATCGTCGAGATCGCCGCGGTCACCGCCTTCACGGCGGGCGTGATGACCATCGCGTTCGGTGCGATCGCGCGGTACCCCTTCGCATTCGCCACGGGCCTGGGGATCAACTCGCTCGTCGCCGTCACCATCGCGCAGCAGGTGACCTGGGCCGAGGCCATGGGCCTGGTGGTCATCGAGGGCATCATCATCGTGATCCTCGCCGTCACCGGGTTCCGCACCGCCGTGTTCAACGCGGTGCCCGGCGAGCTCAAGGCGGCCATCGCCGTCGGCATCGGCCTGTTCATCGCGATGGTCGGTGTCGTCGACTCCGGTTTCGTCCGCCGCCTCCCGGACGCGGCCGGCACCACCGTCCCGGTGGGGCTCGGCATCAACGGGTCGATCGCCTCGTGGCCCACCTTCGTCTTCGTCGTCGGTCTCCTGCTCTGCGGAATCCTCGTCGCACGCCAGATCCGCGGCGGCCTGTTCATCGGCATCGTCGTCACCGCGGTCTTCGCGGTGATCGTCGAGGCCCTAGCGGACGCGGGCCCGTCCTTCGTCGACGGTGAGCCCAATCCGACCGGCTGGGGCCTCGCGGTCCCCGGCATCCCCGATTCTCTCGGGGGCATCCCGAACCTGTCGCTGATCGGCCAGGTGGACCTCATCGGCGCGTTCGTCCGCATCGGGCCGCTGGCCGCGGGCCTGTTCGTCTTCACCCTGCTGCTCGCCAACTTCTTCGATGCCATGGGCACTTTCACCGGCCTCGGCAAGGAAGCCGAGCTCATGGACGACAAGGGCAACCTGCCCAACATGAAGGCCGCGCTGGTCGTCGAGGGATTCGGTGCCGTCGCCGGCGGTCTGACCTCGTCGTCGTCGAACACGGTGTTCCTCGAGTCCGCCTCCGGCATCGCCGAGGGAGCCCGGACGGGCCTGGCGAACGTCGTCACGGGCGGGTTGTTCCTGCTGGCGATGTTCTTCACCCCGCTGTACGAGGTCGTCCCGGTCGAGGCCGCCGCGCCCGCGCTGGTGATCGTGGGTGCGCTGATGATCTCGCAGATCAAGGCGATCGACCTGACCAACTTCGCGGTCGCGCTACCGGCGTTCCTCACGATCGTGGCGATGCCGTTCACGTACTCCATCGCCAACGGCATCGGGATCGGTTTCATCGCCTGGGTCGTCATGGCAACGGCCACCGGCAAGGGCCGCACCGTGCACCCGATCCTCTGGATCGTCGCGGTCGCGTTCGTCGTGTACTTCGCGATCGGTCCCATCACCGACGCGCTGGCCTGACCGGCCGGCGGGAGGAGCGACCGAACCGTGCACGTCGTCGACGTCTCCGACCCCGCCGACCCCAGGCTGGACGACCTCCGCGACCTCAACAACTCCGACCGGCGGCCCGACCTGCCCGGCGGGCGGGGACTGGTGATCGCCGAGGGCACGTACGTCGTGGGCCGCATGCTGCTCTCGCGCTTCCGGCCACACGTCCTCCTGGGTACCGACGCGCGGTTGCACCAGTTGCGCAGGGAGGCCGCCGCCGAGGGGTGGGACGCCGACGAGCGCGCGGGCGACGCGGTGTATCTGCGCACCACCAAGGACGTCCTCAGCGAGGTGATCGGCTTCCGGTCCAGCCGCGACATCCTCGCCGCCGCGGACCGGCCCGCACCACTGCCGGTCGAGGAGGTGCTGGACGGCGCGCGGACGCTCGTCGTGCTCGAGGGCGTCAACGACCCCGAGAACCTCGGCGCGATCTTCCGCAACTGCGCTGCCCTCGGGGTCGACGGCGTGCTGTTCGGGGCGGCGGCCGGGGACCCGCTCTACCGGCGGGTCGTGCGGGTGTCGATGGGACACGTGCTCCGCCTGCCGTTCGCCCACCTGCCCGGCACGCCCACCACCTGGCAGCGTTCGCTCGAGGACCTGCGGGAGCGGGGCTTCCGGACCGTCGCCCTGACGCCGTCCGCCGACACCCCGCTGTCCCGGGCCGTCGACGCCGACAGGGTGGCGTTCGTGCTCGGCGCGGAGGGCCCGGGGCTCACCGAGCACGCGATGCGTGCCTGCGATGTGCGGGCCGCGATCCCCATGACCGACGGCACGGATTCGCTCAACGTCGCCACCGCCGCGGCGGTCGCGTTCTACGAGCGGTCCCGCCGGGACTGACCCGCTCGCGACGGGCCGCGTCGACCCGCTAGCGGGATCCGCCGTCGCGACGGCGGCGGGACACCGAGTCCGCGCCCCGGCGCACGGCGTCACCGACGAGGCCGGCGATGCTCCGTATCCGGCCGCCGCGCGCACCCCCGCCCGGCCCGCGGGATCCGGAGGGGAGCCGCTCGTAATCGTCGTCGGCGTAGGGGGAGGGCCCGCCGGCGGCGCTGTCGCCATCGGCGTCCGTGTCGGACCCGACGCCGGCGGCACGCCTCGCGGCCGCGTGGAGCTCGGCGCGGCCCGGCATCCCCACGACGTGCAGTGCCGGCCCGGAGAGCGGGGTGTGCTGGCGTACCTCGCGGCGACCGTCGGTGGCGAACCCGTGGACCGGCACGTCGAGACCCCCCGGCTCCAGGTCGAAGCCGAGCCAGTCGCGGTGGGCGGCGTGGAGGAGTGACGACGGCGAGAACGGCAACGCCAAGGGGGTGTCGGTCGCCGTGTCGAGCGGGAACTCGCCGGCCCAGTAGGGCCTCTCGAACGGCAGGGGCATGCCCTCGTCCTCGACGATCCGGTCGTCGGCCCCGGCGAACGCCCGCACGAGCCGCCCCGACTCCCACCGGGCGAATCCGCTCACCCCGTCCTCCGCATCCTGGGCGAACAGCAGGATGGTGGGCGCCTCGACCAGTTTCAGCCACGACTCCGGGGTGGCGGACGGCGTGATGGGCCCCTCCATCGGGATCTGGACGACGGTGAGTCCCGGGAACGAGCCCACGTAGATCTCCCCCGGCCCGGCCGAGGCCGAGCGGTTGAGCGGGAACGCGCCCAGGGACGCCACCGTGACCGTGGGGAACAGCCGCGACAGCAGACGTCGCGCGAAACCGGGGTCGGACGGCTGTCCCGCCCGGATCGGTGCGGCGGGATCGTCCGTGGCCAGATACCAGAAGGTTGCGACGTGGTGTCCCATGACCGGACTCAGTCGTCCTTACCGCGGACCCCGAGCAGGACGTCCTCCCACGAGGGCATCGTGGGATGACGGCGCGAGGGGCGTCGTTCGGGTTCGGTGGGCGTGGGCTGGAGGAAGTCCTCGTTGTCGGTGTTGTCGTCGTCGTCGTTGTCGTTCCCGCCTCGCACCCCCGCGGGGCGCGAGGCGCCGGACGTCGGCTCCGACCGCCCGGACGACACCGGTCCCGTCCCCGCGGGAGGGGCGGATGCGGCGGGGGTGGACGGTCCGGCTGGTGTCGACGATCCGGCTGGGGTGGCCGGCGCGGCGGACGGCGCGGGGACCGCGCGGATCGGCGGCGGGCCCGGCGGCAGCGGGGGAGGAGACGAGACCGAGCGCAGCGCCGTCGCGCGCGAGGGGTCGAGGATGTTCTCCGCCTCGTCGTCGAGGGCCCGGGCCGAACCGCCGTGCGAGTCGGGGACGAACGACCACGTCGCACTGGCGTCGTCGGACAGGCCCGCCGGCCAGGAGGTACGGACGACCCACCCACCGGACCGGTCACGCCAGGCGTCCCAGACGACCAGGTCCGGGTCCACGCCACGGCGGTCGAGGGCGGCACCCACCCGGTCGGCGAGCGTGTTGAGGGCCGGGCCGTCCGGCAGCACCGGATGGGCGCCCTTGGCCATGTCGGCGGCGTTGGCGCGTTCCAACAACACCGGCACGGCGAACCCCTGGATCCGCGACAGTGACACGCCGGCGTCGGCGGCGACCTCCTCCGGGGAGGCGCCGTGCCGGATGCGGTCCTGGATCTCGCGGGGGCGCAGCGTACCGGTCACGGGAGCCCGACCGGACCCACCACCGGGCACGAACTCACCACGGGCGGCCGCCCGCAGACGATCATCGAGTGGGAGGGAGAGCTTCTCGCCGGAGTCCGGGACCTCGCATTCGACGACCGACGACTCGGTGTCCACACCGACGATCCTCAGCTTCCGCATGCCGCCTCCTCGACTCCTCGCGGTCCCGTGGGCGGCTCGAGGGGTCGAGTGGCGCGCACCCGGGTCCTGGGCGTTGATCCACATGGTAGGTCAGCACAGCCCACCCGGCGCGCGGACGGGCCGGGTGGGCTGCGGAAAACTGCAGACGATGCTGCGCGGGTGGCCCCGGAGGACGCCGATCAGGCGAGCTGGCCGACCACGTGGTCGATGCAGCGGGTCAGCTGCGTGACGTCCTCCGGCTCGATCGCCGGGAACATGCCGATGCGCAACTGGTTGCGGCCCAGCTTGCGGTACGGCTCGGTGTCGAGGATGCCGTTGGCGCGCAGCGTCTTGGCGACCTTCGCGGCGTCGATCTTCTCGTCGAGGTCGATGGTGCCCACGACCTGCGAGCGGTGGGCCGCCTCGGTGACGAACGGGGTGGCGTAGTCGCTGGCCTCGGCCCAGTCGTAGAGGCGCGAGGACGAGTCCTTGGTGCGCGCGACGCACCAGTCCAGACCGCCCTGCGAGTTCATCCACTCGATCTGCTCGGCGAACATGATCAGCGTGGCCACGGCCGGGGTGTTGTACGTCTGGTTCTTGCGCGAGTTGTCCACCGCGGTCGGCAGGGACAGGAAGTCCGGGCACCAGCGGTCGGTGGCGGCGATCTCGTCGACCCGCGCGAGCGCGGCCGGGCTCATGATCGACACCCACAGGCCACCGTCCGAGGCGAACGACTTCTGCGGGGCGAAGTAGTAGACGTCGGTGTCGGCGATGTCGACGGGCAGCCCGCCGGCGCCGGAGGTGGCGTCGATCGCCACCAGCGCGTTGTCCGAGCCGGCCGGACGGCTCACGGGGAGCATGACGCCGGTCGAGGTCTCGTTGTGGGCCCAGCCGATGAGGTCGACCGACGGGTCCGAGGTCGGCTCGGGGGCCGAACCGGGCTCGGCGGAGATGACGATCGGGTCGGCCAGGAACGGCGCACCGCCGGTGACCTTGGCGAACTTGGAGGAGAACTCACCGTAGGTCAGGTGAAGCGACTTCTCGCGGACCAGTCCGAAGGCGGCGGCGTCCCAGAACGCGGTGGTGCCGCCGTTGCCCAGCACGACCTCGTAGCCGTCGGGCAGGGAGAACAACGAGGACAGGCCGTCGCGCACGCGGCCCACGACATCCTTGACCGGGGCCTGCCGGTGACTGGTGCCCATCACGGTGGTGGCGGCGTCGGACACGGCCGCGATCTGCTCGGGACGGACCTTGGACGGGCCGCAGCCGAAGCGGCCGTCGGCGGGCTTGAGGTCGGCGGGGATGGTGGGCAGCTGATCGCTCATGCTCTTGGGGTGCCGTTCGGTCGGGGTGTGGGACGTGGTCCATCGTAGTCCGGCCCGTCCGTGGCCCGGAGTACCGTCTGGGTCATGGAGGAACCCGCCCTGGAACCGGCCGATTTCGACGTGATGCGGGTCGGGTACGGCCTGCATCCGCGCTTGGACGTCGCCGACCTGGACGACGGGTGGCTGCCGCTGTTCACCGCGTGGTTGGAGGAGGCGGGGCGCCGAGGTGTCCGTGAGCCCAACGCGATGGTGCTCGGCACCGTCGGTGCCGACGGCCGGCCCTCGACCAGGACGGTGCTGTGCAAGGGCGCCGACGAGCGGGGGGTGACGTTCTTCACGACGACGACGTCCCGCAAGGGCACGCAGTTGGCGGAGACCGGGTACGCGTCGGTGACCTTCCCGTGGTTGGTCGCCGAGCGTCAGGTCCACATCGAGGGTCCGTGCCATCCGGTTGACCGGGCGGACAGCCTCGACTACTGGCGCACGCGGCCCCGGGGGTCGCAGGTCTCGGCGTGGGCTTCGGAGCAGTCCCGACCGGCCGAATCCGTCGAGGAGCTGGAGTCGCTGTACGCGACCGCGGAGCGGCGACTGGCGGGCGTCGACGAGATCCCCATGCCGGACAGATGGGGCGGGTTCCGGCTGGTGCCCGAACGGGTCGAGTTCTGGCAGGGCGGTCCGGACCGCTTCCACGACCGCGTCGAGTGCCTCCTGGCGGGGGAGACGTGGACGGCCCGCAGGCTCCAGCCCTGACCACCCGCGTCCAGACAGGCTGTGGGGCCGTGGGGGGGAGCGTCTGAGAACTCCCTTCGAACCGTGGTCCGCCCTCACGGTAGGGTGTGGCACAGCACATTCGTGGCGGGATTCAGGCCGCCGGGACCAGTCGTCGGAGAGGGAATCGCGTGACCGCAGGCTCGAACGGTTCGGACCGCAATGCAACACTGTCCTACCCCGGCGGTGAGCTCGAACTCGATGTGGTGGAAGCGACCTGCGGAAGCGACGCGGTGCAGCTGGGTTCCCTGCTGGCGAAGACGGGGATGACGACCCTGGACGTCGGGTTCGTCAACACCTCCGCCTGCACCTCCTCGATCACCTACATCGACGGCAACGAGGGCATCCTCCGTCACCGCGGGTACCCGATCGACCAGCTCGCCGACAACGCGTCCTTCCTGGAGGTCTCGTACCTGCTCATCTACGGTGAGGACCCCACGGAGGCCCAGCTCGCCGAGTTCACCGAGAAGGTGCTCGCCGAGACGACGCTGCCCGGCCAGATGATGCCGCTGCTGCAGGCCTTCCCCCGGGACACCCACCCGATGCCCGTCCTGTCGGCCGGCGTGAGCCTCTTCGGGACCCACGGTGACGACCTGGACATCGACGACCCCAAGGCCGTCGACCTGGCCACCGCCCGACTCCTCGGACGCGGCCCGACCCTGGCCGCCGCGATCGAGCGCATCCGGGGCGGCAAGAACGCCATCGACCCGGACCCGTCGCTCGGGTACGTCCGCAACTTCCTGCGGATGACGTTCGGCCCGGACTACGAGGTCACCGACGAGGTCGCCGACGCCCTCGACATGCTCCTCGTGCTGCACGCCGATCACGAGCAGAACTGCTCCACCTCCACCGTCCGCATGGTCGGTTCCTCCGAGGCCCCGCTCTACGCCTCGATCACCGGGGGCATCAACGCGCTGTACGGTCCGCTGCACGGTGGCGCCAACCAGGCCGTGCTGGAGATGCTCGAGCGGATCGACTCGGAGGGCGGCGACGCCACCGACTACATGGACCGGGTCAAGAACAAGGTCGACGGCGTCAAGCTGATGGGCTTCGGCCACCGCGTCTACAAGAGCTACGATCCGCGCGCGCAGATCGCCAAAAAGCACGCGCACGCGCTGCTGTCGCAGAGCAACGACCCGCTGCTCGAGATCGCGCTCAAGCTCGAGGAGACGGCGCTCGCCGACGACTACTTCGTCGAGCGCAAGCTCTACCCGAACGTGGACTTCTACACCGGCCTGATCTACCGCGCGATGGGCTTCCCGACGGAGATGTTCACCGTGCTGTTCGCGCTCGGCCGTATGCCCGGGTGGATCGCGCACTGGCGCGAGATGCGCGAGGATCCGTCCACCAAGATCAACCGCCCGCGTCAGGTCTATACCGGCCCGGCCGAGCGGAGTTTCACCCGGATCAGCCAGCGCTGAACCCGGGAACCTGACTCCAGGAGGAGACACCATGGACAAGCCCGAGATCGACATGCCGACGGGCCCCGCGCCCACCGACCTCGTCGCCGAGGACATCACGGTGGGGGACGGTGCCGAGGCGGTCGCCGGCGGCAACGTCACCGTCCACTACGTGGGGGTCGACTACGAGACCGGTGAGCAGTTCGACTCCTCCTGGGACCGCGGCGAGTCCATCACCTTCCCGCTCAACGGCCTGATCCAGGGTTGGCAGGAGGGGATCCCGGGGATGAAGGTCGGCGGTCGCCGCCAGCTGGTGATCCCGCCGGACAAGGCCTACGGCACCTCCGCGGCGCTGCACCCGCTCGGCGGCAAGACCCTGGTGTTCGTCATCGACCTGCTCAACGCCTGAGCCCTCCTCCCGTAGCCGGGAGACCCGATCGCCCCGTCCTCCCCACGGAGGGCGGGGCGATCGGCGTCGGTAGGGGGGCCGGCAGGGCGGAGATGGCGGGGCGGACGTCGCACGCCTCGCCCGGGCTGACGCGCACCGTGGGGAGCCCGGGGTGTGTGCCCGTTCTGCCCGCATAGACGGGGGCTACGCGCCCGGACTGGTCCCAGGCGGACGCGCACCCCCGCGCAGCCGTGCAGAACCGGCGCGTAGGTCCGGGTTACTTCCTCGGTCGCAGGAAAGGCGCCAGCGCGTCCAACACGGCCGGGTCCTCGATCGTCGAGGGCACCACCACGTCCTGCTGGCCGTCGGCGATCTGCCGCATGGTCTTGCGCAGGATCTTGCCCGACCGGGTCTTGGGCAGCCCCTGGACCACCGTGCAGTCCCGGAACGTGGCCACCGCCCCGATCTCGTCACGCACCATCGCCACCAGCTCGGCCCGCAGCTCCTCGGGGTCCCGGACCTGGCCGGACTTGAGGACCACGTACCCGACGGGCCGCTGGCCCTTCAGCTCGTCCCTGACCCCGATCACGGCGGCCTCCGCCACGGCGGGGTGGGTCGCGATGACGGCCTCCATCGACCCGGTCGACAGGCGGTGGCCGGCCACGTTGATCACGTCGTCGGTCCGGCCCATCACGTAGACGTAGCCGTCGGAGTCGATGTACCCGCCGTCCCCGGTCGAGTAGTACCCGTCGAAGACCGACATGTACGAGGAGACGAACCGTTCGTCGTCCTCCCACAGCCCCGCCAGCGTCCCCGGTGCCATGGGCAGCTTGATCGCGAGATTGCCTTCCTCGCCCGCGGGCAGCGGGTTGCCCTCGCCGTCGAGAACGTGCAGGTCGTACCCGGGCACGGCGACGGTGGGCGAGCCCGCCTTGATCGGCATCGGCTCCAGACCGCGCAGGTTGGACGCGATCGGCCACCCTGTCTCGGTCTGCCACCAGTTGTCCACCACCGGCGTGCCGAGCTTGTCGGTGGCCCACTGGTAGGTGTCGGGGTCCAGGCGCTCACCCGCGCAGAACAGCGTGCGCAGGGAGGACAGGTCGTACTTGTCGACCTCGGCGCCCTCCGGATCCTCCCTGCGCACCGCGCGGACGGCGGTCGGGGCGGTGAAGAGCGCGGTGGCACGGTGCTCGGAGATGACCCGCCAGAAGGCACCGGCATCCGGCGTGCCGACCGGCTTGCCCTCGTAGATGATGGACGTCGCACCGATCAACAGCGGTGCGTAGACGATGTACGAGTGGCCGACCACCCAGCCCACGTCCGAGGCGGTCCACCACACCTCACCCGGCCGGACCCCGTAGACGTTCCACATCGACCACGCGAGCGCGACCGCATGGCCACCGTTGTCCCGCACGACGCCCTTGGGCAGGCCCGTGGTACCGGAGGTGTAGAGGATGTACAGGGGGTCGGTGGCCTTGACGGGCACCGGGGCCGCCCGCTCGGACGCGGCGACGGCGTCATCCCAGTAGCTCCAGGTGGTGCCCGGCGTCTCCGGGAAGGCCTCGTCGGGGAACTGCTCGTGACGCGGGGCCACGATCACGGCGCCGGGGGTGTGCCGGGTGAGTTCGAGAGCCTTGGTCACCATGGGGAAGTACGGCACCTTGCGGGTCGGCTCGATCCCGCCGTGGGAGGTGACGATGACCTTCGGGCGCGCGTCGTCGATACGAATCGCCAACTCCGGGGCGGCGAAGCCCCCGAAGACGACGGAGTGCACCGCACCGAGCCGGGCACACGCGAGCATCGCGACGGCCGCGCGGGGAACCATGGGCATGTAGATGACGACCCTGTCGCCCCGCCCGACGCCCTCGGCGGCCAGCGCTCCGGCGAACTCCTCGACCCGGTCCAGCAGCTGGGCGTAGGTGATGGTCTCCTTCACCCCGGTCACGGCGGAGTCGTAGATGAACGCGGCCTGGTCCCCCCGGCCCGCCTCGACGTGGCGGTCCACGCAGTTGTAGGAGGTGTTCAGCTCCCCGTCCGGGAACCAGCGGTAGAACGGCGGGCGAGAGCGGTCGACCGCCGTGGTCGGAGGCGTGGTCCAGTCGATATCCGCCGCGACGTCGAGCCAGAACGCGTCGGGATCGCTGATCGAGAGCCGGTGGGCGGCGGCATAGGACGAGGCGGTGGAGTCCGACATCGGGAGTTCCCCTCACAGGTGGCAGCGTGCCCGCCGGCCGGGCCGACGGGCTGTGACAGGACTCACTCTAGTGGCAGGCCGAGCTCCCGATACCTCATCATCCGCTCGGCATACCTCCGCTCAGGGGGGCGCCTGCGGACCTCGAGGAGGGCCGCGGCGACGGCATCGGCCATCCGGTCGCAGAAGGAATCCGGTTCGTCGGCGGCGTCGGGCCTCTCCGGGACCACCACGTCCACGATCCCGGCTCCCAGCAGGTCGGCGGAGGTGATCCCCTGCGATCGGGCGACCTCCGGCGCCCGGGAGGTCTCGTGGTGGAGGATGGCGCTGGCGCCCTCGGGCGGGAGCGGTGCGAGCCACCCGTGCCGTGCACACAGGACCCGGTCGGCCGGGAGCAGCGCGAGGGCGGCCCCGCCGGTGCCCTGGCCGAGTATCACCGAGACGGTCGGGCTGGACAGCGTGACCAGGTCCGCGAGGCTCCGGGCGATCTCGCCCGCGAGGCCGCCCTCTTCCGCCTCCCGGGACAGCGCGGCCCCCCGGGTATCGATGAGCAACACCAGCGGAACGCCCATCTCCGCCGCGATCCGCATCCCACGGCGGGCCGACCGCAACGCGGACGGACCGAGCGGGCTCGTCTCGTTCTCCGCATCGCGGTCCTGGGCCAGGACGACCGCGGACTGGCCCCGGAAGCGCGCCAGGGAGAGCAGGAGGGACCCACTGTCCTCTCCCTGCCCCGTCCCCGACAGCGGGACGCGGGTGGGTGCGACCCGGTCGAGGAAGGCGCGGGCGCCCGGGCGGTCGTGCCGGCGGGACCGGGTGATGGCGTCCCAGGCGTCGGGTGGGGTGCCGTCGTCGGGCTCCGGCTCGGGTACGGGGCCGGGCGGTGGGGCCGGCTCGTCGTGGGAGGGCGGGTCCTGGCACAGCACCCGCAACGCCCGCGCGGTGAGGTCCCGCAGGCCCTCGGGAGGGAGGACACCGTCGATCATCCCGCGGCGTGCGAGGTTCTCCGAGACCTGGACGCCGTCGGGGAAGGGGGCGTCGTAGAGGGCCTCGTACACGCGGGGTCCGAGGAACCCGATGAGTGCTCCGGGTTCCGCGACGGACACGTGCCCCAGTGAGCCCCAGGACGCGAACACGCCGCCGGTGGTGGGGTGCCGCAGATAGACGAGGTAGGGCAGGCCAGCGGTCTTGTGTCCCGCCACCGCGGCCGAGATCTTGACCATCTGCAGGAATGCGATCGTGCCCTCCTGCATCCGGGTACCACCGGAGGTGGGGGAGGCGAGGATGGGCAGGCCCTCGGCGGTCGCCCGTTCGATCGCCGAGACGATCCTCTCGGCGGCGGCGATCCCGATGGAGCCGGCGAGGAAATCGAACTCGCATGCGATGAGCACCACGCGTCGACCCAGCAGGGTTCCTTCGCCGGTGATGACGGACTCGTCCACTCCCGATTTCTCCGCCGCCCGCCGCAGGGAGTCCTCGTACCCGGGCACCGAGTCCACGTGGGGCGGGCGTACCGGAGCGCCGTCCCACGGTCGGAACGAACCGTCATCGAGGACCAGGTCGAGGATCTGCAGTGCTCCCGTTCGCGCCATGACCGCATCGTACGGTGGGGGCGACTACCAGCCGGTATCCTCGGCGCAGGGGTGCGCCGCCGCACCCCCCGTCCCGCAGAGGAGGCCCCGTCGCCATGATCGTCACCCGCAGGGACGGCGCAGTCGTCGTCGTCACCATCGACCGTCACGAGACCCGCAACGCCCTGGACGCCGAGGTGTGTACCGCGCTGCGGGAGGCCGTCGAGGCCGCCGGGGTTGAGGCCGAGTCCGAGGATCCGGTCCGGGCGATCGTCATCACGGGCGCGGGAACCGCGTTCTGCGCCGGGGCCGACCTGTCCGGCGGGGTGTACAACTCGAACTTCTACGACTGCCACGCCGGGATGCTCCGGGCCGTCGAATCGGCTCCCGTGCCGGTCATCGCAGCCGTCAACGGACCGGCCGTGGGCGCCGGTGTGCAGCTCGCGCTGGCCGCGGATCTCCGGGTGGTGGCACCGGGCGCGGTCTTCGCCGTCCCGGTCGTCAAGGTGGGGCTGGCGCTCGACAACTGGACGATCAAGCGGCTCGCCAACGTCGTCGGCGGCGGGCACGCCCGCTCGGTCCTCATGACCGCGCGCCCCGTCGGCGCGGAGGAGGCGGCCCGGATCGGCCTGGCGAACGAGATCGGTGACATGGATTCGGCGATGGAGCTCGCGGCGGAGCTCGCCCGCTCGGCGCCGCTGAGCCTGCGGCACATCAAGACCGTCATCAACGACGACGACGCCCGGCTGCTCCCGCGGGACGAGCACACCGAGCTCCAGCTCCGGGCCTGGGGCAGTGAGGACATGGCCGAGGCCCGGGCCGCGCGCGCCGAGAAGAGGCCCCCCGTCTTCCGCGGACGCTGACGCGCCACACCAGCGGTGGGGCGCGCCGCGGCGGCTCCCACGTGTCGGCCCCACGTGGACCCCGGCCCGGGTACGATTCCAGCGCCCGACCCGGATCCGCCTGACGTGGGCGTCTGGCACGGCCCCGGGTAAATGACATCCAGGGGGAACGCCAGCGATGGCCAGGCACAGTGCGTCGCCGCAGAGTGGGAATCCGACGGCCCGCAGGGTCGTCCTCGTGGGAGCCGCACTCCTCGCGGTCGTGCTCGTCGCGGTATTGGTGCTCGCCGGGCTCTCCCGGGCTGGTGTCGGCGGATTCTGTGGGGACGACATCCGGATCAGTGTCGCCGCCGAGCCCGACATCGCCGACCACGTGGATGCCCTGGCCGAGGGTGCTGACGGGTGTTACTCCTTCGATGTCGTCCCGGTCTCGTCGGCTGACCTCGCCTGGCGTGTCGCCTCCCGTGAGGCGCTCCCCGACATCTGGGTCCCGGACTCGTCGGTGCGGCTCGCGCAACTGTCGCGGGACGTGCAGATCCCCTTCGACACGGTGGTGAACTCGCTCGCGTCCACCCCGGTGGTCATCGCGTTCCGCGACACCCCGGTCGACATGTCCACGTGGACCTCCGCCCTGGCGGCCCCGGGACTGATGATGGGCGATCCCGTCCGGTCCGGGATCGCGGATGCTCCGATCCTCGCCGCCACGGCCGAGGTGGAGATCATGCGGTCGACCTCGGAGGCGCTGGGCGCGTCCATGGCGATGCTGGCGCAGGGGCAGATGAGCCGCATGGAGGTTCCCCCGAGCTCGCGCGAGATGCTCGACCGGGTGGTCTCCGGGGGCGGCGCGACGATCGTGACGGAGCGTGAGGCGGTGCTCGCCCGGCGTGAGGCCCCGGACGCGGGGCTCGAGATCGCCGCTCCCGCAACCGGGGCGGTGTTCCTCGGGTACCCGCTGGCGGTGACCACCCAGGACCCGACCCGGCGAACCGAGGTCGCCGGTGCCGCCGAAGCACTCCGCGACGCCACGGCCTCGCCCGACCACCGCGATGGTCTCTCGGCGGACGGCTTCCGGAAGTCGGACCGCGCGCCCCTCGCGGACGGGGCAGGGGTGGGCGAGATCGAGATGCTCGTCGTCCGCGACCCCGACCGCCTCCACGGAGCCCTCCAACGGTGGCGAGTGTTGGCGATGCCCGGGCGGTCCCTGGTCCTGGTGGACACCTCGGGATCGATGGGTTTCGGGATACCGGGCACGGACCGGACCCGGATCGAGGCGCTGGTCGCCACGGCGGGCGCCGGCCTCGGACAGTTCCCCGGCGACGCCGCTCTCGGGCTGTGGGCGTTCGGCGGGGCCGCCGGCCGGGATGGCGTGCCCTACGCGGAGGTCGCGGCACTCCGACGACTCGACGAGGTCGGCGCCGACGGTTCGCACCGGGAGGCTCTCGGCGACGCGCTGGCAGCCCTGCCCGGTCTGGTGGGCGGCGGAACCGACCTGTACCGGTCCGTGCTCGACGCCTACGCCCTGGTGCGTTCCGACTATGACCCCAACATGGTCAATTCGATCATCGTGATCTCCGACGGGGCCGACGACGCCACCTCGGACCTCGACGAAGGGGAGTTCCTCGCCCGACTACGCGGCATGGTCACCCCGTCGCGCCCGGTGATCGTCGTGACGATCAGTCTGCTCGACGACGCCGCGTCGGGCACCCTGGCGGAGATCTCCCGGGTGACCGGCGGCAGCAGCCACGTCGCGCGGACGCCCGACGAGATCGTGCGGGTGTTCGCCGACGCGGTGGGCCGTCGCGGAGCGGCGCCCGGCGCCTGACTCCCTTAACCCCGGATAGAGGTAGCTGCCCCCTCGGATGGGGGTGCGGCATCCTCCGGTTTCCAGGGAATCGACCGCGTTGCCTGAGAGTCTCCGCCGAGAACTTGTGTTACGTGTCACACTTCCTCCGTCACTAGCTGTGAGGCGCATCACTACAGGGGTGCGCTGATGAGAACCCGAAACGGAGGACCTCCGTGTCCCAACCAACTGATCCGCCGACGGGGGGCGCATCGCGGCGAACCCCGGGAACGGCGGAGTTCACGGCGATGCAGTCCAGCCCCGCCTTCCAGGAGTTGCGCAGCAAGTTCCGGGCGTTCGTCTTCCCCATGACCGTCGCCTTCCTCATCTGGTACTTCCTCTATGTCATCCTCGCCGTCTACGCCACGGACTTCATGGCCACGAAGGTCTTCGGAAACATCACCTGGGGCCTGATCATCGGGCTGGGGCAGTTCGTGACCACCTTCCTCATCACGTTCCTCTACATCCGGTTCGCCAACCGCGTGATCGACCCCCGTGCGGAATCCATCCGCCTCGAGCTGGAAGGTGAGGCTGTCTGATGGATTGGCTACTCAACATCAATGAACTCACGCCGGGTGAGCAGGTCGGCAGCACGCTGCTCAACATGGTCGTGTTCGGCATCTTCATCGTCATCACGATGACGCTCGTCCTGAGGGCGTCCAAGTCCACGAAGTCGACGAAGGACTTCTACACCGGTGGGTCGAGCTTCACCGGTCCGCAGAACGGGTTCGCGATCGCCGGTGACTATCTGTCGGCGGCATCCTTCCTCGGTATCGCCGGGGCCATCGCGATCAACGGCTACGACGGTTTCCTCTACTCGATCGGATTCCTCGTCGCCTGGCTCGTCGCCCTGATGCTCGTCGCCGAGCTGATGCGCAACACCGGCCGGTTCACCATGGCCGATGTGCTCAGCTTCCGCCTCAACCAGCGGCCCGTCCGGATGGCGGCAGCCCTGGCCACCCTCGCGGTGTGCCTGTTCTATCTCATCGCCCAGATGGCAGGCGCGGGTGGCCTCGTCGCCCTCCTGCTGAACATCAACGACTCCACGGGGCAGGCGATCGTCGTCGCGGCCGTGGGGCTGCTCATGATCGTCTACGTGCTGGTCGGCGGCATGAAGGGCACCACGTACGTGCAGATGGTCAAGGCCGTCCTGCTGGTCAGTGGCGTCCTCATCATGTGCCTCATGGTTCTCGTGGCCGCGCGCGGCAACTTCTCCGCGCTCCTGGGGGAGGCCGTCGCCAATTCGGGCAAGGACCTGTTGCAGCCCGGTCTACAGTACGGCGCCACCGAGACCAGCAAGCTCGACTTCGTCTCCCTGTCGATCGCACTCGTCTTCGGTACCGCCGGCCTCCCCCACGTGCTCATGCGCTTCTACACGGTCCCCACCGCCAAGGAGGCCCGTCGGTCCGTCACCTGGGCGATCGCCCTCATCGGCGGCTTCTATCTGTTCACCCTCGTGCTCGGCTTCGGTGCCGCGGCGATGGTCGGTCCGGAGGTGATCGAGGCGGCGCCCGGTGGCGTGAACTCGGCGGCACCGCTACTCGCATTCGCCCTCGGCGGTGAGATCTTCCTCGGCATCATCTCCGCGGTCGCCTTCGCGACGATCCTGGCGGTGGTGGCCGGGTTGGCGATCACGGCGTCGGCATCGTTCGCGCACGACATCTACAACGGCGTGATCAAGCACGGCAAGGCCACCGAGAAGTCGCAGCTCCGGGTCTCGCGGATCACGGTCGTCGTGATCGGGCTCCTGTCGATCGTCATGGGTATCGGCGCCATGGGGCAGAACATCGCCTTCCTCGTCGCCCTGGCCTTCGCGATCGCCGCATCGGCGAACCTGCCGACCATCCTGTACTCGCTGTTCTGGAAGCGGTTCAACACCACCGGCGCACTGTTCTCGATGTACGGCGGGCTCATCAGCACCCTGGTGCTGATCGCGCTCTCGCCGGCGGTCTCCGGTGGCGAGAAGTCGATGATCACCAGTGTCGACTTCTCCCTGTTCCCGCTCTCGAACCCGGGCATCGTGTCGATCCCGCTGGCGTTCCTGCTGGGCATCGTCGGCACGTTCATCGGGAAGAAGGACGAGTTCCCGGAGAAGCGGGTGGAGATGGAGGTCCGTTCCCTCACCGGTGTCGGTGTGGAGAAGACCATCGCTCACTGACGTCTCCTCGGCGGGCCCACCACCACAGGCCCCCGCCGGGTCCGCCCGGTCGTCCTCGGACGACCGGGCGGACCTCGTCGTGGGCCGGGAGGGACTACCCTCAGTGGGCACCACACCGATTCGGAGGCGGTAGAGATGTATCCCGGACAGGACGACCAGACCCGACGCATGGGGCAGCAGCCCGACTCGCGTGCCTACTCGCGGATGGGCGACGACCAGGCCTACGACCCCGCCTATGACGACGGCTACGGAGCCGACGGGGGATACGCCGCCGCGCCCGCGGCGAAGCGCCGTGGCCCCGCCCTCGATGTGGGCAAGTTCGCCGGCAGCGTGGTCGCGACCGCCCTTGTGGCGGCCATCGCCGGATGGCTGATCGCATGGATCGTGGAAGCGGTGTTCGCGCGTTTCGGCCACCAGTGGGCCAACGGCGGGAACACGCCCACGATGTACGCGGTCTACGGGGCCGTCGCCGCGCTCCTCGCCGGGCTGCTCTGGTACCTGCTGCTCGTCGGCACGGCCAACCCCCAGCAGTTCTACTCCTGGACCGTCGGGCTGCTCATCGTCGCCGCCGTGGCGCTGCCGCTGCTGGTCACGGTGCCGTTCCTCGACGGCCTGGCCGCCGCGATCGTCCACCTGTTCATCGGGTTGCCGATCCTGGCGCTGACCAGCGCATTCTCCGCCACTCTCCGGCGATGACGCGCCTGCGGCGGCCGTGACGGCCGGCCGCTGTGGGTGGTGCCCCCGAGAGGAATCGAACCTCCGACACCGGCTTTAGGAGAGCCGTGCTCTATCCACTGAGCTACGAGGGCGGGAACCGGGGAGAGTCTAACCGATGGGCAGGGGATCGTGATCGCCGACTTGGAGAGAGTGGTCCCGGCCGGTAGTCTTGACCGTCGGCGTCCATGTCGTCCCCTGGTGGGGCGGTGGACCACCTCGCGCGGGTCACCACCGGCCGCCGTTCGAGGGGGAGGGCGCCCGCCCGGCCGGCAGCCCACTAGACAGACAGAGGTATCGCCTGTGTCCACGTACACCCCCAAGCCCGGGGACGTGACGCGCGCCTGGTACGTCATCGACGCCACTGATGTGGTTCTCGGTCGACTCGCCGTCCAGGTCGCCAACATCCTCCGTGGCAAGCACAAGCCGCAGTTCGCCCCGAACGCCGACACCGGCGACTTCGTCATCATCATCAACGCCGACAAGGTCGCGATCTCGTCCAACAAGCGTGACCGCGTGGTGCAGCACCGCCACTCCGGTTTCCCGGGCGGCCTGAAGTCGCAGACCCTGGGCAAGGCCATGGACACCCGTCCCGACCGCGTCGTCGAGAAGGCCGTCAAGGGCATGCTGCCGAGCAACAAGCTCGGCCGTGCCGTCGCCTCCAAGCTCAAGGTGTACGCGGGTCCCGATCACCCGCACGCCGCCCAGCAGCCCGTGCCCTTCGAGATCAAGCAGGTGGCCCAGTGACCGACGAGAACATCACCCCCGAGGCCGAGGTCGCCGACGACGTGGTGGCGGACCTCGCCGCCGAGGTCGCCGAGGACTACAGCGAGGCCGACTACGCCGGTGGCACCGACTTCGTCGCCGACGCCGACGCCCAGCTGGGGTCGACCGTCACCTCCGGTCCGGCCCAGGCCGTCGGACGTCGCAAGGAAGCCGTCGCCCGCGTGCGCCTGCTCCCCGGTTCCGGCCAGTTCACCCTGAACGGCCGCACCCTCGAGGAGTACTTCCCGAACAAGGTGCACCAGCAGCTCGTCAAGTCGCCGCTGGTCCTCGTCGAGCGCGACGAGCAGTTCGACATCGTGGCACTGCTCCACGGTGGCGGCCCCTCGGGTCAGGCCGGCGCGCTGCGTCTGGCCATCGCCCGCGCGCTCATCCAGTACTCGCCGGACGACCGCCCGGCGCTCAAGAAGGCGGGCTTCCTCACGCGCGACGCCCGTGCCGTCGAGCGCAAGAAGGCCGGCCTCAAGAAGGCCCGTAAGGCCCCGCAGTACTCGAAGCGCTGATCCACCCGGGTCGCGTCACCGGAGCAGGCCCCTGCGTATGCGGGGCCTGCTCCGGTCCATTTGCCCACTGCACTGTCGGTCGGGGTTATCCTGACCCGGCCATTCACGCCCACCGTCCGCGGCGGGGCGAACCACCACCCCCGGAGGACCACACGATATGACGCGACTGTTCGGCACCGACGGGGTCCGCGGACTCGCCAACCGGACCCTCACCGTCGACCTGGCCGTGCGCCTGGGGGCGGCCGCCGCGGCGGTCCTGGCGACCGAGGTCGAGCCGTCGCCCCGCCGGGCCGAATCCCGGCCCGTCGCCGTCGTCGGCCGTGACCCCCGTGTCTCCGGGGAGATGCTCGAGGCCGCCCTGGCCGCCGGCCTGGCGAGTCAGGGCGTCGATGTCCTGCTCGTGGGCGAGTTGCCGACCCCGGCCGTCGCCCACCTCACGGCCCAGCACGAGGCCGAGCTGGGTGCCGTGATCTCCGCCTCGCACAACGCGATGCCGGACAACGGCATCAAGTTCTTCGCCGCCGGGGGCCACAAGCTGGCCGACGAGGTGGAGGACCGTGTCGAGGCCGCCCTCACCGACGGTGCCATCACCGGACCGACCGGCTCAGCGATCGGCCGTATCTCGCGGGCGACGCAGGAGGACGCCCTGGACGGCTATGTCCGGCACCTGCTCGATGCCACGCCGGGCCGGTTGGACGGGCTCGTCGTCGTCGTCGACTGCGCCAACGGCGCCGCCAGCGCGGCGGCCCCGCGTGCCTACCGCGAGGCCGGCGCCACGGTGATCGAGATCCACGCCAGCCCCGACGGCTACAACATCAACGACAACTGCGGTTCCACCCACCTCGACGACGTCCGCGCCGCGGTGCGCGCGCACGGCGCCGACCTGGGCCTGGCGCACGACGGCGACGCGGACCGGTGTCTGGCCATCGACGCCTCCGGCGAGGTTGTCGACGGCGACCAGATCATGGCGATCCTGGCCCTGGCGATGCGCGACTCCGGGGAGCTCGTCGGCAACACACTGGTGGCCACCATCATGAGCAACCTGGGGCTCAAGGTCGCCATGCGGGAGGCCGGGATCGAGATCACCGAGACCAAGGTGGGCGACCGCTACGTTCTCGAGCGTCTGCGCGAGGGTGGGTACAGCCTCGGCGGCGAACAATCCGGGCACCTCGTGCTGCCCGCCCACGCCACCACCGGTGACGGCGTGCTCACCGGGTTGCGCCTCATGGCCCGCATGGCGGAGACCGGCAAGTCGCTGGCCGAGCTCGCCGGGGTCATGACCGTGCTGCCGCAGGTCCTCGTCAACGTGCCGGTCGAGGACAAGGCCGCAGTCGTGGCATCCGGGGCGGTCTGTGACGCCGTGGTGGGGGAGGAGCGCAGGCTCGGCTCCACAGGCCGCGTGCTTCTGCGTCCCTCCGGCACCGAGCAGCTCGTCCGCGTGATGGTCGAGGCGGAGGACGCGAACCTGGCCGGCGAGGTCGCCGAGCGCCTGGCGGGCGTGGTCGCCGCCGTGTGACCGTCCGGGCCCGTGCGCTCTCCGGCGCCGGGCCCCGGCGACCGGGCCCCGGCGACCGGGCACCGGAGGGCGATCAGCCGCCCGTGAAGGACTTGACCAGCTTGAGCATCGGCGGGGCGCTGGCGAGCAGGTCGTCGGCCTCCTCGTCGAGCATCTCGTGGGTGACCGTGACGGTGCCCTTGAACTCCGCCTCCGGATCGGCGAACGCGGCATAGGTGTCGTCGTCGGTCAGGGTGGCCAGCAGGTACCCCGCCAGCAGCGGGCGCACGGCCCGATGGGTGCGGAGGTCGGGGTCCGCCAGCCCGACCCGCTCGAGAAGCGGGTTGCGCTCAACCAGACCCGTCTCGATCGCCTTCTCCAGGCGTCGGTGTACCAGGTCGCCGCGCCACAGGCGCTGCAGTTCGCGGGCGTCCTCGGAGTGGACCCCGCCCGCACCCGAGAGCAGCAGGGCGGGGGCGTCGACGGTCATCGCCCGATCGGCGGCCGAGGGCACGGTCTCGGTGGGGAAGACCATGACCACCCCGTCGATGTCGGTGCGCTGGGAGGCCAGCAGCGCGGCGACCCCGCCGCCGAGACCGTGCCCGGCCACGGCGATCCGGTGTGGATCGGCCCGGACGGCCCCGCGGCCCAGGGTCGCCTGGAGGACATCCTCCAGCGCGGCCGACAAGTGATCCGCGTAGTGCTGGTGGTTCGGCCTCAGGCCGCGGTCCGAGGCGGGCGCCACCACCACGAACCCCCACGACGCGAGATGCTTGAGGGTGTCGACGTAGTGCTCGGGCCCCCTGGTCCAGTCGTGGGCCCAGCCCACGAGCGGGGCCGGCGACGGAGCGCCGCGGGGGACGAACACGACCCCCGGCGTCCCGGTGAAACCGAGGTCGCCCCTGTCGACACCGTAGGGGCCGCGTCGGGACACCCGGGCGAGCAGTTCCTTCGTCTTCTTGGCCACGATGGCCACAGTATCGCCTCGGGGGCGACGAAGGGGCGAGGGTCCCCGGACTGCGTGGCTACACTTAGCGGCCATGTGCGGAATCGTCGGATATGTCGGGCACAGGCCCGCCCTCCCTGTCGTCGTCGAGGCCCTGCGGCGGATGGAGTACCGCGGCTACGACTCGGCTGGTGTCGCCGTGCTCGACGGCGCGGGCACCTCCCGGGTCGAGAAGAAGGAGGGCAAGCTCGCCAACCTCGAGGCGGAGCTCACGGCGGCGGGCGGGGACGGGTTCCCGGGTACCACCGGCATCGGCCACACCCGCTGGGCCACCCACGGTCGCCCGAGCGACCGGAACGCCCACCCGCACGTCTCGGGCGACGTCGCGATCGTGCACAACGGCATCATCGAGAACTTCGCCCCGCTGCGCGCGGAGCTCGAGGCCGCCGGGGTCGATCTGGAGTCCGACACCGACTCGGAGGTGGCTGCCCACCTGGTGCGGTGCGAGATGGAGTCGGGCCGCAGCGGCGGTGACTTCGTCGCCGCGTGCCGCACCGTGCTCCGCCGCCTCGAGGGCGCGTTCACCCTGGTCTTCAGCCACGCGGCCCACCCGGACGTCCTGGTGGCCGCGCGCCGCTCGACCCCACTGGTGCTGGGCGTCGGCGAGGGCGAGATGTTCCTCGGTTCCGACGTCGCGGCGTTCATTGAGCACACCCGCGAGGCGGTCGAGCTCGGCCAGGACAACGTCGTGGTGTTGCGGGCCGACTCCTACGAGATCACCGACTTCGCCGGAGAGCCCAGCGAGGGGCGCCCCTTCCACATCGACTGGGATCTCGCCGCCGCCGAGAAGGGCGGTTACGACTACTTCATGCTCAAGGAGATCGCCGAGCAGCCGCAGGCGGTCGCCGACACGCTGCTGGGCCATTTCCAGAACGGCCGCATCGTGTTGGACGAGCAGCGGATGACAGACCAGGACCTGAGGGACATCGACAAGGTGTTCATCGTCGCCTGCGGCAGCGCCTACCACTCCGGCATGGTCGCCAAGTACGCGATCGAGCACTGGACGCGCCTGCCATGCGAGGTCGAGATCGCCTCGGAGTTCCGTTATCGCGACCCGGTCCTGGACCGTTCCACGCTGGTGGTGGCCATCTCCCAGTCCGGCGAGACCGCGGACACCCTCGAGGCGGTCCGCCACGCCAAGTCCCAGAAGGCGCGCGTCCTGGCCGTGTGCAACACCAACGGCTCGCAGATCCCGCGGGAGGCCGACGCCGTCCTGTACACGCACGCCGGTCCCGAGATCGGTGTCGCGTCGACGAAGGCGTACCTGGCGCAGATCACCGCCAACTACCTCGTGGGCCTCGCGCTCGCGCAGGCCCGCGGCACCAAGTACCCGGACGAGGTGGCCGCCGAGTTCCGTCAACTCGAGCAGATGCCGCACGAGATCCAGAAGGTCGTGGACTCCCTCGACCCGGTCCGTGGGATCGCCCGGGAGCTCGCCGGCGCCAAGTCGGTGCTGTTCCTGGGGCGCCACGTCGGCTACCCGACGGCCCTCGAGGGCGCGCTCAAGCTCAAGGAGCTCGCGTACATGCACGCCGAGGGCTTCCCGGCGGGCGAACTCAAGCACGGGCCCATCGCGCTCATCGAGGAGGGCCTGCCGGTCTTCATCGTGATGCCGCCGGTCGAGGGCCGCGGGGTGCTGCACTCGAAGCTGGTGAGCAACATCCAGGAGATCCGGGCCCGCGGCGCGCGGACCATCGTGATCGCCGAGGAGGGTGACGACGTGGTCCGGCCGCTGTCGGACTACTTCATCCCGATCCCGGCGTCGACCACGCTCCTGCAGCCGCTGCTGGCCACCATCCCGTACCAGGCGTTCGCGGCCGAGGTCGCGGCGGCGCGGGGGTACGACGTGGACAAGCCGCGCAACCTCGCCAAGTCCGTCACGGTCGAGTAGGACGGCGGGGGCCACGGCAATGAGGCGCGCTCACCCGGTCGGGCAGATCAGGGATGCCGAGCGCCCGCTCATCGCCGCCGCCGCAGCCTCCGGGGACCCGGATGCGGTGATGCGCCGTGCCGCGGCCGGGGTGGCCCACCACACCGCCGTCCTCCTGAGGGAGCGCACCGGGGGCCTCTATGGCCGGACGGTGCAGTTGCTGGTCGGTGCCGGCGACAACGGGGGCGACGCGCTCTACGCCGGCGCGATGCTCCGGGCCCGTGGCTGTCGCGTCGACGCCGTGATGCTCGACCCGGTCCGCGCACACTCTCGCGGCCTGGTCGCCCTGCGCCGTGTCGGCGGGCGGATCCACGACACGGAGTCGGTGGGCTCTCGTCTTCCGGTCCCGGATGTCGCCGTCGACGGCGTGGTGGGCCTGGGCGGACGCGGACCGCTGCGCCAGCCGGCCGACCGGATCGTCGACGGCCTGGCCGCGGCCGGGGTTCCGTGGGTGGCAGTGGATCTGCCCAGCGGGGTCGACGCCGACACCGGCACCGTCCACGACGCCCACGTTCCCGCCACCCTCACCGTGACGTTCGGGCTGCTGCGGCGGGCCCACTTGCTGGCTTCGCCGGTGTGCGGCCGCGTCGAGGTGGTGGATATCGGCCTCATCGATCCCACGGATCCCGTGCAGGCGCGTCGTCTGCAGATGCAGGAGCGCGTGCCGGACTATCTGAGCGCCGGTCCGGACACTGTCGTCGCCCACTCCCGCGCCGAGGTGGGGCGCACGTGGCCGGTGCCCGGCCCGGCCGACGACAAGTACACCCAGGGCGTCGTGGCCGTGCGCGCTGGATCCGACCGGTATCCGGGGGCAGCGGTGCTGTGTGCGTCCGCCGCCGTGGCGGCGACGTCGGGGATGGTGAGGTACGTCGGATCCGCCGCGGGGGCGGTGCTCGCGGCCCGACCGGAGGTGGTGTGCCACCCGACGGTGGCCGAGGCCGGCACCGCCCAGGCGTGGGTGGTGGGGCCGGGCGGCGGGACGGGGACCGACGCGGTGGCCGACATCGACGCGGTCCTGTCGACGGGACGGCCCACCGTCCTCGACGCCGACGCCCTCACCTGCATCGCCACCCACCCCGTGCTGCTGCGCAGCGCCACCGCGCCCGTACTGCTCACCCCGCATGCCGGCGAGTTCGACCGCCTCACCGGTGGATGGGACCGCGGGGACCGCCCCGGCGCGCTGCGCCGCTTCGTCGCGGGTCTGCGCGAGCGCGGGATCGGGGCGACGGTGCTGCTCAAGGGGCGGGTCACCCTGATAGACGACGGCGAGACGACGTTCGCCGTGGATGTCGGTTCCTCGTGGGCCGCGACAGCGGGTTCGGGCGATGTCCTGGCCGGGATGGCGGGCGCGCTGCTGGCGAGCGGCATGGGTGTCGGTGGCAGGGGGGTGGGCGGTTCCGTTCCCGGGGAGTCGTTGGCGTGGCCGGCGGTCGCGGCCGCGACGGCGCACGGGGAGGCCGCACGGCGGGCCGCGCACCGCCAGGGAGTGGCGGGTGCGCCGATCGGGGCCTCCGATCTACTGGCAGCAGTGCCGGGAGCGATCTCCGCCCTGCGGGGGGCGTGAATCGCCCACCGGTGGTGGTTTTTGGCAGTATTGACGAAATGGGTCCAGTTGTCCCCCCGGCGCCGTGCCGCGCCGAGATCGATCTGGACGCGATCGAGCACAACAGTCGCGTCCTGGTCCGAGCTGCGCGCGGGGCGCGGGTCATGGCCGTGGTCAAGGCGGACGCCTATGGTCACGGGGCCGTCCCGGTCTCACTGGCCGCACTGCGGGGTGGCGCGCACGCCCTCGGCGTGACGACCATCGCGGAGGCGACGCAGCTGCGGTCGGCGGGGATCGGGGCCGAGATCCTGGCGTGGCTCTACTCGGCGTCCGATGACGTCCGGTCGGCCCTGGAGGCCGACATCGACCTCGCCGTCCCGAGCCCGGGTCACCTCGACACCGTTCTCGAGGCCGCCCGACGTACCGGCCGCCGCGCGCGGATCACCCCCAAGATCGACACGGGTCTCGCCCGGTCGGGCATCGCGTTGGAGGACTGGCCGGCCGTGCTCGAGCGGCTGGTCGCGGCGACCGCCGGCGGTCTCGTCGAGGTGACGGGGTTGATGGCGCACTTCGCCCACGCTGATGACCCGGGCAACCCGGTGATCGACCTGCAGGTGGCCCGGCTGCACGAGTGCGTGTCCCTCGCGCGTGCCGGGGGGCTGGAGTGCCCGGTCAACCACCACGCCAATTCGGCGGCGACCCTGACCCGCCCCGAGGACGGCTTCGAGATGGTCCGGCCGGGGATCGCGCTCTACGGTCTCAACCCGGTCGAGGGCCTGGAGGCCGACCTGGTCCCGGCCATGACGTTCTCGGCGGAGGTCCTCCTGGTGAGGCGCGTGGCCGCCGGTCAGGGCGTGAGCTACGGGCACACGTGGCACGCCCCCCACGACACCACCGTTGCCCTGATCGCTGCCGGTTACGCCGACGGGGTGTGGCGGCTGCTGTCGGGCCGGATGGACGTCACGATCGGCGGACGCCGGTATCCGAACGTCGGCCGCGTCTGCATGGACCAGTTCGTCGTCGACCTCGGCCCGGAGCCCGCCACGCCGGTCCGGGTGGGGGACACCGCGGTGCTGTTCGGGAACGGGGCCGACGGCGGCCCCACGGCCGCCGAGTGGGCCAGGACGGTCGGCACCATCCACTACGAGGTGGTCACCGCGGTGCGGGGGCGAGCCGAGAGGCACCACGTCCTTCGTGCGTCACACGGTGCCGACCGGGGGCGGGAGGCCGCGATATGAGCGAGGACGACGACGACGGCGAGGTGACCGGTCGCAGCGGAAGGCCCCGGATCCGTCTGCCCAGACGCCCGGCCCGGTCCGCGGCCGAGGAGCCGGTGGAGATCCGACCACCCGAGGTCGTGGGGGGCGCGCCCGGGGATCTCGAGGCGATCAGGGAGCATATCCGGACCCCGGGAGGGCTGCGTGCGGGCCTGGGAGCCCTCGGTGCGGCCACGCTCGGTTCGGTGGTCACGCTGCTGCCCGGTCGACGGGCCAACGACCCGTGGGCAGGCGAGGACATGTGGGAACTCGGAGTGGACCGTGGCTCCATGGTCGCCGCCTCCGACGGTGTGCCGCTCGCGGTGCGGGAGGCCGGCCCCACCGATGCGCCGATGACCGTCGTGTTCGCCCACGGCTACACCCTGTCGATGGACAGCTGGCACTTCCAGCGGCGCCATCTCGCGGACCGGTTCGGCTCGGAGATCCGGATGGTGTTCTACGACCAGCGTGGACACGGGCTGAGCGGGATGAGTTCGAGGAAGAACTCCACCATCGACCAGCTGTCCCGGGACCTCGACACCGTCATCTCGGCGACAGCACCCACCGGTCCGGTGGTGGTGATCGGGCATTCCATGGGCGGGATGACCGCGATGGGCTATTGCGCCCGCCACCCGGAGGCCGTGCGGGAGCGCGTCCTGGGGGTCGGGCTGGTCGCCACCGCCATGGCCGAGCTCTCCGAAGCGGGGCTCGGCGCGGTGCTCGACAACAAATCCGTCGCGCGGCTCGCCGGTCTCGCGGGCCGGAGTCCCGGGGTGTTCACCAACGGCCGGCGGGCCCTCGGGGCGCTCATCTCACCGTTCATCTACGGCGGTTCATTCGGTGACCCCGCAGCGATGAGCCCGACCGTCGCCCGGTTCGTGGACAAACTCATCGGCTCGACCGACGTGCTGACCATCGCCAACTTCTTCGAGACCCTCACCCAGCACGACGAGTCGGCCGCCGTGCCCGTCCTGCGGGACGTCCGCACGACCGTCCTGTGCGGTGACCGCGACCTGCTCACCCCGCTCGACCGGTCGGTCGACATCGTCGAGGAACTGCCGGACGCCGAGTTCGTGGTGGTCCCGGGAGCCGGGCACATGGTGATGCTGGAGGAGCCCGCCCACGTGTCCGAGGTTCTGGGGGACCTGGTGGCCGACGCGATCATCGAATGGCGGGAGAGGGAGCGTCGCGCCGGCGGCGTGGGCCGCGGCGCCACGCCCCCGCCGGACCGGGACGCCGGTGGGGAGACGGCCCCGTCCACCGACCACGACCGGGCCTCGTGACGATCCGCGTCCCCGGGGAGCGCGACCTGCCGACGGTGGAGGACACCCGAGCACTGGGCGCCGAGCTCGCCGGCCTGCTCCGGGCCGGCGACGTCGTGGTCCTCGACGGGCCCCTCGGCGCCGGCAAGACCGCCCTGACCACCGGGATCGCCGCCGGCCTGGGGGTACGCGGGCGCATCACCTCGCCGACCTTCGTCATCGCCCGTCGCCACGCCCCGGCGACGCCCGGCCGTCCGGGGCTGGTCCACGTCGACGCCTACCGACTGCTCGGCGGCCAGGACCCGGACGGTCCGCAACCGACCAGGGCCGACCTGGCCGACGAACTGGAATCGCTCGACCTCGACACGGCACTCGACAGCGACGTGGTGGTCGTCGAGTGGGGCGCCGGATTCGTCGACTCCCTCGTCGAGGCGCCACTGGTCGTCACCCTGCGTCGGCCCGACGGCACCGACGGCACCGACGTCCGGACGGCGAGCTGGCGCCGGGACGCCTCGGACGGTCCCGCACCCGGCCCGGCGGTACCCTGACCCCGTGCTCGTCCTCGCCGTAGACACCTCCACGCCCTTCGTCACCGCAGGGGTGTGCCGACTCGTGCCCGGCGACCGGGACCCGCAGGTGGATGCACTGGCCACGCGGGTCACCGAGGACGCCCGCGCCCACGCGGAGCTGCTCACCCCGCACATCCTCGAGTGCCTCACCGCCGCGGGCCTCACGCCGCGCGAGCTCGACGCCGTGGTCGTGGGCATCGGTCCGGGACCGTTCACCGGCCTGCGCGTCGGGATGGCGACCGCAGCCGCATTCGCCGACGCCATCTCCAGGCCGGTCCACGGGGTGTGTTCGCTGGACGGGCTCGCGGCCACCGCGCGCGCCGCCGGGGCGACCGGAGACCTCGTCGTCGTCACCGACGCCCGCCGCCGGGAGGCCTACCACGCCCGCTACTCCGCGGACGGCGCACGGACCTCGGGCCCCATGGTGGGCCCCGCCGCCGGGATCGACTCGGACGGCGTCGACCACCTGGTCGGCGACCCCGTACGCCTGGGAGAGGTCACCGCCGCCGGCCACGCCGCCGCGGGGATCCTCGAGGCGGTCACCGCGCCCGACCCCGCCGGCCTCGTCGCCGTCGCGGCCCCCGACCTCCTCGCGGGCACGGCCCCGGCGCCGCTGGAACCGCTCTACCTGCGTCGGCCCGACGCCGTCCCGCCCCGGCGCGCCGCACCCTCGACCGCGCTGCGGGGGGTCCGGCGGTGACCGGGACGCCGCCGGACGCGATCGTGCACGACCATCTGGTCGCCGACGACGCCATGCGCTGCGCCGACCTCGAGAGGGTGCTGTTCCCCGCCGACGGTCCGTGGTCGGCGGCGGCGTTCCTGTCGGAGATCGGCTCCCGGCACACCCACTGCTTCGCGGCGCGGGCGGACGGGGTCCTCGTCGGTTACGCCGTGCTGGCCGTGCTCGGACCCGAGGGGGACCGTGAGTACGAGGTGCACACCATCGGGGTCGATCCGGCCCACCAGGGGCGGGGGATCGGGCGCACGCTGCTGCGCCGCATGCTCGACGTGGCGGACGCGGACGCGGCGCCGGTGGTGCTGGACGTGCGGACCGACAACGTCCCGGCCCGCACCCTGTACGAGGCCCACGGGTTCGAGGTGGTGGGGCTGCGTCCCCTGTACTACCGGCCCAGCAGGGCCGACGCGCACCTCATGGTGCGGCCGGCGGGAGCGCGAGGACAGAACGACGGAGGGAAGGTGAGCGACCGGTGAGAACCGTCATGGGGATCGAGAGCTCGTGCGACGAGACGGGGGTCGCCGTCGCGCGCGTGCACGACGACGGCCGCGCCGAGTTGCTGTCCGACGTGGTCGCCTCGTCGATGTCCGAGCACGCCCGGTTCGGCGGGGTCGTCCCGGAGATCGCCTCCCGCGCCCACCTCGAGGCGCTCGTGCCGACCGTTCGCGCCGCCCTCGCCGAGGCGGGGCTGGAGCGGCCGGACGCCGTCGCCGCCACCATCGGACCCGGCCTGTCCGGGGCGCTGCTCGTGGGGTCGTCCGCCGCCAAGGCCTATGCGGCCGCGTGGGGGGCCCCGTTCTACGCCGTCAACCACCTCGTCGGCCACGTCGCCGTCGCGGGCTTCGACGGTGACCCGCTTCCCGAGTGCGTGGCCCTGCTGGTCTCCGGTGGGCACACCCAGCTGCTGCACGTCCGCTCGCTCACCGAGCCGGTCGTCGAACTCGGGTCGACCGTCGACGACGCGGCCGGGGAGGCCTACGACAAGGTGGCCCGGCTGCTCGGCCTGGGGTACCCGGGCGGGCCCGTGATCGATCGGCTCGCGGGCACCGGTGACCCCACGGCGATCGCGTTCCCGCGCGGGATGACCGGACCACGCGACGCCCGGCACGACTTCTCCTTCTCCGGGCTCAAGACCTCGGTCGCCCGACGCATCGAGGCCGCCGAACGCGACGGCGAGAAGCTCGACGTGGCGGACGTCGCGGCCTCGTTCCAGGAGGCGGTGGCCGACGTGCTCACCATGAAGGCTGTCCGGGCCTGCACCGACCTGGGCGTGGACACCCTGCTCGTGGGTGGCGGGGTCGCCGCCAACTCGAGGTTGCGTGACCTCGCCGCGAGCAGGTGTGCCGACGCGGGCCTGACCCTGCGCGTCCCGCGGCCGCGGTTGTGCACCGACAACGGCGCGATGGTGGTGGGGGTCGCCTCCGCGCTCCTCGCCGCGGACGCGGACCCCAGCCCCCTGACCGTGGCGGCCGACCCCGGGCTGCCGGTCGAGGTCACCCAGGTCGCCTAGTAGCCGAGGAGTGCCATCCCCACGGTGGTGAACGTGAACGCCATCAGCAGGAACGCGGCGACCGCGGCCAGGCAGAGGTAGCCGATCACGAGGGCGGACACGGCCATCTCCCTTCCGGCCTCGCCGCTGCGGGTGATCTGCCTGAGGGACGTGTGTCCGATCGCGACCACGACGACCGCGACGGCGGCCGGGACCAGCGGCACGAACAGGCCGAGGAACGAGCCGAACACCACGTTCGCGACGGCGATCACGAGGGCGACGACGGCCAGTGTGTTGGTCCCGGGAGGGTGGAACGATCCCGGCGTGCTGTCGGACCCGGTTCGGCGGCGCGGCCCGTCGGGCCGATCCCCTGGCTTCTCGGGTGGGTGCATACGAGGAGGTCACTCCCGGGGTGGGTTGGGATGGCCCGCCGGTGCCCCGGGGGAGCGGTCGACCCGCGTCCGTTGCGCGAAGTACAGTCCCAACCCCGCTAGGGTGATCCCGCCGATGAAGTTACCGACATGCACCGGGATCTGGTTCCACAGCAGCCAGTCGGCGATGCTCACATCGGCCCCGAGCATCATGCCCGCGGGGATCGTGAAGTGGTTGACGACCGCGTGCTCGTAACCGAGGGCGAAGAACGTGAGGATCGGCAGCCAGATGGCGAGGATCTTGCCCGAGGTGCTCGTGGAGGAGAACGACATGATCACGCCGAGCGCGACCAGCCAGTTGCACAGCACGGCGCTCAACGTCACCCAACCGAGTCCGGTGACGACGCCGGCCTCCTTGTAGGCCACCGTCTTCTCGACAGCGAGGTCCACCAGGCCCTGGGCCCCGGTGGCGTCGGGTTCGGTCCCCATCCCGGTGAGCACGGAGGTCAGCATCCACGCCGCCGCGAGCCCGCCGACGGTGTGCCCGAGGATCATCCAGCCGAAGATCCGTAGGCAGTCGCGCACCCGGATGCGGCCCTCCATCGCGGCCAGCGGGACCAGCCCGTAGGCGCCGGTGACGAGTTCCCAGCCGAGCAGGACGACCATGGTGAGGCCCAGTGGGAAGAGCACGGCGCCGAGGATCGCCACTCCGGTCGCCTCGGTGGCCACGACGGCCAGAAGGGTGGCCGCTCCGAGCAGGTAGACGGCGAGGAAGCCGCGGAGGGCCAGTTGCCACCCCGGGGCGTCGGCTTTCGCCTCCCCGCCCTCGACTGCGGCGGTGACGATGTCCGGGGGCGCGACTGCGGTCATTTCTGGGCCTCGCTGTACTCGATCGGGATCGGGTCGGGCAGAGGGGGTGGTCCGGTTGATGTCCGTGCGGTGCGGGTGAGCCTACCCGCGGCGCAGGCCCGCGCCGAGCGTTCTCCGATCTCCGTCGGACCCCGATGGCGGCGAACCCGCACGCGGTTTCCTTGAGTGCTGGCACTCGCCTGTGTAGAGTGCCAATAGACACGGAGCTCCGAGGGCACCACCCGCGACGGTGCACGCGGCAGCCCGGGTCGTACATAAACCACGGGCCGCCTACCGGCGTCCCGATCTGTCCAACCACACTCCGAGTCGCCCGGCATCCGGGCGGCCACACCCCATACGGGAGGATCATCGTGGCGATCAAGCCGCTTGAGGACAAGATTCTCGTCCAGGCCCTCGAGGCCGAGACCACCACGGCGTCGGGTCTCGTCATCCCGGACACCGCCAAGGAGAAGCCCCAGGAGGGCACCGTCGTCGCGGTCGGCCAGGGCCGCTTCGACGAGGACGGCGACCGCATCCCCATGGACATCAAGGAGGGGGACAAGGTCATCTACTCGAAGTACGGCGGCACCGAGATCAAGTACGAGGGCAAGGAGTACCTGATCCTCTCCTCGCGTGACGTCCTCGCGGTCATCGACTGACGTGAGCTGTTGACCCCCGCCCCGGCGGCGCCGGCCAGAGCCAGGCACCACCGGGGCGGAGGTGTCTCACCCCGCGGTACCCGCCCGTCACGACCACCCACTTCCCTCCAGGAGTTCCATCGATGTCCAAATTGATCGCGTTCGACGAGGAGGCCCGCAAGGGCATGCTCGCCGGTGTCGACGAGCTCGCCGACACAGTCAAGGTCACGCTCGGCCCGAAGGGCCGCCACGTCGTGCTCGCCAAGGCCTTCGGCGGGCCCACCGTCACCAATGACGGTGTCTCCATCGCCCGCGAGATCGAGCTCTCCGAGCCGTTCGCGAACCTCGGCGCCCAGCTGGTCAAGAGTGTCGCCACCAAGACCAACGACGTCGCCGGCGACGGCACCACCACCGCCACCGTGCTCGCCCAGGCGCTCATCCGCCAGGGGCTGCGCAACGTGGCGGCCGGCTCCAACCCGATGGCGATGGGCAAGGGCATCGAGAAGGCCTCCGCCGCCGTCGTGGAGTTCCTCCGCGCGGCAGCGACACCGGTCTCCGGTTCGGACGCCGTCTCGCAGGTGGCGACGGTCTCGTCGCGTGACCCCGAGATCGGCCGCATGGTCGCCGAGGCGATGGACGCCGTCGGAGTCAACGGCGTCGTCTCCGTCGAGGAGTCGCAGGGGCTGCACACCGAGGTGTCGGTCACCGAGGGCATCGCCTTCGACAAGGGCTTCCTCTCGCCGTACTTCGTCACCGACCCCGACGAGCAGAAGGCCATCCACGAGGATGTGCTGATCCTGATCCACCGCGAGAAGATCAGCTCCCTGCCGGATCTGCTCCCGCTGCTGGAGAAGGTCGCCGAGACCGGCAAGCCGCTGCTCATCATCGCGGAGGACGTCGACGGCGAGGCGCTGTCGACCCTCGTGGTCAACTCGATCCGCAAGACCCTCAAGGTCGTCGCGATCAAGGCCCCGTTCTTCGGCGACCGACGCAAGGCCTTCCAGGAGGACCTGGCGATCGTCACCAAGGGTCAGGTCATCAGCCCCGATCTGGGCATGAAGCTGTCGGAGTGCGGCCTGGACGTCCTCGGTCAGGCCCGGCGGGTGACCGTGTCCAAGGACGACACGATCATCGTGGACGGCGCCGGCGACCAGGCGGACGTCGACGCCCGCGTCGCGCAGCTGCGCCGCGAGGCCGAGGCCACCGACTCCGACTGGGACCGCGAGAAGCTCGAGGAGCGCGTCGCGAAGCTCGCCGGCGGTGTCGCCGTGATCCGCGTGGGTGCGGCCACCGAGACCGAGTTGACCGAACGCAAGCTCCGCGTCGAGGACGCCGTCAACTCGGCCAAGGCGGCCGTGGAAGAGGGCGTCATCGCCGGCGGTGGCTCCGTGTTGGTCCAGGCGGCCGCGGCACTCGAGCGGCTCGCCGCCGACACCGCCGACGCCGACGAGGCGGTCGGGGTGAACGTGGTCCGCAAGGCGCTGTCCGCCCCGCTGTTCTGGATCGCCGCCAATGCCGGCGAGGACGGCTCCGTCGTGGTGAGCAAGGTCTCCGAGATGGGCCCGCGCGACGGTTTCAACGCCGCCGTGGGGGAGTACGGTGACCTGGTCTCCGCCGGGATCATCGACCCGGTGAAGGTCACCTCCTCCGCCGTGGTCAACGCCTGCTCGGTCGCCCGTATGGTCCTCACGACCGAGACGGCGATCGTCGAGAAGCCCGAGGAGAAGGGCGCCGGCGGCTACTCGCACGCCGGTCACTCGCACTGATCGCGTCCGGCCTCCCGGGCCCCGCTCTCCGCGCCGCGGGGGACGGGGCCCGGCCCCGTTCCGGGCCGGTCACGTGGTCCCGCACGCCCCCCAGCGGTTACGCTTGGCGCTCAGCAGTGGTCCCACGACCCAGGGGTCACACGCCTGTTCTGAGCCCGAGCCACATCGGCCGCTGACGGGCCGGGACGTGGGATCCGTCGTGACGTGCGTCGCGACTCGAGAGAAAGGCCGTGCCCCGTAACACATCCGTGTAACACGGGGCCCCCGTAATCCGATGACAGGTACAGCAGACGAGTTGGAACTCGCCGTAGCCGAGGCGGTCAAGGGTGACCGTGTCGCTGCCACGCGGGTGCTGGAGCTCGTGCGGCCCGGTGTGGTGCGGTATTGCCGTTCCCGCGTCGGTGGCTCGGAGAGGGTCAACCTGTCTGCTGACGATGTCGCCCAGGAGGTTCTGATCGCGGTTCTCTCGGCTCTGCCGGGGTACCGGGACCAGGGACGTCCCTTCATGGCCTTCGTGTACGGGATCGCGGCCCACAAGGTCGCGGACGCCCATCGTGGCGCCGCGCGGAACAAGTCCGACCCCGTGGAGTACCTCCCCGAGGTGCTCTCGACCGACACGGGGCCGGAGGACCACGTCCTCGACGGCGAGGTGTCGAGAGCGGTGAGCCGCCTCCTCGGCACCCTGCCCGAGAAGCAGAGGGAGATCATCCGGCTACGTGTGGTGGTCGGACTCTCCGCGGAGGAGACGGCGGAGATCGTCGACAGTACGGCCGGCGCCGTGCGCGTCGCCCAACACCGGGCGATGAAGCAGCTCCGGGCGAGGATCGAGCAGGACGGAGAGGAGCGATGGCGATGAACGACGAAGTCGAACCCGGCACCCGGGACGACGACGCCTCGCTCTACGGGCCCGACGCGGATCAGGCCGAGGTGGATCGCGACGACGCCCTCCTCGACACGCTCGGACGAGGCGACCGCCCCGAGGGGGATGAGCCTCTCCTCGCACTGCTCGCGGACTGGCGCGCCGATCTGGACTCCGCCAAGCTGCCGGAGCTGCCCGGCGACGAGCAGATCGAGGTGGCCCTCGCTCCGAACGTCTCCCGACTGTGGCCCCGCCGCGGCCGGGTGCGGTCGAACGAGCACCATCACGGCCAGAGGCCGGCCCTGTGGCAGGCGGTGACCGGCGCTGCCGCAGTGGCGGCCGTGATAGTCGGCGGCCTGTCCGTGGCCGCGCACAGCGCGATGCCGGGCGACCCGCTCTGGGGCGTGTCCAAGACGATGTTCTCCGACCGTGCCGGGAACGTCGAACTGGTCAGTGATCTCAGTGAGTACCTCGCCGCCGCGGACCTCGCCGCCCGCGAGGGGGACCGCAACGAGGCCGAGCGTCTGCTCGACGAGGTGAGCGAGCGGCTCGACGAGGTCTCCGACGCGTCCGAACGTGTCGAGTTGATGAAGCGCCGCGACGCCATCAAGCGCGATCTCAGTCGGGTGACCCCGAGCGTCGTCCCGTCGCCCGCGCCGGCGCCGGCGCCCGCACCTAACCCGGCACCCGCACCCGCACCGGGCGCGGCGACGCTCGTGCCCGGCCTGCCCGTTCCGGTGCCGTCCAACCTGATCCCTCCGCCACCCGCGGGGATGCCGGTCATCCCGCTCCCTCTCGACGGGCTGCGGATCTCGACCACGCTGCAGATCCCGATCGACACCCAGCGGATCCAGGACTTCCTGTCACCGACCACAGGACGTCAGGGCGATGTGGACGACGACCGGGCGGTGACGGCGCCGACACCGAGCCGCACCACGGTGACGCAGGTACCCACGCCCACGCCGCCGGCGACCAGTCCTCAACAGACCTCGCAGTCGGTCCGACCGACGAACTGATCCCGGGACACGAGTCGATCCCCGCCCCTCTCGGAGGGACGGGGATCGAGTCGTCCGGGCCGGGCCCGGGTCGAACGGGCGGCACCCGCGCGCGGCGACCGCCTCTGCTCAGCGGCGCCAGTTGAGCCGACGGGGGCGCAGGGCGCGGGTCGCGTCCGCGTAGCCGCGGCAGTACTCCCAGGTGACGTAGTCGTCCGGGATCGGGTCGAAGGCGGGCTCGTGGGGCAACAGCGAGCCGTCCTCGAGCAACTGCATGAGGTTGGCGCGGAGCATGTCCCACTCGTGGTAGTGCTCCTCGGCGCAGTCGTCACACTGCACCGCGACGCCCTTCACCCCGATCGGGGCCAGCAACCGACGGAACTCCGCGAGGTCCGCGAGGTCCTCCTCGATCGCGTGCCGCTCGTCGGCGTCGAGGGGGCCGGCGGGCATGTCGTCGTCGACCGGGTCGAGCTCGGCCAGTTCCGCGGCCGGATCATCCGGATCACCGGCGAACGGGTCGGGCGGCATTCCGTGCCGTAGGGGATCGTCCACGACCTCCACCGTACTCGTGACCACGGTCTCACGTGGTCACGGTTCGAGCCGCGGCCCCCGGAACCACTATCCTCGAAAGACAGCACCTAGACGACCCCCAGGAGGACGGCAGATGAGCGAGTCGAATGGCCCCGTGCGTACCGGCGGCGACGACCCGACCAAGGTCGCGATGGTGGGCCTGACGTTCGACGACGTGCTCCTCCTCCCGGCCGCGTCGGAAGTGGTCCCCAGCGAGGTCGACACCAGCACCCGGCTGACGCGGGACATCACCCTCCGGGTGCCGCTGATCTCGTCGGCGATGGACACCGTGACGGAGGCCCGCATGGCCATCGCCATGGCCCGCCAGGGCGGGATCGGCGTGCTGCACCGCAACCTCTCCGTCGGGGACCAGGCGGCCCAGGTCGAGACGGTCAAGCGGTCCGAGGCAGGGATGGTCACCGACCCGGTGACCTGCGCGCCCAGTGACACGCTGGCCGAGGTCGACGAGAAATGTGCCCGCTACCGCATCTCCGGGCTGCCGGTGACCGACGAGCGCGGAGAGCTGGTCGGCATCATCACCAACCGCGACATGCGGTTCGAGATGGACAAGTCCCGGCGGGTCGACGAGGTCATGACCCGGGCGCCCCTGGTGGTCGCGCGGGAAGGGGTCACCGCCGAGGCGGCGCTCGGTCTGTTGCGTCGGCACAAGATCGAGAAGCTGCCGATCGTCGACGGTGACGGGCGTCTGACCGGGCTCATCACGGTGAAGGACTTCGTCAAGACGGAGAAGCACCCCGACGCCACCAAGGACTCGGACGGCCGACTGCGTGTGGCCGCCGCCATCGGTACCGGGGAGGACGCCTGGCAACGCGCCGGTGCCCTCACCGACGCCGGGGTGGACGCACTGGTCGTCGATACGGCTCACGCCCACAACCGCAACGCCCTCGACATGGTCGCCCGGGTCAAGCGCGAGCTCGGCGACCGCGTGCAGGTGATCGGGGGCAACCTCGCCACCCGTGGGGCCGCCCAGGCGATGATCGACGCGGGTGCGGACGCCATCAAGGTGGGCATCGGCCCCGGGTCCATCTGCACCACCCGGGTGGTCGCGGGCGTGGGTGCTCCCCAGATCACCGCGATCCTCGAGGCCTCGGTCGCCGCGCATGCCGCGGGCATCCCCGTCATCGCCGACGGCGGTATGCAGTACTCCGGTGACGTGGCCAAGGCGATCGCCGCCGGCGCCTCGGCCTGCATGTTCGGGTCCCTGCTCGCGGGGTGCACCGAATCGCCGGGTGAGCTGATCTTCGTGGACGGCAAGCAGTACAAGGTCTACCGCGGCATGGGTTCGCTGGGCGCGATGCGCGGGCGCGGCAAGCCCGGGCAGGAGAAGTCGTTCTCCAAGGACCGGTACTTCCAGGACGACGTGCTGTCCGAGGAGAAGCTCGTGCCCGAGGGCATCGAGGGGCGGGTCCCGTACCGGGGAGACGTCGGTCAGGTACTCCACCAGCTCGCCGGCGGGCTGCGTGCGGGCATGGGCTACACCGGAGCCGCCACCATCCCGGAGATGCACCGTGCCCAGTTCGTCCAGATCACGGCCGCGGGGCTCAGGGAGAGCCATCCGCACGCGATCCAGATGACGGTCGAGGCCCCCAACTACAACGTCAAGGACTGAAGTCGCGTGCGCAATGTCGTGGAGATCGGCCTGGGTCGCGAGGCCCGTCGGATGTTCGGGCTGGGCGAGGTCGACATCGTCCCCTCCCGCCGGACCCGTAGCTCCAAGGAGGTGTCCACCTCCTGGCAGATCGACGCCTACCAGATGGACATCCCGGTGATGACCCACCCGACCGACGCGGTGGTCTCCCCGGCCTCGGCGGTGGAGTTCTCCAAGCTCGGTGGTCTGGCCGTGCTCAACGGGGAGGGACTGTGGGCCCGTCACGCCGATCCCGGTGCCGTGATCGCCGAGCTGCGGGAGCTCGCGCTGGAGGACGTGACCGGACACCGGGCCGTGGCGCGACTGCAGGAGCTGCACCGTGCCCCGATCGACCGCGAGCTCCTCGCCGCTGCGGTTCACCGCATCCGCGACGAGGGCGCGACCGTGGCGGTGCGGGTCTCCCCGCAGCACGCGCGCGAACTCACCCCGGGGCTCGTCGCGGCGGGGATCGACCTGCTGGTGGTGCAGGGCACGATCATCTCGGCGGAGCACGTCAGCGGTGAGGACGCCCCGCTCGACCTCAAGGAGTTCATCGGTGGCCTCGATGTCCCGGTGATCGCCGGCGGCGTCGTCGACTACAAGACCGCCCTGCACCTCATGCGCACGGGCGCCGCCGGTGTGATCGTGGGATACGGCGGGGTCGACGGCATCACCACCACCGGCCAGGTGCTGGGTATGGAGGTCCACATGGCCACCGCGATCGCCGACGCGGCCGCGGCCCGGCGGGACTACCTCGACGAGACCGGAGGCCGCTACGTGCACGTGCTGGCCGACGGCGACATCTACACCTCCGGTGATATCGCCCGGGCCGTGGCGTGCGGCGCCGATGCAGTGGTCCTGGGTCCGCTGCTCGCCGGCTCGTTGGAGTCCCCGGGCCGCGGTGTCTACTGGGACGCGGTCTCCGCCCACCCCAAGGTGCCGCGTGGGCATGTGTCCGAGGTGGAGGACGAGACGGCCCTGGCGCCACTGGAAGAGGTCCTCGAGGGGCCCACCAGCGTCCCCGACGGCACCCGCAACCTCATGGGCGGACTGCGTCGCGCGATGGCGAAGTGCGGCTACTCCGATGTCAAGGGTTTCCAGAAGGTGGACCTGTCCGTCCGGCCCTGACCGCCCGACCATGGGTCGGACGCATCCACACTCTGGACAAACCGGGGCCTACTGTCCGGTAGGTTCGATGGTGCTCGGGTACTGTGATGCCCACCATCGACCACTCCTGGGAGTTGCACCATGACGCCGCACGCACCGTCGACCCCGACCGACGCCCCCACCACGCCGACGGACACGGATGTCGTCGTCATCGGATCCGGTTTCGGGGGCAGCGTGACGGCCCTGCGGCTGTCGGAGAAGGGGTACCGCGTCACGGTCATCGAGGCGGGTCGCCGCTTCGAGGACGCGGACCTGCCCAAGACGTCCTGGCGACTCCACCGGTACGTGTGGGCGCCCAAGCTCAAGCTGTTCGGGATCCAGCGCGTCCACATGATGCGTGACGTGATGATCCTCGCGGGCGCGGGCGTGGGCGGCGGCTCCCTCAACTACGCCAACACCCTGTACAAGCCGACCGGCCAGTTCTTCAAGGACCGGCAGTGGGGCCACATCACGGACTGGGAGTCCGAACTCTCCCCGTTCTACGACCAGGGCCGCCGCATGCTGGGCGTGGTCACCAACCCCACGCACACCCACTCGGACGAGGTCATGAAGAAGGTGGCCCGCGACATGGGCGCCGAGGACACCTTCGTCTACACCCCGGTCGGCGTGTTCTTCGGCGAGAAGACCGGCGGTCAGGGCAAGCCCGGCGAGCTCGTCCCCGATCCGTACTTCGGCGGGGTGGGGCCGGACCGCAACGCGTGCATCGAGTGCGGCGAGTGCATGACCGGCTGCCGGCACAACGCCAAGAACACGCTGATGAAGAACTACCTCGCCCTGGCCGAGCGCGCGGGCGCCCGCATCCTGGACCGGACCACGGTCAGCGACCTGCGCGAGCGCGGCGACGGCACGTGGGAGATCACCCTCGAGCGGACGGGCGCCTGGACGCGTCGCGGCAAGCGCACCACCACGGTGACCGCCGGTCAGGTCGTCGTGGCGGCCGGCACCTGGGGAACCCAGCACCTGCTCCACTACGCCAAGGACTCCGGGTCCCTTCCCAAGCTGTCGGATGCGATCGGTCGGCTCACTCGCACCAATTCCGAGGCGATCCTCGGGGCGATGCGCCCGAACTACAAGCCGGAGCAGGACTTCTCCGAGGGTGTGGCCATCACGTCGTCGTTCCATCCCCGCCCCGACACCCACATCGAACCGGTCCGGTACGGCAAGGGCTCCAACGCCATCGCCATCCTGCAGACCCTGCTGACGGACGGCGACGGGCCGCTCCCGCGGTGGCGCACTCTGCTGAACGAGGTCCGGCGCGAGCCGGCCATGTTCATGCAGCTGTTCTACCTGCGCCGCTGGAGCCAGCGTTCGGTGATCGCGCTCGTGATGCAGAACCTGGACAACTCGCTGCAGACCTACGTCAAGCGCGTCGGCCCGTTCAAGTACGTCACCAGCAAGCAGGGTCACGGCGAGCCCAACCCCACCTGGATCCCCGCCGGCAACGAGGCCACCCGGAAGATCGCCGAGGAGATCGGCGGCCTGCCCGGGGGCACGTGGGGCGAGATCGCCAACATCCCGCTCACGGCTCACTTCCTCGGCGGCTGCGTCATCTCGGATTCGGCCGAGACCGGGGTCGTGGACCCGTACCACCGCGTGTGGAACTACCCCACGATGCACATCGTGGACGGCTCGGCGATCTCCGCCAACCTGGGTGTCAACCCGGCGCTGAGCATCACCGCTCAGGCCGAGCGGGCGATGTCGTTGTGGCCCAACAAGGGTGAGGCCGACCAGCGCCCGGCCCAGGGCGAGGGCTACCGGCGCCTGTCGCCGGTCCCGCCCGTGTCGCCGATGGTCCCGGAGGCCGCGCCGGGAGCCCTGCGGCTGCCGATCGTCCAGGTCAGCTGAGGGTCGACCCCCGTGGTCAGGACGTGGTGAGCCGGGTCAGGAGGCGGTGAGCTCGAGCAACTCGTCGAGCGCCGCCGTGATCCCGCGGGCCACCGCGTCCGGGTCCGGCACCAGGTGTTCGCACGAGATCACCCCCAGGTCGAGCCGCCCGTCGGTCGACAGGCTGGTCACGGAGAGCCCCGCACCGTGGAGCAGCGGGCCGAAGGGGTGCATGTGGGTGATCCGCGCGCCGAGGAAGTAGAGGGCGTGACGGGGGCCGGGCACGTTCGAGACGATGAGGTTGTAGATCACCGGGTGGACGTCGGCCAGTCTCAGCGCCTCGTACGCCCGCATGCCCATGTCGAGTAGCCGACGGGGGCCCATGCGGGCCCAGTTGTCCAGGAGCGCCGGGCGGATGCTCGCGGCCTGGCGCTTCGTGGTCTCCGCTGCGGCGGAGATCCGCTCGTACCGTTCGACCGGGTCGGCTACATCCGTGGCCAGGGAGGCGAACATGGCCGACACCTGGTTGGCGCCGCCGGTGGCCAGATCGTCTCGGGTGGACATGGGGACGATCGCCACCATGGAGGAGGTGGGAGAGTCTCCGTGGGCCTCGAGGTAGGACCGGACAGCGCCGCCGACCACGGTGAGGAGGACGTCGTTGACGGTGCCGCCGAGGCGGGCGGTGACGAGCTTGACGGACGCCAGGTCGAGGGACACGGTGGCCACGGCGCGGTGCGGGGTGAGCGAGTGGTTGAAGAGGGTCCGCGGCGCCGTGAACGGGGCCGGCATGGATTCCCCGTGGCCCGCCCGGCCGCGTGCGCGTCTCATGGCCGCGGGGACCGACAGCGTCTCGGGGAGCAGTCGGAGGAGGGCCAGGGGCCGGCCCAGCACGTCGCGGGCGCCACCGGCGATCAGTTGCAGGGTGTTGGCCCGTCCGACGTGCGTGCGCGCGAGCGCGGGATCCTGGTCGGGCGTGGTGGCGTCCGTCGCGGCGAGGGCGGAGAGCAACTCGGCGCCCAGCATCCCGTCGATCACCGAGTGGTGGACCCGGCAGAACGCGCTGACGGTCGGCGCGTGCGGGTCACCCCGCTCGAGGATCCAGATCTGCCACAGCGGGTGGGCGCGGTCCAGCGGGGTGGAGGCGAGCCGACCGCACGTCTCCAGCAGCTCGTCCTCGGTGCCGGCCGGCCCGAGTTCGATCCGGCGTAGGTGGTGGGTGATGTCGAAGTCGAAGTCCTCGACCCACGCCGGGTGGCCGGGGTTCCACGGTGAGTCGTGGACCTTGCGGCGGAACGGGGGGACGGCTTTGACCCGGCGGGCGAGCCCGGATCGGAGGCGTTCGAACGAGTAGCCCTCCTCGACGGTGGTCACGTCGAGGTGGACGAGGCCGTTGATCACCATCATCTGCTCGGGGGTCTCGAGGTAGAGGAAGCTCGCGTCGAGCCCGGTCATCCGTTCCACGTGTCAGCCCTCCCCGCCGGCCGCCGACCGCGCCGCCTCCCGGGTGAGTTCCAGCAGTCGGGCCATCGCCTCCCGGATCCCGGTGGCCAGTAGATCGGGGTCGGGGGCCAGATGCTCGCAGGCGTTGATCCCCACGTCGAGTCGACCGCCCATGGACATGGCGGTGACCGAGAGTCCGGAACCGTGCATGAGGGGCCCGAGCGGGTAGACGTGGGTCACCCGGCATCCGAGGAAGTCCAGTCCCTGACGGGGCCCGGGGATGTTCGACACGACGAGGTTGTGCACGACGGGATGCAGGTCCGCCAGGTGGAAGTCGCCGTAGATCCGCATCAGCATCTGCAGGGTCCGGGCGGGGGCGAGCGTGGCGATGTCCTGGATGAGGTCCGGCCGCATGCCGTTCTTCGACTGCTTCTTGCCCCGGCTGGTGCGGGCGGCGATGGCGCGCAGGCGCTCGAGCGGGTCGGCGATGTCGGTCCCGAGGGACGCGAACAGGACCGTCACGCGGTTGTTGCCCCGGGCGTCCTCGGCGTCGCGGGTGGAGACGGGGACCACGGCGACGAGCGACGTGTCGGGCAGGTCGTCGTGGGAGCGCAGGTACCGCCGCAGCGCGCCGCCCATCACCGCGAGGAACACGTCGTTGACGGTCACGCCGAAGGCGTCTTTGATCTCGCTGATCTCGCCGAGGTCGAGTGGGGCACCCCAGACCGCCCGGTGGGGGGTGATGGTGGCGTTGAAGCGGGTGCGGGGCGCGGTGAACGGTGCCGCCCTGGGGACGACGACGCCGTCGTCCGTGGCGTCGGCCGTGCCCGTTTCCCCCGGGGCCGGATCGTCCGACTTCTTCTTGGCGGCCGTGGCCCTGCGCAGTGCGAAGGGGAGCGCGGCGAATTCGGGTACCAGCCGGGCCAGGGTCAGCGGGCGGCGTACGGAGAAATCCCACCACCCGCCGGCGAGGAGCCGGATGGGGTTGGCGTTGCCCGCCTCGACGCGGACCATGTCGAGGTCGCGGGCGGAGGGCTGCTCTCCGGCGGAGGCGAACTTGCGCAGGATGTTCGCGCCGTTGGCCCCGTCGAGGATGGCGTGGTGGGCCCGGAAGTACACGACGATGGTGTCCGGTTCGGTGAGCCGCTCGAGGACCCACATCTCCCACAGGGGGCGTGACCTGTCCAGCGGGCGGCTGCCGAGGGTGCCGCACATCTCGAACACCGCGCGGTCGTCACCGGGGTGGTCCACGTCGACGCGGCGGACGTGTGCGGTGATGTCGAGGTCGTATTCCTCGACCCAGGCGGGGTGGCCGAGGTTGAGCGGGGAGTCGTAGATCTTGCGGCGGAGTTCGGGTAGTTCCTTGATCCGGCGGCCGAGCTCGGTCCGGAGCCATTCGAAGGAGTACCCGACCTCGAGGCCGGAGACGTCGACGAAGAGGATCCCACCCACCACGAGGGGTTGCTGGGGGGTCTCCATGTACAACAGGCTCGCGTCGAAACCGGTCATTCGCTCCATCGATGCGCTCCAGCTCTCTCGGTCCCGGGACGGCCGGGGTCGTGGTGGGGTTCATTGTGAACCCCGGCACGGGGGATGTGGCCGAGTTCGGTGGATGGGCCGCGGGGCCTAGACTCGACCCCGTGGCCGAGAACGCACAGACCGACTCCCAGATCGCCGCCGAGGCGGTGGCGCCCCGCCCGGTACTCGTGGTGGACTTCGGCGCCCAGTACGCCCAGCTCATCGCGCGCCGCGTGCGCGAGGCGCGCATCTACTCCGAGGTGATCCCGCACACCGCGACGATCGAGGAGATCCGCGCCAAGGACCCCGTCGCCCTGGTGTTGTCCGGCGGACCGGCGAGCGTGTACGCCGAGGACGCGCCCTCGCTCGACCCGGCGGTGTTCGATCTGGGTCTGCCGGTGTTCGGCATCTGTTACGGCTTCCAGGCGATGGCCGGTGCCCTCGGCGGCGAGGTCGCGCACACGGGTAGCCGCGAGTACGGCCGCACCGACGTGAGCGTGTCCGGCGGCCTCCTGCACGCCGGCCTGCCGGAGCACCACCCGGTGTGGATGAGCCACGGGGACGCGGTCACGGCCGCGCCCGAGGGGTTCACCGTCACCGCGTCGTCGTCCGGTGCCCCGGTCGCCGCGTTCGAGTGCACCGAGCGGCGCATGGCCGGAGTGCAGTACCACCCGGAGGTCCTGCATTCGCCGCACGGCCAGCAGGTGCTGAGCCGCTTCCTCACCGAGGTGGCGGGGCTCGAGCCGACGTGGACCGCGTCGAACATCGCCGACCAGCTGGTGGAGGCCGTCCGCGAGCAGATCGGCGACGGCCACGCGATCTGCGGCCTGTCGGGCGGCGTCGACTCGGCCGTCGCGGCCGCCCTGGTCCAGCGTGCGATCGGGGACCGCCTCACGTGTGTGTTCGTCGACCACGGACTGCTGCGTGCGGGTGAGCGCGAGCAGGTCGAGAACGACTTCGTGGCCGCCACCGGGGCCCGCCTCATCACGCTGGACGACTCCGACGTCTTCCTCGGGCACCTCGCCGACGTCACCGACCCGGAGACCAAGCGCAAGATCATCGGGCGCGAGTTCATCCGGTCCTTCGAGCGGGCGGTGACGCAGGCGCTCGAACTCCAGGGTTCCGGTGAGGCCGCCGCCTCCTCCGTCGACTTCCTCGTCCAGGGCACCCTCTACCCGGACGTCGTCGAGTCCGGTGGCGGTGCGGGTACGGCCAACATCAAGAGCCACCACAATGTCGGCGGCCTGCCGGACGATGTGGAGTTCACGCTCGTCGAGCCACTGCGGTTGTTGTTCAAGGACGAGGTCCGCGCGGTCGGTCGCGAGCTCGGTCTGCCCGAGGCGATCGTCGGCCGCCACCCGTTCCCCGGTCCGGGCCTGGCGATCCGCATCGTCGGCGCCGTGGACCGTGACCGCCTGGAGACCCTGCGCGCGGCGGACGCGATCGTGCGCGAGGAGATGACCGCGGCGGGTCTGGATTCCGCGGTGTGGCAGTGCCCGGTGGTCCTGTTGGCCGATGTTCGGTCGGTGGGCGTGCAGGGCGACGGCCGGACGTACGGTCATCCGATCGTGCTGCGGCCGGTGAGTTCCGAGGACGCCATGACCGCCGACTGGACGCGCGTGCCGTACGAGACCCTGGCGCTGATCTCCAACCGCATCACCAACGAGGTCCCGGACGTCAACCGGGTCGTGCTGGACGTGACGAGCAAGCCGCCGGGCACCATCGAGTGGGAGTGAGCGGGCCGGGCGTCAGCGGCGGATGACCATCATCAGTCCCACGAGTACCGCCAGGACGAGTCCCGCGGCCAGCAACGCCGTCGGGGCGATCGCGGGCGCTCCCAGGATCGCCCACACCGCCACTCCCAGCGAGGTCACGCCAGCCAGGGCGAGAACCGGGGACCCGAACCGCCGGTGCTCCACCACCTCGACGGCGCCCGACGGGGCGGTCGCGGGCTCGGGGGAGACCCCGAATCCGAGCGGTTCGGGTGTCGGGTGTCCGATGCCGTAGGGCAGCGGGTCGTACAGTTGCGGGTCGAACCGCGGCGACTGGTCGGGCGGGGCTCCCGCGGTGGAGTGGTGGCGGTCGTCTGCGGGCGTGTTCGTATTCATCGGGTGACCTTCACGCTTCCCATCTCGGTGGTGATGTCCAGGGTCAGGACCGGCCCGTCGGTGTCGGCGGGCGGGTCGGGGCAGTCGACGGAGCCGATCTCGGTCCGGCAGTCGGCCTGCACGGCGAGCCCGTCGGGCAGCAGCACCCGCACCTCACCGACCTCGTTGGTGATGCTGTAGCTGCGGTCGCGGTCCAGTTCGAGCTCGCGCATGTCGACGGTGACGGTGCCGACCTCGTGGGTGACCGGCGTGTCGAGCTGGGCGGGGGAGGTGATCTCCACCCGCTCGTCGCCGATGGTCTCCCAGCCACCCGTGGGGACCTGGACCGACAGGGCGAGCAGCACGAACCCGACGAGTGGTCCGGCCACCACGAGCAGCCCGTACCCGCGGCGGGTGACGGCGCCGACGAGCAGCCCGCCGGCCACCACCGCCAGGGCGATCGCGGCGATGCGCGTGGTGTCGAGCCAGGTGAATCCGCCCAGCGTCGACAACCCGGTGGCGACCGCGGTCGCGATGAGTGCCAGGCCGAGCGTGACCTTGGTCAGCCGCGACCGGGGCCGGGTCGGTTCGACCGGGGCGGGGGCGAGGCCGGGTTCGGGCAGGTCCCACGCGAACGGGGCGGCGCCGAGCGGATCCCACGACGGCGGCACAGGGGGCCCGAAGGGGGCTCCGGGGCCGGAGCCGGGCTCCTGGGAGGCCCCGGGCGCGCGCCACGGTCCGGCGCCGGTGGCCGGGGCCCGGCCGCGCGACGCGTCGGGTCCGCGAGCGGCGGAGGGCCGCACCGCGGAGACCTCCGCCCACCCGGCGGGCGGTTCGGGGGTGCGCCGGTGCAGGCCGTACCAGCCGGCGAGCATCGCCGCGACCATGAGGAACCCGGCGCCGAGGAGGAGGGTCTCCCCGGATCCGCCGAAGGTGGGGGCGGAGAGGAGGACGACGACGACGAGGACCACCGCGGTGACCTTGGAGCCCGACGCCCGGCCCTTCCCCAGGAGCGCCTCCCCGGAGGAGACCTCGTCGCCGGCGGAGCGCAGGAGCAGCCACATCAGGGCGTACAGGAACACGCCCGCCCCACCCCACAGTGCGGCGACGACGAACGCGACGCGGAAGAGGACCGGGTCGACGCCGTAGCGCCGACCGAAGCCGCCGCAGACGCCGGCGATCCTGGAATCGTCCGGGGTCCGGACGGGACGGGTCCGCCACAGGGAGCGGAGCTCTGACGGGAGGTCGGGGGTGCTCGTTCTGGACATGACCCCATCGTGCTCGGCGGGAGTCCGCGGCACATCGGGGTCCGACCCTGATTTCCGACCCCGAGGCCGCCGGGGAGGGAGGATTGCGAAATGGTCGACACCGTCATGGGTTTCCTGGGCTCCGACGAACAGCTGCGGCTCTTCGGGGTGACGCTGGTCGGGGTCAGCGGGCGGACCGTTCTCAAGGTGCTCCTCAGCATCCTGCTGTTCGTGCTGCTGTCGCTGTTCACGTCGATCTCGCGGGCGGTGATGCAGGCGATCACCGGGCCCGCCGGGTCCGCGTCGAGGTTCTGGACGAAGCAGAGTCTGCAGCTGTTCACCGCCGTCGTGGCCGTGCTGGCGCTCTTCTCCATCTGGGTGACCCCGGGAACCGACCTGACCGTGGGGGTCGGACTCGTCACCGCGGGCCTGGCGTTCGCGTTGCAGAAGGTGATCGCGAGTCTGGCGGGATACTTCGTCATCCTCCGGGGGCGGGTGTTCGCGGTCGGCGACCGGATCGCCGTGGGTGGGGTCCGGGGCGACGTGATGTCGCTCGGTTTCCTGCGCACGACCGTCATGGAGATGGGATCCCCGTCGTCGATGGCCGGCGCGGAGACCGGCAACTGGGTACCGAGCCGTCAGTTCACCGGCCGGGTGGTCACGGTGTCGAACGGCGTCATCTTCGACGAGGCGGTCTACAACTACACCCGCGGGTTCCCCTTCCTCTGGGAGGAACTGTCGCTCACGCTGCCGTTCGACGTGGATCTCCGACGTGTCGACACCGTGTTCCACGCCTGCGCCGACCGGCACACGAGGGAGCTGAGCGACGAGGCGATGGCGAGCATGCAGCAGATGAGCCGCATGTACGCGGTCGATGTCCGGGAGTTCGGGCCGCAGGTGTTCGTCTCGCTGCAGGAGGACGGGATCCTCGCCACCGTCCGCTTCGTCGTGGGCAGTCACGGTGCGCGGGCGGTCAAGGACGCCATCTCCCGCGACCTGGTCGCCGGATTGCGGGAGGGGGGTGTCTCGCCGGCGAGCGTGGCCGTGGATATCCGGGTACTTCCCGATTCCCCTCGGGGCGATGATCTGTGACGATGGCGTCCATGAGTGAGAACGCGACCGATCCCGCGCCGGCCACCGCGGTCCGGTCGGCGTCCCCGGTCGCCGGACCACCGGCGCGGCCCCCCGTGGCGACGACCGACTTCCGCTGGTATCCGCGGTTGACCCGGGGCAGCGACGGATCCGTGGTCGCGGGCGTGTGCGTGGGCCTGGCCGACCACCTCGGGGTGCGGGTCGTCCACGTACGCCTGGTCATGGTCCTGCTGGCCACGCTCTCGGGCGCCGGCGTCGCCCTGTACTCGGCGCTGTGGGCGCTCACCCCGACGGGGCCCGCGCCGGCGGGCGCGGGCCGGGGCGACGAGCGCGAGCGCAGACGCGGCATGGCACTGGCCGTCGTGGCGGTGGCGGGCGCGGTGCTCTCGTTCATGGTGACCACCGCCACGGGACTGAGCGTCATCGTCCCCGTCCTCGTCGTGGCCCTGGGTGCCGGGCTGGTCTGGCAGCAGTACGACGGTGGGGGACGAGTCGCGCCGCGGTCGGTCTTCGACTGGGCCAGGGTCACCGCAGGGGCCACCCTCGTCGTCGTCGGGCTCGCCGTCGTGGTCCTCGGTCAGGTCGAGTTCGCCGCGCTGCGGTCGTCCCTCCTCGCGGTCGTGGCCACCCTCGTCGGCGTGGGACTGCTCAGCGTGCCGGTCGGACTGCGACTGTGGCGGTCCCTCGAGGAGGAGCGCGCGGCGCGGATCCGCGAGTCCGAACGCAGCGACATCGCCTCCCACCTGCACGATTCCGTCCTGCAGACCCTGGCACTCATCCAGAAGAGGTCCGATGACCCGGGCCAGGTGGCGCGGCTCGCCCGCCGGCAGGAACGGGAGCTCCGACAGTGGCTGTTCGGCGCCGGCTCCCGGATGTCCTCGGGCGCGGCGACCTTCGCGGGGGCGGTCGAGGTGATGGTCGGCGACGTCGAGGACGTCTACGGACTGCGGGTGGACCAGGTCGTGGTGGGTGGCGACGGCCCGGTCGGCGACGCCGGGGAGGCGGTCCTGGGCGCCGTCCGCGAGGCCCTGGTCAACGTCGCCAAGCACGCCGGCGTCGACACCGCCGACGTGTTCGTGGAGAACGACGGACGCACGCTCAGCGCGTTCGTCCGCGACCGCGGACGCGGCTTCGATCCCGATGCCGTGGGCGGCGACCGCCACGGGCTCGCGCAGTCCATCCGACACCGCGTGGAGAGCCGCGGTGGGACCGTGCGCGTGCGCAGTACGCTCGGGCGCGGGACGGAGATCGGGATCGAGATGCCGCTGGAGGACGAATGACGGACGGGCCGCAGGACGGGTCGGAGGAGTCGGCGGCGGTGGGCGGCGGGATGTGCCGGGTCTTCCTCGTGGACGACCACGCGGTGTTCCGCAGCGGGGTCCGTGCCGAACTCGCTGGACAGTCGGCCATCGAGGTCGTCGGCGAGGCGGGCTCCGTCGCCGAGGCCGTGACCGGCATCGACCGGGTGCGTCCCGACGTGGTGCTGCTCGACGTGCACATGCCCGACGGCGGCGGCGTGGCCGTGCTGCGGTCGGTGCTGGGGGCCGACCCGGGCGGCGTGGCCGATCCCGCCCGCGCCCCGGAACCGACCTTCCTCGCGCTGAGCGTCTCCGACGCCGCCGAGGACGTGATCGCCGTGATCCGGGCCGGCGCGCGCGGCTACGTCACCAAGACCATCACCGGCGAGGACCTGGCCGCCGCCGTGTGTCGGGTCGCCGACGGGGATGCCGTGTTCTCCCCGCGACTGGCCGGGTTCGTGCTGGACGCGTTCGCGCGCGCCTCCCCGGGCCCCGCCGATCGTGGCGAGCCCGTCCACGACCCCGAGGTCGACTCGCTCACCCCGCGTGAGAAGGAGGTGCTGCGGCTGCTGGCCCGCGGCTACACCTACAAGGAGATCGCCGAGGAGTTGTTCATCTCGGTCAAGACGGTGGAGACCCACGCCTCCAACGTCCTCCGCAAGACCCAGCAGTCCAACCGGCACGCGCTGACGCGCTGGGCGCAGTCCCGACACCTGGACTGATCCCCTCGCCCGGCCCGGCCGGAGTGGCTTCTCGCCCGGGTCGGCTCCGCGCACCCACCCGGACCGATAGCGTGACCGGGATGAGCGAACCGTGCGACCTGCCCGTGTGCATCATCGGTGACTCGTTCGTGGCCGGATACGGCGATGACACGGGCCGCGGGTGGACCGCGCACCTGATCGAAGCCGGCCCCTCGGCCGGTGTGCACATCCACGCCGCGGTCGCCGGGATCGGCGGGGACACCTCCGAGATGATCCTGGCCCGCTGGGACGAGGTCGATCGTCGGCGGGCCGCGTTCCCCACGACCGCGGTGATCGCGGAGTTCGGCGTCAACGACGTCATGGAGCACGAGGGCGCGTTGCGTGTCGACGAGGCGGGCACCGTCGCGGCGCTGCGCGGAATGATCGACCGGGCGCCCGAGGGGCGGTTCCTCGTGGTGGGGCCGCCGCCGGTGGTGTGGGACGAGGTCAACGAGCGTATCGCCGCCCGGGCCGAGACCATGGCGCAGGTGTGCGACGAGGCCGGGGTGCCGTTCGTGCCGACCTTCGACGTGCTGCTGGCGGGTGGTCAGTGGATGCGCGAGGTCGCCGCCGGCGATGGCGCCCACCCCGGGCCCGGCGGGTACGAACAGTTCGGCCAGGTGATCTCCGGTCCTGTGCTCGAGTGGTTGCGTCTCCTGCCGGATGTCGAGCCGGGTTACTAACGGGAACTCTTCATGGCGGCCCTGACCGTCACCGTCGGGTCCGCCTCGAGCTCGGCCACGCGCGTCGAGTCCATCGGCAGCAGCGCGATGCGCCCGTCGGAGTCGAAGTGCAGCGCCCAGCCGTAGGTCTTGGCCAGCGGGGAGGTGCGCAGGCACGGTTGGCCCGTGGAGAAGAACCGTTCGCGTTCTGCTGCGCGGTCGACTTCGGCTATGTCCTTGCGCTGGCAGTACACGTCGAATATCAGGTCATCGCTCGTCCACCTGTAGTCCTCGCCCGAGAGTCGTTCGTACTGCAGCTCGGCGACCGACCACTTCCCGGAGGGCGGGGCGGTCGCCGCCACGGCCCTGGTGTCCGGGGCGGGCAGGATCAGGGTGTCGGTGTAGTGGGTGGTGTGCATTGTGCGCCTCTGTTCCTGTAGCGGTCCCGGGTGTCCGGTTGTCCCGGCGGTGAGGTGATGGTCTCCGGTAACCTGATTCTCGTCGTACGCCCCGTACGGCGGCAGGAGGATGAATCATGACGAGTCCGCAGAACCCTGACCGTGTCGGCGAGCATTCCGAGGAGCCCGCGGACAAGGCCCGGTACGACCACGACGACGCGGTCGCCGACGAGTGGGGTGACGAGTCCTTCCCGGCCAGTGATCCCCCCGGCGCGCTCTGAGTCAGCGCAGGATCTCGAACTGTTCGGACACCGCCCGCAGTGCACTCGCGCTGCGGGCGAACTGTTCGCGTTCGGTGGTGTCGAGCTCCAGCTCCACCACCCGCTGGACGCCGGTCCGCCCGATCACCGCGGGCACCCCGATGAAGATCCCGTCCTGGTCGTACTCGCCCCGCAGCAGGGTGGAGACCGGTAGCGAGACCTGCTCGTTGCGCAGCACCGCCCGGGTGATGCGGGCCAGCCCCATCCCGATGCCGTAGCTGGTGGACCCCTTCGAGTCGATGATCCGGTAGGCGGCGTCCCGGGTCTCGTCGAAGATCTGCGTCAGACGTTCCCGCTTGGCGGGGTCGCCCGCCAGGTCGCGGCGCAGCGGCACCCCGGAGACGTTGGCGGAGGAGAAGACCGGCAGCTCGGTGTCGCCGTGTTCCCCGATGATCGAGGCGTGCACGCTCATCGGTGCCACGTCGTAGTACTGGCCCAGCATGAACCGGAAACGCGCCGAGTCGAGGATCGTGCCGGAGCCGATGACCTGCGCGGCGGGGAGCCCGGAGTAGCGCCACGACGCCTGGGTGAGGATGTCGACGGGATTGGTGGCCACCAGCAGGATGCCGTCGAACCCGGTCGCCATGACGTCACCGACGATGTTCTCGAACAGCGTCATGTTCTTGCCCACGAGGTCGATGCGGGTCTCGCCGGGTTTCTGGGCTGCGCCGGCGCAGATGACCACCATGGTGGCGTCGGTGCAGTCGGCATAGGTGCCCTCGGTGACGAGGGTGGGGGAGGGCGCCCACACGACCCCGTGGTTGAGATCCATGACCTCTCCGACGAGTTTGTCGTGGTCGATGTCGATGATGGTCAGATGGTCGGCCAGCCCCTGGTTGACGAGCGCGTAGGCGTAGGCGATACCCACGTCCCCGGCGCCGATGAGCACGATGCGATTCCCGACGGAGGCCTTCATGCCCGCAAGGGTAGAGGCGTGGGGTCGCCGCCCGGAGGGTATCGGAGGAACGTCGGTGGGCCCTGCCGTCCGGCTCGGCCCCGCTATCCGGCGGCGTCGAGCACGGCGCGGTGACGACGCTCGATGGTGATCCGGTCGTCGGCGTTGCGGGTGGCTTCGAGGGCGTCGTCACGGAGCTTCGTGGCGTGGTGGGTGAGGACCGCACGACGGTCGGGGGCATCGAGGACCTGCGTCGCGACGGCGAGGACGTCGAGGATCCTGATGCTGACCGCTGGAGCGCCCGCACCGTACTGCCGCATCTGGTCGAACATCGTGGCGACGAGGCCGGCGAAGTCGGAGGTCGCCACGACGAGGCGGACCTCCCCGTCCCTGGCGTGCACCCCGGTCGGCCATTCCCTGTCCTCGAGGGTGCACAGGGCGTCCCCGAAGCGGTCCACGACGTCGACGGCGGTGAACGGGTCGTTGGTCCCGGGACTCAGTGCACGCGTGCCCACCTCGGCGAGGAGGCGGACGGCGTGCTCGACATCCTGGTCGCGGGTACGGGATTCGCCGACCGTGAGGGCGGGCATGATGCCCTCGGGCAGGGTGGGGACGGACTCGGCCACGGGGGAGTTCGGATAGAGATAATCCCCTGGTCGCACCAGGAGCCGGATCGTCGTCCCGGTCTCGACGGCGAGTTCGACGAGCCGCTCGTGGTCGACGAGCTGCAGGTAGCCGCCCTTCTCCACGAGGAGAGTCTCCGCGTCCGCCCAGAACTCCTCCTCTGGTGGGGGCAGCACATCGCGGTCCGGATCCGTCAGTTCGGTGGCGGTGAGCAGGGAGGAACGTAGATCCGTGGTGAGGAGGTTCACGACGCGGGTGGTGTTGATCGACCCGGTGACGTGACCGATGAAGTACACGAGTGCGCCGATGCACCCGAGCGCCAGGATGAGGGCCAGGGTGACGTTGTACTGGGGGACGAACGGGGTGCCCTCGTCGCCACCGGTGACCGTGCGGAGGCTGTAGAGGCTGAAGGCGAAGGTGGAGATGAAGACGCCCAGTGTGATCTGGTTGCCGCGGTCCTCGGTGAAGTTCTGGAGCAGGCGCGGACCCATGGTGCCGGCGGCGTAGGAGAGGGCGGCGATGGTGATGGAGAAGACGGTGCCACCGACGCCGATCGAGCTGCTCGCCACGGCGGCGAGGATGCTCCGGGAGCCCTCCACGCCGCCGCCGTAGATCCAGGAGGCCGCCTCGTCACTCGTGCCCGGGTTGGTGGACAACCACGCCCCCAGGTGGGCGAGGCCCAACGCGACGAGGGTCATCACGGCGGGGAGAAACCAGAAGCGCCGGCTGATCTGTCGGAGTCGGAAGCGTAGTCCGGCCATGGCTGTCCTCTCTGTGGTGGACACAGCGTAGCCGGTGGGTCCGACGGTGAAGCGCGTTCCGGCCTGTCGAACAGGTGTTCTTGCGCGATGTCGTACCCGTGGTGTTCACTGATCGCGTACTCGAAAAGCCATTCGATCAATGGTCTGTCCGGCGTGTCGGACCCGGTGGGAGGTGGGGATGATGGTAGTGGCGACGTCACCTGTCGACCTGTCCGGCCTCGGCCGGGAGGAGCGTGTCACGGAGCTGCGTCGCCGCCTGGCCGCGATGCCCGGCGGCGGTGCACCCGCCGCGGTTCGCGCCCAGGCCCCGGCAGGGCCGGCTTCGGTCGTCTCTGCGCCCTCTGCTCCGGCTGCCCCGGCTGCCCCCGTTGCCCCCGTTGCCCCCGCGGAAGCGGCGGAGATCGTGGTTCCCGGAGTCGCGGTTCCGGGGTCGGTGGCGCCCCTGTTGCCGGGTGGGGTGCTGCCCGCGGGCCGCGTCACGGCGGTGTCCGGCAGCGCCACCCTACGGGTGGGGTTGCTCGCCGCGGCCACGGCCGCCGGTGCCAGGTGTGCGGTGGTCGGATGGCCGGAGCTCGGCGTGGCCGCGGTGGCCGAGCAGGGAGGTCGACTGGACTGTCTGGCGCTGGTCCCGGATCCCGGCCCGGATCCCGCAGCGGTGGTGTCCGTCCTGCTCGACGGGCTGGACCTGGTCTTGCTGGGGCCTGGTGTGGCCCCGGTCGCCCCGTCCCGTGCGCGGGTGCTGGCGGGGCGGGTCCGAGCCGCTGGCGCGGTGTTGCTCGTGGGCGCCGGGTGGCCCGGGGCGGAGCTGACACTGGCGGGGCGGCACTGCCGCTACGGCGGACTGGGTGTGGGCGCGGGTCGGCTGGCCTCGGTCTCCACGGTGGTGCGCTGTTCCGGCCGGGCGGCACCCGCCCGGACCGCGGAATGGGTGGCGGCGGGATGAGCGCCCGGGTCATGGCGGTGTGGTGCCCGGACTGGCCGACGGTCGCGGCGGCACGGGCCGAGGGGCACGGGCTGCATCTTCCGTTGGCGGTCGTCGGGCCCCGGGGGGTGCTCGCGTGCAACGCCGTCGCCCGCGCGGTGGGGGTGCGTCGTGGTCTGCGCCGGCGTGAGGCGCAGTTCCGCTGTCCCGAACTCGTGGTGGTCGCGGCCGACCCGGCCCGGGACGCCGCGTGGTTCGAGCCCGTGGTGCAGGCGCTCGATGCCGTCGTCCCGGGTATCGAGGTGCTGCGCCCCGGACTGTTCGTGTTCTCCGCAGCGGGTGCCCTGCGCTTCCACGGTGGGGTCGAACAGGTCGTCACCCGCGTCGTCGACGCGGTGGCGGCCGCCGGCGCGGAGTGTCAGGTGGGCCTCGCGGACGAATTGCCCACGGCCGTGCTCGGGGCCCGCGGTTCGGCACTGCTGGAACCAGGTGGGGACGCTGACTACCTGGCCGGATTGCCTGTGGACGCACTCGTGGTGGAACCCGCGTTGGGGGACCCCGAGGTGCTGTCCGAGTTGGTCGGGTTGCTGCACTGCCTCGGCGTGCGGACGCTCGGCGACTTCGCCGCGCTACCGCCGCGTGATGTGGCCACCCGCTTCGGGGAGGGGGGTGCGGTGGCGCACCGTATCGCCCGCGCCGTCCCGTGGCGTCCGCCCTCGGTGTCCGCGGTGCCCACGGGGTCGGCGGTCGAGCACCGGTGCGACCCGCCACTGGAGCGTGTCGACGAGGCCGCGTTCCTCGGCCGGCGGCTGGCGGGGGAGTTGCACGCCGTGCTCGCCGCGTCCGGCGTCTCGTGCCTGCGTCTGTCCATCACCGCCCGGGTGGAGGGCGGTACGGAGGTCAACCGGGTGTGGCGGTGCTCATCGCCCCTCACCCCGGAGGGCACCGCCGATCGGCTCCGCTGGCAACTCGAGGGTTGGCTCACCGGGACCGCGATCGCCGGTGGGGCCGGGGGCGCGGTCACCGCCCTCGTCCTGGAACCGGTGGAGGTGGTCCCCGCCGGCCGCGTACAGGAGGGGCTCTGGGGCGAGGCCGGGCTCGCGGAGGCCCGCGTCCACCGCGCACTGGTGCGGGTCCAGGGTCTGCTCGGGCCCGAGGCGGTCCGTGTGCCCGTGGAAGTGGGTGGCCGCGGGCCGGCCGAGCGGGTGCGGTCACTGCCGTACGGTGACGCCCCGGCCGAGCCCGCCGCTCAGGGGCCGTGGCCGGGGGCGCTGCCCGCCCCCTCGCCGTCGGTGGTGTGGCCGGGGCCGGGCTACCGGTTGGAGATCCGCGAGAGCGGCGACCCGGGAGCCGCCGTCGCGGCGCGGGTGGCCCTCGTCAGGGGAGTCGTGCTGCGCAGTGCAGCCGGAGATGTCGTGGGGGTGACCCCGCGGGGTCTGCTCAGCGGCAGGCCTGCCGCGGTCGAGGTGGGCGGTCGCCGTTGCGCGCTGCTCGGCTGGTCACGGCCGTGGCCGATCGACGAGGCCTGGTGGGAGCCGACGCCCGACGGCGAGCCTCGCCGCCCTCGGGCCCGCATGCAGGTCGTCCCCGAGCGTGCGGCGGCATTGCTGCTCTGCGGCGTGCTCGGGGACGAACAGGGGAACTGGATCGTGGAAGGAGTCTACGAATGAGCCGTTCGCGGATGAGGCGCCCCCGGCGCGGCTCAGCGCTCGATGTCGACCACCAGGCGGGTCGGGTTCTGCAGCAGGAAGGCGGAGAATGCCCGGTCCGAGCCCTCGAGGCCGATCACGGACTGCGCCTGCCCCTCGAACTGTCCCGTGAACGCCACGCCCGCCACCCCGGTCGCGTCGTCGCCGGCCACGGTGCCCACGGGGACCTCCTCCATGCCGGTCTGGGTGGGCAGGACCTGGCCGCCGATCGTCACCTGCAGGAAGGAGTCGCCCGGCACTTCCACCGGAAAGCCGCTGCCCTGCTGGGCCGGGCTGTCCACATAGTCCACGGAATAGCTCGGGGTCCCGCGGCCGTCGAGTTCGAAGACCACACGGTCCTTGCCCTGGAAATTGCCCATGCGGATCTCGGATACCACCAGTTCTGCGCGTCCGGCGGCAGCGTCCGCCTCCTCGCGCTTGGGGGCGGAGTCCGTCGGGCCGGCGGTGGGGTCGGCGGCCTCGGTCTCCTCCGGCGCCAGAGCCTGCGCCAGGGCGGCCGGGGAGGATCCCGCAGTGGTCGTCTGGCTGGTGGCGGGGGCGTCGGTCGAGGTGTCGGCCCCGCAGCCCGCCATGGCCAGGGACGCGGCGGCGGTCAGGGCGGCGGCCGCTGCGAGGCGGCGATGTCGGGTACGCATGGCCCCAGCTTAAGTCCCTCTCATCACTTTTGTCCCACGAGGTGGCTACAGTTACACCACGTCGCGCGGTGGGGCACCATGGGGGCGTGTCAGTCATCGATCCCACCCCACTCACTGCCTGGTGTTCCCTCCAGTCGGCCGATGAGCCGCCCGCCGGTACCGCGGCCCACGAGGAATCGTGGGTCCTGTTGGAGGTTCCCGCGCGCTGGGGACGCGATATCTTCGACGGCGAAGCCCTGGGCGAGGAGCTGTCCGAGCGACTCAAGGAACATGTCTCGGCCTGCGGATCCCGGATGCTCTTCATCCGGCGCCCGGGCCGCGAGGGCCAACGCATCGACCGTCACCGTTTCTACCTGTGCGACACCAGGCCCGGCCGGCGGAGTATCCGGGTCGGCCGTGTCGACCGTCCCGCGGACATGCTCGACCTGGACCTCTCGCCCGGTGGGCACGTGGCGGGTACCCGCGAGATCTCGGCCCCGGTGCCGCTGGTGTGCACCCACGCCAAGCGTGACCAGTGCTGTGCGGTCCGGGGGCGTCCGGTCGTGGCCGAACTGGATGAGCTGGTCGGAGCCCGCCTGTCCGCGCTCGATCCGGACGCCGCGGTGTGGGAGTGCTCCCACACCGGCGGGCACCGCTTCGCCCCGGTCCTGCTGCTCCCCGGCACCGGCTACACCTACGGACCCGCGGAGGCGGATCTCGCGGCCCGCATCGTCGAGGCCGAACTGGACGGTCGGGTCGTCACCGAGCACCTGCGGGGTCGCAGCACGTGGGCGCCGGCCGGGCAGGTGGCAGAGGTCGCCGTCCGGGAGTCCGGCGTGGAGGCGGGGATCGACGATCTCATCGTCGACGTCGACCCGGATGACCCGCTCGTGGTCGTCGTCCGGCACACCGACGGACGCGCCTGGCGGGTCGAGGCAGGGAAGCGACCGCTCCCGCCACGCCAGCAGAGTTGCCGCAAGCCCGCCGGCGAGGCCTCGGCGTGGGTCGTGGAGTCCCTCACCCTGCTCTGAATCGACCCACCGACACCGGGCGGGTGAGCACCGGTGAACTGGTACCACGGACCCAGGACGTGGTCGGAACTCGAACGGGTGCTCTCCGGACGACCGGGCCCGCGAGGGGCCGAGAACCCGCACCCCGGCGACGGCAGCGACGCCCCCGCCTGGTCACGCAAGCGTGGCGGGTACACGGCCCCTCCGCGGGCCCGCGCCCGGGGGCGAGTGCCGTACGCGGAGCTGCACGCCCACACCGCGTTCAGCTTCCTCGACGGGGCCTCCTCTCCCGAGGCCATGGCCGAGGCGGCGGCGGAACTGGGGCTCACGGCGCTCGCGATCACCGACCACGACGGGTTGTACGGGGTCGTGCGCTTCGCCGAGGCCGCCTCCGAGCTGGGACTGGCCACGGTGTTCGGGGCGGAACTCTCGCTACCGGGCGGCGAGCACCTGCTGGTCCTGGCCAGGGGTGAGGAGGGCTACCGGCGGTTGTCGCGCTCGATCGCCCACGCCCACCTGCGGGGTGGGGCAAAGGGCGAACCGCGGTACGAGATGACCGAGCTCGCGGAGGCGGCCGGCGGTCACTGGTATGTGCTCACCGGCTGTCGTCGAGGCCGGGTCCGTCGGTCCCTGGAGCGCGGCGGGACGGGGGCGTCCGACTTCGACATCCCCGCTGCCGGTGCGGCCCTGGACCAGCTCGTCGAGCTGTTCGGTCAGGACAGGGTGGTCGTGGAGCTGACCTGTCACGGGGTTCCCGAGGACACGGAACGATGCGACGCGTTGGCGGGTCTCGCCGCGCAGGCGGGCCTGCCCGTCGTCGCGACCACCGCTGCCCACTGCGCCGGGCCGGAGGACGCGCGACTGGCCTCGGTCATGGCGGCGCTCGGTGCGCGCGACGCACTGGAGACCCACGCAGCGCACCTGCCCGCCGCGGGCGGGGCGCACCTGCGCTCGGGCGAGGAGATGACGGAACTGTTCGACCGCTGGCCCGATGCCGTGGCCGGGGCGGACAGGCTGGGCCGGGAGTGCGCGTTCGACCTCCGGCTCATCGCCCCGCAGCTACCTCCGTTCGACGTCCCCGAGGGTTACACCGAGGACACGATGCTCGCCGAGCTCGCCTACGCCGGCGCCGCCCGTCGCTACGGGACACGCGAAGAGGCCCCGGAGGCGTATGCGCAGATCGACCGCGAACTACAGGTGATCGCCGAACTGGGCTTTCCCGGGTACTTCCTCGTCGTCCACGACATCGTCGAGTTCTGCCACCGCGAGGGCATCCTCTGCCAGGGCCGCGGCTCGGCCGCCAACTCGGCGGTCTGCTACTCGCTGGGGATCACCAACGTCGACCCGGTGGGCGCCCAGCTGTTGTTCGAGCGGTTCCTGGCGCCGGAGCGAGACGGTCCGCCGGACATCGACGTGGACATCGAGTCGGGCCGTCGGGAGGAGGCCATCCAGTACGTCTACTCCCGGTACGGCCGGAACCACGCCGCCCAGGTCGCCAACGTCATCACCTACCGCGGACGATCGGCCGTGCGGGACGTGGCCCGGGCCCTGGGCTACTCCCCGGGGCAACAGGACGCGTGGTCGAAGAGCGTCGACCGGTGGTCGGGGTTGAAGAACCACGAGAGGGAGGCCACCGAGCACACCGTCCCGCCCGATGTGCTCGCGCTGGCACGGCGGCTCGTCGGACTGCCCCGCCACCTGGGGATCCACTCGGGAGGCATGGTGATCTGCGACCGCCCGGTGGCGGACGTGGTACCCGTCGAGTGGGCACGCATGCCGGGACGGACGGTCCTGCAGTGGGACAAGGACGACTGCGCGGCGGTCGGGCTGGTCAAGTTCGACATGCTGGGCCTGGGCATGCTCACCGCACTGCATCACGCCATCGACCTCGCGGCGGAACACAAGGATCTCGACGTGGACCTGGCCCGGTTGGACCTCGCGGACCCGAAGGTCTACGAGATGCTGTGCCTGGGCGACTCGGTGGGTGTGTTCCAGGTGGAGTCCCGCGCACAGATGGCCACCCTGCCCCGGCTCCGACCGCGGACGTTCTACGACCTGGTGGTCGAGGTGGCGCTCATCCGTCCCGGCCCCATCCAGGGCGGGTCCGTGCACCCCTACATCCGTCGCCGCAACGGCCGGGAGAAGGTGGTGTTCGACCACCCCGCGCTGGAGGAGGTGCTGGGACGCACGCTGGGGATCCCGCTGTTCCAGGAGCAGCTCATGCAGATCGCCACCGTCATCGCGGGCTTCACCGGAGCGGAAGCCGACCAGTTGCGCCGCGCGATGGGGTCCAAGCGGTCACCCGAACGGATGGCCCGACTGAAGGAACGGTTCTTCGACGGGATGCGCGACCTGCACGGGATCGGCACCAGCCCGCCCGGGACCCCGGTCACCGGGCCGGAGGTGGGGGAGCGGATCTGGGAGAAGATGTGCGCCTTCGCCAACTACGGCTTCCCCGAGAGCCACTCCCAGTCCTTCGCCGCCATCGTCTACTACTCCGCATGGTTCAAGTGCCACCACCCGGCGATCTTCTGCGCGGCGCTGCTGCGCAGCCAGCCCATGGGCTTCTACTCGCCGCAGTCGCTCGTCGCCGACGCCCGCCGGCACGGTGTCACCGTGCACCGCCCGTGCGTCAACCGCTCACTCGGTGGGGCCACCTGCGAGAACGATGGTGCCGAGGTGCGCCTCGGACTGGAGTCGGTCCGGGCGATCGGTGAGGACCTGGCCACCGCGATCGCCGATGAACGCGACACCCACGGCCCGTACACCTCCGCCGCCGACCTCGCCGGCCGCACCGGCCTGTCCGTCCGGCAGATGGAGGCACTCGCCACCGCCGGGGCGCTCGACTCGCTCGGCACCGGGGGCCGTCGGTCCGCCCTGTGGTCGGCGGCCACCGCGGCCCGCGAGAAGCCCGGCATGCTGCCCGGGCTCAGCCAGGTCGACGCCCCGGCCCTGCCCGGCATGAGCGTCCTCGAACTCACCTCCGCCGACCTGTCGGCCACCGGGATCAGCCCCGAGGAATACCCGACCGTCCACGCCCGGCCGTGGCTCGACTCCCGCGGCGTATGCACCACCGCCGGGCTCGCCCACGTCCCCGACGGCAGCCGCGTCGAGGTCGCCGGAGCCGTCACCCACCGGCAGCGCCCCGCCACAGCGGAGGGCGTGACCTTCCTCAGCCTCGAGGACGAGACGGGCATGACCAACATCGTGTGCTCGGTCGGCCTGTGGGCGCGATACCGGCCGATCGTCTCCGCGTCCCCGGCGCTCATCGTCCGCGGCACCGTGGAGAACCGCTCCGGCGCGGTCAGCGTGGTGGCGGACAAGATCGAACGCCTGCACCTGGGCATGGCGATCGGCCGCAGCCGGGACTTCCGATGACCGCCCTACGATGTCCGCGCCCACAGCACGGCGCGGACGCTCGCGACCGCACAGAGCAGCCAGATGCCACACAGGGCGACCACGGTCACCAGGCTCGCGGCCGCCCAGCCGAGGTGATGGGCGCCCAGCGCGCAGGTGCCCAGCGGGTAGGCCATCGCCCACCAACCCGGATTGCACGGCATCCGGGCGAGGAAACCCCGGATGGTCGACACCACCGCGAACGCCCCCAGGCCGGCACCGGCGATCAGGACGACAGCGCCGTACAGTCGGGCGATCCCCGCCTGACCCGGCCCGGCCAGCACCTGCGCGGCGGCCGCCGACTGGCCGACGATGCCCAGCGGGATCCAGGTGGAGGGCGACAACGCCACCGGAACGGGGGTGCGGAACCACGCGTGGTGATAGGCCATCGTGATGACGGCGCCGCCCAACCCGAGGGCCGCGATGAAGCCGAAGGTGCACACCGCCACCACCGCCGTGCGCACGGTGGGGGAGTCGATCTGCCCGGCCAGGACACCGCCGGTGGTCGCCGAGACCATCGGCGGCACCATCGGCAGCGCCCACGTGGGCAGCGGATGGGCGGGACGGGTGGTGAACAGCCAGACGGCGAACCCCGTCGCGGTGGCCAGGCCCAGGACGGTGCCCGCCCCCCACAGCGCCGCGTCCACGCCGAACGCGACCGTGGACAGGGACGGGGCACGCGCGTCGACCACGACGAAGCTCGCCGACCCCACCGCCAACAGACCCATCGAGACCATGCCCCACAACGGCAGCATCGCCGCGTCCCGCACCGACCGGGTCCAGACGTCAGGGTCCCGGACGATCGACCGCGCGAACCCGGCGCCCAGACCGACCAGCAGCAGCCAGCCCAGGGCCAGCATGACGAGCGCGAGCGGCCCGAAGCCGGGCACGCGCTCGGCGTGGATCTGCAGGAGGGCGGAGAGGCCGCCCGTCCCCATGACGGCCCCGAACCAGGCAGGTCCGGGGCCGGGTACGGCGGGCGCCCCGGGGCCGGGTCCTGTCGCTGGGGCCGAAGTCACCAGGACACTATGCCGGGGCCTCGTCGTCGTCGGATCCCCGGCCCCTCACGGCGCCCGGAAGGGGCTCGGGCGCCACAGAGGGCTCAGACGTAGCGGAAGTCCTCGCCGCGCGCCCACTGCACCAACCGGTCGGCGGTGTCCCGGCGCGACGGGGGGTGGTAGCCGAACACCTGGACGGCCTCGAAGGCGTACGCGAGCTCCGGGTCCTGCATGTACGCGAAGCCCCCTACTGCCTCGCGGACCAGGGACTGCACCCGGACCAGGGCGTCGCGCATCGACCACCGGACCAGCGCGAGTCGCGCGGAGACGTCGCCGCCGCGGGCGCCCTCGTCGAACTCGCGGGCCACGGCGTGCAGGGCTGTCCGCATGGTCTCGACCTCGGCGAGCGCGGAGGAGAACACCTTGGGGTCGAGCCGGTGCCGGTCGGCCAGCCGCTCGACCAGTCGCGTCGCCACCCCGAGGTAGCAGCCGCTGATCAGCAGCCCGAACCACAGGTAGCCGGTCATCTCGTGGACGTCGTCGGGGTCGTTCTCGGAGGTGAGAAAGACCATGTCGGCGCCGACCCGGACGTCGTCGAGGACCAGGGCGTCGCTCTCGGCCGCCGCGAGGACGGGGCTGTTCCAGAACGGCTCCCGACGCAGACCCTCGGCCCCGTCGAAGACCAGGACGACGGCCCGCTCCGAGTCGTCCACCAGGGCGCTCGCCACCAGGAGGGTCATGGACCGGGCGAGGCTGCAGGGGGCCTTGCGGCCGGAGAGCAGGTAGCCGTCGCCGTCGCGGCGAGCGGTCATGGTCGGGCGGAACACAGAGCCCCCGGGGGAGCCCTCGGAGAAGCCGGAGGCCATCACAGTGCCGTCCTCGACCAGCGCCTTGATGAGGTCGCGCTCGTCCTGGGAGGCGTCCTCGGCCGCCTCGAACAGGGTCGCGCACGACAAGTGGTGCATCGTGGTGGCGGCGGCCAGCGAGGGGGCGACGGCCCCGATCGCGGTCTGGAAGCGCACAGCGTCCACCGCGCTCGCCCCCGCGCCCCCCAGAGAGGTGGGGACGATGAGTCCGGTCCCGCCGGTGGCGGACCAGTCGGACACGGCGGTGCTCGCGGAGCTCTCGTTGGCGAGGAGCCCGTTCTGGTACAAGCGCTCACGCAGCCGGGGGGCGTAGTGGTCGAGGGTCTGGTTCTCGGTGGTGAGGAGCATGGGGCCCTTTCGGTGAGGGGTCGGCGGAGGGGGTCAGCGGGCAGGGATGGCGGGCAGAGTCGGCGGGGGCGGTTCAGCCGGCGAGCATGAGGCGGGCGGCCTCGGTGCAGTCGTACCGCGGCTGCCACCCGGTGGCGTCCCGGAGTCGGCGCGAGGTGGTGACCGGTTCCCCGCGGGTCACCCAGTGGGAGGAGTAGGGGAGAAGGCGCAGTCGGAAGCCGAGGTCGGCCAGGAGTCGGGCGGGACCGAGCGGCACGGGGACGCAGATCGAGCGGTTCATCCGGCACAGGTCGGCGACGGTCACCGCGCCCTCGGGGCCGAGGTTGAACTCGCCGTCGACCCGACCTTCGACCCCGGCCAGGACCACCCGCAGGTAGGCGTCGACGAGGTCGTCCTGGTGCAGGAACTGGAAGTAGGACCGCCCGGGGCTCGGGTAGAGGACGACGCGCGAGCGCATGGTCTCCAGCCCGGAGTTGGCCATGTCCGGCCCCACCACGTAGGTGGGGCGCAGGACCGCCACCGCCATCCGGCCGCCGGATTCCCGTCGCCACCGGCGCACATCCTCCTCCATGAGCGCCTTGTGGTGGAAGTAGTAGTGCTCCTCGCCGGCGCCGATGGCGGCCATCTCGTCGATGACCTCGGCGCCGCCGCGGGGGCCGTAGGCGTTGATGCTCGAGGTCATCACGCACACCCGGGCGCCGGCGGCGTCGGCCGCGAGGAGCACCCGCCGCGACCCGTCGACGTTGACGATGCGCGCCGAGTCCTTGTCGCGCGGCTCCTCGACCATGAAGGCGCAGTGGATCACCGCGTCGGCGCCGGCGAAGACCTCGTCGAGGTCGTCGGTGGCGAGGTCGATCTGATGCTGTTCGATCTTCGGGTCCAGGACCCGTAGCGGCGACCGGGCCAGTGCGACCACGCGCTCGACGTGGTCGCGGCCGACCAGTCCGCGCAGGAGAGCTGTGCCGACGTCGCCGGACGCCCCGGTGAGGACCACCCTCACGACGCCGCGTCCAGGCGGGTGGCGGCGAGGGCGTGGGCGATGGACACCGCCGCCCCGACCAGCTGTTCCTCGGTGTGGTCCGCGGTCACGCACAGGCGCAGGATCGCGCCGGCCGCCGGGACGGCCGGGTGGACCGCGACACCCGTGTACACGCCGGCCTCGAGCAGCAGGTTCCACGTGTGGACGGCGCGGAGGTCGTCCCCGACGGGGACGGGCACGATGGGCGACCAGGAGTCGTCGGGCAGCCCGGAGTCGCACTCGATCCCCTTCCCGCGCAGTTCGGTGCGCAGGAGGATTGAGTTCCGGCGGACCGCGTCGGTGCGCCGGGCGCCCTCGTCGGTGCGCATCAGCCGGATCGAGGCGAGGGAGGACGCGGTCGCGGCGGGCACCGAGGAGGTGCTGAAGATCATTGGCCGTGCGGTGACCCTGAGTCCGGTCACCAGCTCGGCGCTGCCGGTGATGAACCCGCCGCAGGAGGCCGAGGACTTGGAGAACGACGCCATGGTCACGTCCACGGCGTCGACGGTCCCGGTCTCGTCGACCCGCCCCCGCCGGGTCGGTCCGTAGAGGCCCATCGCGTGGGCCTCGTCGACCATGAGCGCGGCCCCGAACTCGCGGGCCAGGTCGGCGACCCCGGTCAGGGGCGCGAGGCTGCCCTCCATCGAGTAGAGAGAGTCGACGACGACGAGGATCTGGTCCGGCGACTCACCGCGGGCCGCTACCAGGGCTTCCTCGAGCGCACTCAGGTCGTTGTGGCGGAACGGGTGGACGGAGGTCCGCGCCATGCGGAGCCCGTCCCGGAGCGAGGCGTGCGCGAACTCGTCGATGACGACCGCGTCCCGCCCGCCGACCAGGGCCGCCAGGGTGCCGAGATTGGTCTGGTACCCGGTCGAGAAGCACAGCGCGTCCTCGGTGCCGAACCAGTCGGCGATCTCCGCCTCCAGCTCCTCGTGCAGCGACATCGTGCCGTTCAGCAGCCGGCTCCCGGTGCTGGCCGACCCGAACCGGCGGACCGCCTCCGTGGTGGCCTCGATGACCTGGGGGTGGTTGGCCAGGCCGAGGTAGTTGTTGGAGCCGAGCATGATCCGGTCGACGCCCTGGACGTTGCTCGTGGCACCGGAGCTGGAGTGCATTGTCCGGTAGTAGGGGCTCTGGCCGGCGTCCTGGAGGGACGAGAACAGCCGGACCCGGTCGTCAGCGGCGAGGCGGTCGATGAGGGGATGGTTCACGGGTGGTCCTTCCGGTGGGCTACCCCGGGTATTCGTGTCGTGGGTGCGGTCGGATGGGTCCGACGTCGACCTTTCCTGAACGCGCCGATGTCCGGGTCGGCCATCCGCGCACGGGCGGGCGACGAATGAGTGGGGCACACCGACCGCAGGGAGACCTATGAGCCATAGAAGCGACGTCCGGACGCGGCGGCGGGCGCACCGATGGCGGTCGGTCCTGGCGAGAGGGTGGCCGCTCGCCGCGGCCCTGGTCCTCGCGGTGCTCGGGGCGCTCTCCGCCGGGGGAGTGGAGGAAGCGCTGACTCCCGGGGGGTTCCGCGCCGATTCCACACCGTCCGCCGTCGCCGAGAGTCGGCTCAACGCGGAGCTGGGGGTGGGCACCCCCGACCTGATCGTCCTGGTCTCGGGCTCGGAGCCCGCCGCGGTCGCCCGAGACAGCGAGGCGGTCGCGTCCTTCCTCACCGGCGCCGGGGGAGTGGGCGGCGTGGCCGTCTCGCCGGCGCCGGGGGACGGGCCCACGGTGGTGACCGCGGTGCTGTCCGGCGACGAGTCCGAGTCGAGGCGCACCCTGGACACGGTCCGCGAGACCCTGCCCCCGCCCGGAGAGGGTGTCGAGAGGCAGCTGACGGGCCGGGCCGAGGTGCTCCGCGAGGACGACCTACTCGGGCGAGAGGATCTGGCCCGCGCCGAACTCATCGCCGTCCCCGTCACCCTCGTCCTGCTGGTGCTGTTCTTCGGATCCGTGGTGGCCGCCGCGGTCCCGGTCGCGATCGGCGTGCTCGCCATGCTCTCGACCTTTGTCGTCCTGTCCGGACTGGTCCACCTGATCGACGTCTCCGTCTTCGCCCTCAACCTGGTGATCGGTCTCGCACTGGGGCTGGCGATCGACTACAGCCTCCTCGTGGTGACCCGGTTCCGCGAGGAGTTGGCGGCCGGGGCGGACCCGCCCGAGGCAGTCGACCGCACGATGAGGCGCTGCCGAAGGACCATCGTCGTCTCGGCGGTGACGGTCGGATTGTGTCTGGCCGCGCTCACGGCGGTCGACATGCCCTTCCTGAGGTCCATGGCGATCACCGGTGTCGCTGTGGTCGCGCTCGTCGCCACCCTCACCCTGGTGGTGCTGCCCCCGGTCCTGCGGGTCCTCGGTCGGAGGATCGACGCGTGGTCCGTGCGGCGGGTCGACCCGACCCGGCCAGGGCGCTCGGTCACCGCACTGCTCGGGGTGTCGCGTCGGCACCCGGTCGCGGTGGCGCTGGGAGTGTCGGCACTGTTGTTGATCCTGTTGACGCCCGCCTTCGGCCTCCGGCTGGGCACTCTCGACGACAGGGTCCTGCCGCCGGATGCCCCGTCCAGGGTGGCGGCCGAGCGTCTGCGTGACGAGCGTCCGGACCTCGGGTCCGATCCCCTGATCATCCTGGCGGACCGGGTCGACCCCGGCGCGTTGGCGGAGCGGGTGTCGCGCATCGACGGAGTGACGGCGGCACGGGGCCCTGACGGCAGGGTGTCCGACGGGCTGGCGGTGGGGCCCGGGGAACCCGCCCTGAGACAGCGCGCCGTGGCCGCGGTGGAGGTGGTGACGGACCCGGGGCTCTCGCAGCCGGAGCAACAGGACCTCGCCGAGCGGGTCCGCGACTCGGTGGCCCCCGCCCCGGTGGCGGGAACCTACTCCGACGATGTCGACACCCGGCAGGCGGTCACCGACCGTGCGGTTCCGGTCGCCCTGCTCGTCATGGCGGTGGTCCTGCCCCTGGTCTTCCTGCTGACCGGTGGCGTGGTGGTCACCCTCAAGACGCTGCTCATGGCGGCGCTGAGCCTCACCGCGACGTTCGGTGTGATGGTCCTGGTCTTTCAGGAGGGGCACCTCGCCGACCTGGTGGGGGTCACGGCCACCGGGGTGGTGGATTCCTCCTCGCCCCTGCTCATGGCGTGCCTGGCCTTTGGCCTGTCGATGGACTACCAGTTGTTCCTGCTCTCGCGAGTCCGTGAGGAGTACGACCGCCACGGAGACACCACCCGGGCCGTGGTCGACGGTGTCGGGCGGACCGCCCCTGTGGTGGGTGCCGCGGCGGTGCTCGTCGCCGTGGTGTTCCTGGCCATCGGAACATCGGGGATCAGCGTGGTCCGGATGCTCGGGTTCGGGATGGCGCTCGCCGTGCTGGTGGACGCGTTCGTCATCAGACTGTTGCTCGTACCGAGCGCGATGCTCATCCTCGGGGACGCCAACTGGTGGGCGCCCCGGCCCCTCCGGGTGGTCTTCGACCGACTGCGGATCCGGGAGAGCTGATCGCGATACGCCCGCGGCAATACGGCCGTAGGTTCGGGGCATGTCGATCGACGCCCTCCGCAGCCGCCTCTCCGGCGCCACGATCCTCACCGACCCCGACGTCGTGCAGTCCTACCGCCAGGACTGGGCCCAGGCCCCCGACCCGGGGATGCCGCTGGCGGTGGTGCGGGCGCGGTCGACCGAGGACGTACAACAGGTGATGCGCTGGGCCGCCGAGTTCGACGTGCCGGTGGTCCCCCGCGGGGCCGGCTCGGGCCTGTCCGGCGGGGCCACGGCGGTGGAGGGCGGGATCGTGTTGACCAGCGAGCTCATGCGGGAGATCCACGTGGACCCCGTCACCCGCACCGCGACGGTCCAGCCCGGCCTGCTCAACGCGGAGGTCAAGCGGGCCGCCGCCGAGCACGGGCTCTGGTACCCGCCGGATCCGTCGTCGTACGAGATCTGCTCGATCGGCGGCAACGTCGCGACCAACGCCGGTGGGCTGTGTTGCGTCAAGTACGGCGTGACCACGGACTACGTGCTGGGGCTCACGGTGGTCCTGGCCGACGGCACCGCGGTCCGGCTGGGCGGCCCGCGGCTCAAGGACACCGCCGGGCTCAGCCTGACCAAGCTCTTCGTGGGCAGCGAGGGCACGCTGGGAATCGTCACCGAGATCATCGTCAGACTGCTCCCCGAGCAACCTCCCCGCTCAACCGTCGTGGGCGTGTTCCCCGACGTCGTGGCGTGCAGCGAGGCGGTCCTGGCCATCACCCGCCGGATCCGCCCCGCGATGCTCGAGTTCATGGACAACACCTCGATCCGGGCGGTGGAGGCGGACCTGCGGATGGGGCTGGACACCTCGGCCGGGGCGATGCTGCTGGCCCAGTCCGACCTGACCGGTCCCGACCGGGCGGCCGAGGCAGAGTTCATGGCCGAGGCGTTCCGCACCCACGGCGCCACCGAGGTGTTCGCCACCGACGACCCCGACGAGGGCGAGCAGTTCACCATCGCCCGCCGGGCCGCGTTCACGAGCCTGGGCAGGACCGGCACGCTGCTGTTGGAGGACGTGGGTGTCCCGCTGCCCGCGCTGCCTGCCCTGGTGGCGGGGATCGAGGAGATCTCCGCCCGGCGGGACGTGCCCATCGCGCTGGTCGCCCACGCCGGGGACGGCAACACCCACCCGATCATCGTGCTGGAAGACGACGACCCGGACCGGGCCGCCCGCGCCCAGCTCGCGTTCGGTGAGGTGATGGACCTGGCCATCGACCTGGACGGCACCATCACCGGCGAGCACGGGGTGGGCAGGCTGAAGAAGGACTGGCTGCCTGATCAACTCGGTGAGGACGTCATGGCGCTCACCCGCCGCATCAAGGACGCCCTGGACCCGCAGGGGCTCCTCAACCCGGGCGCGATGTTGTGAGGGGCGCGAGGCGGTGTGGTGAGCGGGCCGTGAGGTGTGCTCACCGCTGGTCGGGCCCGACCTCGTCGTCGTCGCCCGTCAGGACCCGGACCCGCACCGCCGCGGCGACCGGCGTGCCGACCGGCACCACCCGCCCGTCCAGGGACACGGTGATGATCCCCAGCTCGACCTGACGGGAGACCACCTCGACCGGTGAGTCGGGCCACAGGCCGATCTCGGCCAGGTGGCGCAACACGGTGTTGTCCCGGTCGGACACCCGCGTCACCACGCCGGCGGCGCCCTCGGGGACCCGGTCCAGGGGGATGTCGCCCAGCTTGTCGAGGTGGCCGTCCCGGGTGGGGATGGGGTCGCCGTGCGGGTCGCGCCGCGGGTGGTCGAGGAAGGCGTCGAGGGCGTCGACGAACCGGTCGGACACCACGTGCTCGAGCGCGTCGGCCTCCGCGTGCACCTCGTCCCACGGGTAGTCCAGGCACCGGGCGAGGAACGTCTCCAGGATCCGGTGCCGCCGGATCATCGCCACTGCGAAGTCCCGCCCGGTGTCGGTGAGCTCTACAGGTGCGTACGGGCGGTGCTCGGCCAGGCCCAGCGCGACGAGTCTACGGACGCCCTCTGTGACCGAGGAGGGAGACGCTCCGAGGCGCTCGGCCAACGCCCCGGAGGTCACGGGGTCGCCGCCGGCTCCCAGTGCGTGCGCGGCCATGAGGTAGGACTGGGTTGTCGGGGTGAGATCTGCGAGGTCTCGGGGGGGATCGACGGTCATGCGGGCATCATCCCTGATCGTCGTGACCGCGCGCTCGCCGCGGCCCGGGGGATCACCCCGCGACCGGGCGCGAACAACTGTGCTGCCGCGAAGATCACCGCCTGGGTGAGGACCACGACGGGACCGGGCGGGAGGTCGGCGTAGTAACCGACGTACAGGCCGACCACGCCACCGAGAAGTGCGACGACGACGGAGAGGATCATGGTCCCCCGCATGGTGTCGGCCAGCAATTGTGCGGTCGCGCCCGGGATGATGAGGGTCGCCACCACCAGGATCACACCGACCGACTGGACTCCCGCCACGGTAGCCGTGGCGAGGGTGGCCAGGAGGAGTGCGGTGAGCGCGCCGGTCCGCAGTCCCAGGGTGTGGGCGTGGAGGCGGTCGAACGCCACCATGATGAGGTCGCGACGGAATGCCAGCAGCACGATCACGGTGAACACCGACACCGCCAGCACCTGGTAGAGGTCGGAGTCACGGACTCCGAGCACGCTGCCGAACAGGATCGAGTGGAGATCACGCTGACTGGGGAAGCGGGCGATCAGGACCAGGCCGAGGGAGAACAGGGCCGTGAAGACGATGCCCATCGCGGCGTCCTCCCGGACCGTCCCGCTCCCGCGCACCGCTCCGATGAGCGTGACCGCCACCAGCGCCGCGATGAGCGCTCCGGCGGCGAACGGGATGCCCGTCATGCCGGCGATCACCACACCCGGGAGAACGGCGTGTGAGACCGCGTCGCCCATGAGAGACCAGCCCATGTGCACCAGCCAGCAGCTCAGCAACGCCCCGGCGATCCCTGACGCCGTCACCACCAGGAGCGCGCGGCGCATGAACTCGTACGTCATTGGTTCGACGATCAGGTCGATCACGGTAGGGCCCCCTCAGTGGTCGCGACGCGCTCGGTGGGATCCGGCACGCGGGCGCCGAGCAGGGTGGTCAGTATCTGCGGAGTGGTGGTCTCGTCGACCGGGCCGTGCGCCACGAGCCGGACGTTGAGCAGTGCGACCGAGTCGGCGAGTTGTGCGATGGTACCCAGGTGGTGCGTGGAGACCAGTGCTGCCCGCCCTGAGGCGGCGAGTTGGCGCAGCACGTCGATGTACACCGACTCGCTGCCGGCGTCCATGCCGTTGAACGGCTCGTCGAGCAGGAGGAGTTCGGCCTCCTGGGCCAGGCAGCGCGCGAGCAGCACCCTGCGTCTCTGGCCGCCCGAGAGTTCGCCGATTCGCCGACCGGCGATCGCGGACAGTCCGACCCGGTCCAGCGCGTCGTCGACGGCCAGGCGGTCGACGGTGGACGGGCGGCGCCACGGACCGGTGAAGCGTCGGCGGCCCTGCATGACCACTTCTGCCCCGGTCACGGGGAAACGCTCGTCGATGCCGTCGGACTGGGGGACGGCCGCCACCCGCCCCGTGCGCAGGGCGAGCGCCACGGGGGCGTCCAGGATGCGGACCGTCCCGCTGCTCGGAGTGACCAGGCCCAGGATCGCCTGGATCAGGGTTGATTTTCCCGACCCGTTCGGGCCGAGCAACACGGTGATCTCCCCGCGGGGGACGGACAACGAGACCGAGTCGAGTGCGCGGACCTGGCCGCGATCGACGGTGAGGTCCGTGACCTCGATGGCCGGCGGGCCCGCGGACGTGGCCGAGGGCTGCGGCTGTACGGTCACGACGCCAACTCCCGGGTGATCGTCTCGAGGTTGTGGTCGAGCAGGTCCAGGTAGGTGGGCACCGGACCGGAGGGGGTGGAGAGGGAATCGACGTAGAGCATCCCGGCTAGTCGGCTGCCGGTCTCTGCCGCAACCTGTTCCATGGCTGCGCCGGAGACCGTCGACTCGCAGAAGACGGCGGGGATATCACGCCCGCGCACCTCCTCGATCATGCTCGTGACCTGCCGCGGCAGCCCCTGGTTCTCGCTGTTGACCGACCACAGATATAGCTCGTCCAGGCCTATGTCTCTGGTCAGATACGAGAACGCGCCCTCACAGGTCGTCAACACCCGGCGTTGCTCGGGCACGGAAACCACGGCCGTCCGGGCGCGGCTGGCCAGGTCGACGAGGTCGGCCACGTAGTCCTCGGCGCGGGCCGTGTAGGCGGCGGCACCGTCCGGGTCGAGGTCAGCGAGTGCCCGGGCGATCGCCCGGATGTATTTCGCGCCCTCGACGGGCGACATCCACGCGTGGGGATTGGGGCGTCCGGTGTACTTGCCGGAGCGGACGGGCAGGGGATCGACTTCGCTCGAGGTGATCACGTGCCGGGCGTCGGTCCCGTCGATGAACCGCAACAGCCAGTCGTCCATGCCAAGCCCGTTGCTCACGATGAGGTCGGCGTCCTCGACCCGCTTGAGGTCGTTGACTCCCGGCTCGTACAAGTGCACGTTCGCACCGGCGGTCGTCACGGACTCCACGCGGACCCGATCGCCTCCGATACGGCGCGCCATGTCGGCGAGGATCGTGAAGGTCGTGGCCACGACCACCCGGTCCCCCGGACCTGCGGACCGTCGGCCGTCGTCCGTGAATGCCACTTCGTCACTGGTGTCGGTCCTCACGGACGTACACGCGGACGTCGCGAGGACGACCAGCAGGGCGAGAGTGAAGACGGGAACGACGGCGGTGCGGCATGTGCGCGGGCCGCCCTCTTTACGGTTCACTGCTGGACAAAAGTTAAGCATGGCGAAATCTTAAATCATGGCGCCGGAAATACCACACTGTCGACGTAATCCTGTTGCCGCCACGCCTCGTAGACCACCACCGCGGCCGCGTTGGAGAGATTCATCGAGCGCCGGCCCGCCAGCATGGGGATGCGCACCCTCGCCGTCACCCGCGCGTCGGCCAGGACGTCGTCGGCCAAGCCGGTGGGCTCGGGACCGAAGAGCACCACGTCACCGGGCGTGAACCGCACCTCGGACAGCGAGAGTTCGGCATGAGCGGTGAACGCCCACACCCGGGCGGGGAGGAGTCGCGCATATGCGGCCTCCAGGTCCTCGTGGACCTCCACGTGGGCGAGGTCGTGGTAGTCGAGACCCGCTCGGCGCAGTTGCGGCTCGGACAGGTCGAAGCCCAGGGGGCCGGCCAGATGCAGTTCACAGCCCGCGCCCGCCGCCATCCGGATCGCGTTTCCGGTGTTGGGCGGGATGCGGGGCCGGTCGAACAACACGCGTACGCCCGCTCCGGTCATAGCGGACATTCTCGCAGTGCGCTGCGGCCGCGGCGACGCCGAGTGGGATACTGGCACCCGTGACCGCGATCAAGCTGGACGGCAAGCTCACCCGCGACGAGATCGTCGCCGACCTCACCACCCGCGTTGCTGCGCTGCGGGACAAGGGTGTCACCCCAGGACTGGGTACCGTCCTCGTCGGCGACGACCCGGGCAGCCGCTCCTACGTCAAGATGAAGCACCGCGACTGCGAACAGGTGGGCATCTCCTCCATCCGGCGTGATCTGCCCGTAGAGACCACGCAGGCGGAACTCGAGGCCGTGATCGACGAACTCAATGCCGACCCCGCGTGCACCGGCTACATCGTGCAGCTGCCGCTTCCCGAGCACCTGGACGAGAACGCGGTCCTCGAGCGGATCGACCCGGCCAAGGACGCGGACGGACTCCACCCGGTCAACCTCGGCCGGCTGGTCCTGGGCGAGCCGGCGCCGCTGCCGTGTACCCCCAACGGGTGCATCGCCCTGCTCCGCCGGTTCGGGGTCGAGTTGAACGGTGCGCACGTCGTGGTGATCGGCCGCGGCGTCACCGTCGGTCGGCCGATCGGGCTCATGCTCACCCGGCGCAGCGAGAACGCCACCGTCACCCTGTGCCACACCGGCACCCGCGACCTGGCCGCCGAGACCCGGCGCGCCGACGTGATCGTGGCCGCCGCCGGCGTGGCGCACATGCTCACCGCCGACATGGTCAAGCCCGGTTCGGCGATCCTTGACGTGGGCGTGTCCCGGCTCGACGGCAAACTCGCCGGCGACGTCCACCCCGACGTGTGGGACGTGGCGGGTGCCGTGTCGCCGAACCCGGGCGGAGTCGGCCCGCTGACCAGAGCGTTTCTTCTGACCAACGTGGTCGAGCGCTGCGAGCGGCTCGCCGCCGACGCCTGAGACGCCCGTGACCCATCCCGCCCCCGGCTGGTCCCGGCCCTCCGGTAGCCAGCCCGCCGGCAACGAGGCCACCGACACCCAAGCGACCGACGCCCGTCCGCGCCGGGCCCGCCCGGCGCGCCTGAGGTGGTCGCAGCTCCGGGCCCAGTGGCCACTCGCCCTGGTCGTGGTCGGGCTCGCGGTGGCGCTGGGGTTCGTGATGTTCGAGCGGTGGCGCCGCGGGGCCTTCCTGCTGGGGCTTGTGGCGCTGGCCGCGGCGGTCCTGCGCGGCGTGGTCCCGGAGCACCGCGCCCGCTTGCTCGGGGTCCGTGGGAAGGGCTTCGACGTGGCGTTCTACTCGGCGATCGGCGTGGTCGTGCTGTGGCTGTCGATCTCGATCGACGCCCTCGGGACTGGCTGAGGGCGAATCCGCGCTCGATCGGGCTCGTCGCGCGGGGCCCCGCTGGGTCAGCGAAGCCCCAGAGGAACGCCCTCGCGGACGTGCTCCCGAATGCTGTCCGACGCGAGCAGATAGCCCATCGTCACCAGGACCAGCAGGGAGAAGATGCTTCCCACCACGGAGATGAACGTGAGGCTGTCCAGCACGACTCGTGCCAGTGAGTTCGCAGCCAGGAGCGCCACCGCCGCCCCGAGGACCACCCGGGACCAACGGTGGGCCCGCCACAGGAGCACGCCGCCGACGATCAGCAGTATGCCCAGGGCAGATGAGGACACGGCGGTCACAGCCATCGGCCGGTACCGGGTGATGTCGTTGCCGCCGCTGGCGGTTGCGGTGATACCCAGGAGGGTGGCGAACCCGACGGCCACCCCGATGGCCCCGAATCCCACGGCGAGACCCGCAAGTCCGAGGGCGGCAGGCCGGGGGGTGCGATCGAATTCGGTCATACGTGTCCTCGTGTCCGGTCCGTGGATCCCTGCTCGGCGAGTTCCAGGGTCCGCTGAAGCATCGGTCCCACCACGTCGGATTCGGTGAGGAACCCGTCGTGGCCGGCCGGGCTGTCGATCACCACGAGTGGGTCGGCAGCCGGGAGCAGCGCCGCCAACTCTCGCTGCTGCCGTAGGGGGTAGAGCCGGTCGGTGGTGACCCCGCCGATCACGCACGGGACCGGGCACGACCGCAGCGCTTCCTCGACGCCACCGCGGCCCAGGCCCACGTCGTGCCGGTTCAGGGCGTCGGTGAGCAGGACGTACGAGCAGGCGTCGAACCGTGAGACGAGCTTGCCGGCCTGATGGTCGAGGTAGGACTGGACGGCGAACCTTCCGGACATCGACAGGTCCTCACCGCGGGGATCCTCCCCGGGCTGCGGGCGGTTGGAGAACCGCTCGTCCAGTTCCTGCTCGCCCCGGTAGGACAGGTGAGCGATGCGCCGGGCGATGCCCAGCCCGGTGACCGGGGTGCGGCCGGTGCCGTGATAGCCGCCCTGCTGCCAGTGCGGGTCGGAGGTGACGGCCATGATCTGCGCGGTCTGCACCCCGATCTGGTCCGCGGAGGCGCGGGCGCCGACGGCCAGCACGCACGCCGCGCGCACGCGGTCAGGGTAGGAGACCATCCACTCCAGGGTCCGGGCGCCGCCCATGGACCCGCCGATCACGGCGGCCCACCGTTCGACGCCCAGCAGGTCGGCCATCACCCGCTCCGCCTCGACCATGTCGCGTACGGAGACGGCCGGGAACCGGGCACCCCAGTAGTGACCGTCGGGGTGGAGCGAGCTCGGGCCCGTCGAGCCGCGGCAGCCGCCCAGCACGTTGACGGACAGGACGCAGTAGCGGTCGGTGTCCAGCGGCAACCCGGGCCCGACGAGCCCGTTCCACCACCCTGGGGTGGGGTGCAGGGAGTCGACCGAACCCACGAGGTGGGAGTCCCCGGTGAGCGCGTGCTCGACCAGGACGATGTTGGACAGGTCGTCCGCGATCCTGCCCCACCGCTGCACGGCGAGCGTCACCCCCGGGATGACGACACCCGTGACCAGGGTCAGATCGCCGATGGCGAGGTGGCCGAGGGTGCCGTCGCCCGGGGGCAGCAGCGCGAGTGGATCGGAGGACCGGATCATGCGGACGGTCCCTCAGTCGAGCGCGGCGAAACCGAGCACGAGGTCGGCGAGGATGTCCTCGACGGCCTCGATGCCCACCGACAGGCGGACGGTCGCCAGGGTGACCCCGGCGATCGCGTTGCCCTCTGCGGTGCCCTGGGAGTGGGTGGTGGTGGCGGGGTGGGAGACCAGCGAGCGGACGTCGCCGATGTTGACCAGGCAGGAGTGCAGCTTGAGCGCGTCGATGAACTTCCACGACTGCGCCTTGACGTCCTCGTCGGACGCGCCCTCCGGGACCGCGAGGTCGAAGGTGACGATCGCGCCGGCACCCTTGGGCGACAGCTTCTTCTGCAGCTCCTTGTACGGTGACGAGGCCAGGCCCGCGTACTGCACCTTGGACACGTCCTGGCGAGCCTCGAGCCACTCGGCGATCCGCTGCGCGTTGGACACGTGCCGCTCGACCCGGAGGCTGAGGGTGTCGATGCCCTGGACCAGGGTCCACGCGTTGAACGGCGAGGCCGCGGCGCCGGTGTCGCGCAGGAGCGTGACGCGGGCCTTGAGCGCGAGGGCGGGTGCACCGAGGTCGGCGTAGACCAGGCCGTGGTAGGCCGGGTCGGGCGTCGTGAAGGACGGGAAGACGTCCTGACCGTCGCGCTGGACGCGCCAGTCGAACTTGCCGCCGTCGACCAGGACGCCGCCGAGCGAGGACCCGTGGCCGCCGAGGTACTTGGTGGCGGAGGAGACCACGACGTCCGCACCCAGCTCGAGCGGGCGGATGAGGTACGGGGTGGCCACGGTGTTGTCGATAACGAGCGGCACCTGGTTGCGGTGCGCGACCTCGGCGATGGCCGGGATGTCCAGGATGTCGTTGAGCGGGTTGGAGATGGACTCGCCGTAGAACAGCTTGGTGTTGGGCCGGACCGCCGCCTGCCAGGAGGCGGGGTCGTCCGGGTTCTCCACGAACGTGGTCTCGATGCCGTACTTGGGCAGCGTGTGCCGGAGCAGCGTGTCGGTGCCGCCGTAGAGGCGGGGGGAGGCCACCACGTGCCCGCCCGACTGGGCGATCGCCTGGATGGCGGCGGTCTCGGCCGCCTGGCCGGAGGCGAACAGCAGCCCGGCGACGCCACCCTCGAGGGAGGCGATCCGGTCCTCGGCCGCGGCGACCGTCGGGTTGGTGATCCGGGTGTAGATGGGACCCATCTCGGCGAGGGCGAACCGGTCGGCGGCCTGCTTGGCGTCGGCGAAGACGAACGAGGTGGTCTGGTAGATCGGCAGGTTGCGTGCCCCGGTGTCGGAGTCCACGGGCTGACCGGCGTGGACCTGGCGGGTCTCGAAGGCCCAGTCGGGGTTGGTGTTGTCGTAGGTCATAGGGGCGGAGCCCCTCCTCTCGTCAGAAGGGTCCGACCGCTTGACGACAGCGGACCCGCGCTTGCCTGCCACCCGAACGGGTGAGGGCCAGGTCGTCTCCCGGGGCACCCCACCGCGGTGGAGGGTTGCCGCCCAGCAAGCCGGGGCTCGATGCTGGGACTCATGACCTGGGGACAGGCTAGCCTAAGCCGCCGCTCGCCTGCAACGAGCGGAAACGGCTGGACAGGCCGCCTCTGAGCAGGCCACGCCGGTAAGATGAGGCCCACGTCACGATCGGTACCGGAGAAAGAGGGCCCGATGTCCAAGATCAAGGTCGAGGGGACGGTCGTCGAGCTCGACGGCGACGAGATGACCCGCATCATCTGGAAGTTCATCAAGGACGAGCTGATCCACCCCTACCTCGACGTGGACCTCGAGTACTACGACCTGGGCATCGAGAGTCGGGACGCCACGGACGACCAGATCACCGTCGACGCCGCCAACGCCATCAAGAAGCACGGCGTCGGCGTCAAGTGCGCGACCATCACCCCGGACGAGGCGCGGGTGGAGGAGTTCGGCCTCAAGCGGATGTACCGCTCGCCCAACGGCACGATCCGCAACATCCTCGGCGGGACGATCTTCCGCGCCCCGATCATTATCTCCAACGTGCCGCGCCTGGTTCCGGGCTGGACCAAGCCGATCATCGTCGGCCGCCACGCCTTCGGCGATCAGTACCGGGCCACCGACTTCACGGTTCCCGGAGCCGGCACGGTCACCATCACCTTCACGCCGGACGACGGCTCGGAGCCGATCGAACACGAGATGGTGACGTTCCCGGAAGACGGCGGCGTGGTGATGGGCATGTACAACTTCACCACGTCCATCGAGGACTTCGCGCGCGCCTCCTTCAACTACGGGCTGCAGCACGAGTACCCGGTGTACCTGTCCACCAAGAACACGATCCTCAAGGCCTACGACGGCGCCTTCAAGGACATCTTCCAGGACGTGTTCGAGCGCGAGTTCAAGGCCGAGTTCGACAAGGCCGGCCTGACCTACGAGCACCGGCTCATCGACGACATGGTGGCCTCCGCGCTCAAGTGGGAGGGCGGGTACGTGTGGGCCTGTAAGAACTACGACGGCGACGTGCAGTCCGACACCGTGGCCCAGGGCTTCGGCTCGCTCGGCCTCATGACCTCCGTGCTGCTCACCCCGGACGGGAAGACCTGCGAGGCGGAGGCCGCCCACGGCACCGTCACGCGACATTTCCGGCAGCACCAGGAGGGCAAGGCGACCTCCACCAACCCGATAGCCTCGATCTTCGCGTGGACCCGGGGTCTCGAGCACCGCGGCAAGCTCGACGGCACCCCGGAGGTCATCGAGTTCGCCCACCAACTCGAGGACGTGGTCATCAAGACCGTCGAGGAGGGGCAGATGACCAAGGACCTCGCGCTGCTCGTCGGCGATGGCCAGGAACACCTCACGACGGAGGAGTTCCTCGCGGCGCTGGATGAGAATCTCAAGCGCACCCGAGCAGAGGCCTGATCCCGCGCGCCCACCGTTCGGCGACGACCCCGCGCCCGCCGGTGTGGGGTCGCGGCGGCGCCCGATCGGTTACCGTAGTCGGACAGTGGTCCACGTCACAGGCGTGGCCAGCCGTTCCGTCGTGAGCCCAGGAGACGTCCGTGGATCAGAGCCCCTTGGTCGATATCGGCCTGCCGATCGCCCTGGCCATCATCATGGTCGGCATCGGGTTGAGTCTGACCAGGGAGGACTTCGCGGTCCAGGCCAGATCGCCCAGGGCCACGATCGTCGGACTGTTCGGCCAACTGGTCCTGGTTCCGCTGGTCGGTGTCGGTGTGGCCCTGCTCTTCGGCCTCACGCCGATGCTGGCGCTCGGGGTGGTGCTCGTGGCCGCGACGCCGGGCGGGGCGACGTCGAACCTCATCACTTATCTCTCCCGCGGCAACGTCGCCCTCTCGGTCATCCTCACCGCCCTCACCTCCGTCGCCGTCATCCTCACCCTGCCGATGTGGTTCGGCATCGGCGCGCGCCTCATCCCCGGAGCCGCGGACGAGGAGGTGACCGTCCCTCTCGGCCAGACCTTCGGGCTCCTGCTGGGCGTCATCCTCATCCCGGTCGCGATCGGGATGATCCTCCGTGCCAGGAGGCCCGCGCTCGCCTCCCGCATCGAGCGCTACGTCGGGATCGTGGGCCTCGTCGTGCTGGTCCTGCTCATCGTGGGGATCGTCCTCGGCGAACGGGACCGGATCGTCGACCTCGTCGTGACCGTCGGCCCCGCCGTGATCGTCCTCAACCTCGCACTGATCGTTCTCGGCGGCCTCCTGGCATGGGTGAGCAGGCTGAGGCGGGCGGAGCAGATCGCGATCGCCGTGGAGTTCGGCATCAAGAACACCACCCTGACGCTGTTGATCGCCTTCACCGTGATCGGTGACGAGGAGGTCGGGCTCGCGGCCGCCGTCTACAGCATCGTCATGTACGTCACGGCGTTCGCGCTGGTCTACGGTGGCCGACGCCTCATGCGCACCGCCCCCTGATCGGGCTGACGTGGCAGGCCCGGCCGGGGTGGTGGGCGTAGCCTTCGTCGGTGACCACGAGCCCCGCAGCCGCCCCGGCGCCGGACACCGAGCCCGCCGCACCCACCCCTCGCCGTGTGGCGCTGGCGATCCTCGCGCTCGCGCTGGGCGGGTTCGGCATCGGCGTCACCGAGTTCGCGGCGATGGGACTGCTGCGGTCGATCGCCGAGGGCTTCGGGCTCACCGAACCACAGGCCGGCAACGTCATCAGCGCCTACGCGCTCGGCGTGGTCGTGGGTGCCCCGCTGCTGACCGTGTGGACCTCACGGTGGCGGCGCCGCACCCTGCTGCTCGTCCTCATGGCGATGTTCACCGCGGGCAACGTCGCGGCGGCCTTCGCCCCGACCGCCGAGATCCTGGTGGCGGCCCGGTTCGTCGCCGGAATCCCGCACGGGGCGTACTTCGGGGTCGCCTCCCTGGTGGCGGCCTCCCTCGCGGGTCCCGGACGGCAGGCGCGGGCGGTGTCCCAGGTGCTGCTCGGACTGTCGGTCGCGAACGTGATCGGTGTCCCGGCGGCGACCTGGCTCGGGGAGACGATCGGGTGGCAGTCCGCCTTCCTCGCGGTCGGGGTGATCGGCGCGCTGACCGTGGCGGCCATCTTCGTCGTCGTCCCCGAACCCACGGGGACGGTGGTCGTCAGGGCGCGCGAGGAGCTCGCCGCGTTGGCGAGGCCACAGATCCTGGCGACGCTCGCCGTGGGGTCCGTCGGGTTCGGCGGCATGTTCGCCGTCTACACCTACATCCAGTGGACGATGGTCGACGTCGCCGGGATCGATCCCGGCTGGATGCCCGCGGTGCTCGCCGTCTACGGACTCGGCATGGTGGCCGGCAACCTGCTCGGCGGTGTGGTTGCGGACCGGGACCTCGACCGCGGGCTGGTCGCGATCGCCGCGGTGATGACCGTGGTGCTGGCGCTGTTCGCCGTCGCCGCGCACCATCCCGTCACGGCGCTGGTGGGTCTGTTCCTGGTGGGCACGACCGGATCCGCGTTGGTGCCGGGGCTGCAGTCCCGACTGATGACATACGCGGGCAGGGGACAGACGCTCGCCGCCTCGCTCAACCACTCGGCCCTCAACGCCGCCAACGCGCTGGGCGCGTGGCTCGGCGGGGCCGTGATCGCGCTGGGCTTCGGCTACACGTCCCCGGCGCTCGCCGGGGCGGCCCTGGCGGCGGCGGGTCTCGCGATCCTGGTGGGCGCGGTCTGGGCGGCGCGGCGGACGGCGACGGGGTAGCCGAACCGTCACGTTCCCGGCGATCGGTAGCCTGTGGGCCGTGAGCCTCACCGTCAGCACCGTCAACGTCAACGGGATCCGCGCCGCCGTCAAGCAGCGGTCGGAGACCAACCTCGGATTCCTGCCCTGGCTGGAGGGCAGCGGGGCGGACGTCGTCGCCCTCCAGGAGGTGCGCGCCGATGAGGACCAGACCCGTAAGGCGCTCGCGCCCGCCCTCGACGCCGGGTGGCATCTGGTGGGCGCTCCGTCCTCGCTCAAGGGTCGAGCCGGTGTGGCGATCCTGTCCCGCGCCGAGCCGACCGACGTGCGCGTCGGGTACGGCGACGAGGAGTTCGAGGAGTCCGGCCGGTACATCGAGGCCGTCTACCCCGGGGCTGTCGACGGTGAGACCGTCACCGTCGCCAGTCTCTACCTGCCCTCGGGGTCTGCCGACACCCCCAAGCAGGACGAGAAGGACCGTTTCCTGGGGACCTTCCGCGAGTACCTCGCCGAGCGGGCCGGGCATCTGAAGACCCGTGAGGGTCACGAGATGGTCATCTGTGGCGATTGGAATATCGCCCACCGTGAGGCCGACCTGAAGAATCACAAGGGCAACCACAAGAGCTCCGGTTTCCTGCCGCACGAGCGGGAGTGGATGACCGACGTCTTCGCCGACGGCAGCGGCTGGACCGACATCGTGCGGTATCGCCGCCCCGACCAGATCGGCCCGTACTCGTGGTGGAGCCAGCGCGGTAAGGCCTTCGACAACGACGCGGGCTGGCGGATCGACTACCACGTGGTGTCCGACGGACTGGTCGACCGGGCGGTGTCTGATCGAGTGGACCGGGCGAGCGCGTACGACATGCGGTGGTCCGACCATGCGCCGGTCACCGTCGTCTACGAGTAGGTCCGAGACGAGTAGGTCCGAGACGAGTGGTGACGACGACGAAGGCGACTTCTGAGATCGGGCCCGCGGTCGCGGATGTCACGCGGGGGACGGGTCCGTAACCTCGGCACCATGCCGAAGTATGCGACCGCCGAACGTCCCGATCGAGCCGGCCTCGACGATTTCGTCCGCCCCCGACACCGCGCCGTCCTCATCACCCGTCGGTCGTCCGGCGGGCTGCAGACCTCGCCGGTGACCTGCGGTGTCGACTCCGAGGGCAGGCTCGTCGTGGCCACCTATCCGCAGCGGGCGAAGGTGACCAACATCCGCCGCGACCCGGCCGTGAGCGTGTGCGTACTGTCCGACGACTTCAACGGCCCGTACGTCCACCTCGACGGCACCGCGGAGATCGTCGACCTGCCCGAGGCGGTGGAGCCGCTGGTGGAGTACTTTCGCAGCATCGCCGGGGAGCACGACGACTGGGACGAGTACCGGGCGGCGATGGTGCGGCAGGGCAAGTGCCTCATCCGGGTGGCCATCGATGACTGGGGCCCGATAGCCACGGGCGGCTTCCCGCCGGAGATGGCGCCGCCCGCCGACCGCTGACAGTGCGGCCACCGCCCGCGCGAGGGCGTGGGCGGTGGGTTGTCGGGGACGTGGGAAGATGAACGCCATGTCTGAGCAGTCCTCCTCCGCAGCTCCCACGCCCGCAGAGCCGACCGGGTCGCAGGCGCCCGCGAAGCGCCAGCGCGTCCTGTCCGGCATTCAGCCGACCGCCGACTCGTACCACCTCGGCAACTACCTGGGCGCGGTGCGGCAGTGGGTCGAACTGCAGGACGACTACGACGCGTACTACTTCATCCCCGATCTGCACGCGATCACCGTCAAGCAGGACCCCAAGGAGCTGCGCGAGCGGGTCTTCCGCGGCTGTGCGCAGCTGCTCGCGCTGGGGGTGGACCCCGCCCGGTCGGTGCTGTTCGTGCAGTCGCACGTCCCCGAACACGCCGAGCTGGCCTGGGTGCTGGGGTGCATCACCGGGTATGGCGAGGCCGCCCGGATGACGCAGTTCAAGGACAAGGCCGCCAAACAGGGCACCGACGGCACCACGGTGGGTCTGTTCACCTACCCGGTGCTCATGGCCGCCGACATCCTGCTCTACCGCCCGCACCTGGTGCCGGTGGGGGAGGATCAGCGTCAGCACCTCGAGTTGACCCGCGACCTGGCGATGCGGTTCAACTCCCGCTACAAGAAGACCTTCGTGGTGCCGGAAGGGAAGATCCTCGAGGGGTCCGCCAAGATCTACGACCTCCAGGATCCCACCGCCAAGATGAGCAAGTCCGGTGAGAACCCGAAGGGCATCGTCAACCTGCTCGACGACCCCAAGGTCTCCGCCAAGCGCATCCGCAGCGCGGTCACCGACTCCGACGGCACCATCCGCTACGACCGTGAGATGAAGCCGGGGGTGTCCAACCTGTTGGCGATCCAGTCGGCGTTCTCCGGGCGACCGATCGCCGACATCGTGGCCGATTACCAGAGTGCCGGCGCCGGCTACGGGGCCCTGAAGACCGACACCGCCGACGCGCTCGAGGCGTTCGTGACCCCACTGCGGGGCCGGTTCGACGAGTACATGTCCGACCGTGCCGAGCTCGAACGGATCCTCGCCGACGGCGCGGACCGTGCCCGCGCGGTGGCCAGCCCGGTCCTCTCGAAGGTGTACCAGGCAGTCGGCTTCACCGCGCCCCGCCGTGGCTGACCAGTAATGATAGGCCCAAATACTACTAGTCAGGTGTAGTAACTCTAGCGGCGGTCGAGTTCACGACGTTGATCGTCGACTGAAACGTCGACGTCACACTACGTCCTTAGAGTCGGGCCCAGCTCATCGGAGCCGAAGCTCCGACGAGCAGTCGTATCCCGCCACCTGACAAGGAGTCACACAATGGGTCTAGTTGCCGGTCTCATCGGAATCGTCGGCGATCTCCTCCACCTGCTTCTCGGTGGCCTGTAGGCGCCCGCCGGCGCCGGGGAATGGTGCCCCTCACCGGACGCGGTGAGGGGCACCTTCTCGTGCGGGACGGGGCTCAGGCCTCCGGCGTCCCCTGCTGGAACGTCTGACGCCACGACCCGCCGGAGTGGACCCAGACCGAACTGCGCAGCGTGGAACCGTCGCCCGACCGCTCCCGCCACACGAGCAGGATCGACTCCGCCCCGACCCGGCGGGCCTCGATGAGATCCATCGTGCGTTCAGCCGTCGACCGACCGGATGATCCGGCGGCGGCGAGCCTGTCCGCGCGGGACCACACCTCGCCCCGGGCGCACACGTGGCTCCACGAGGGATCCAGCAACTCCTCCAGCCGGTCGCGGTCACCCCGGACCGCCTCCGTGAGCAGCGACCGCTCGAGATCCACGACCAGGTCCAGGTCCGTCCGGTCCGGCGCCTCGTCGGCGTCGTCGGCCAGGGAGAACAGATCGGGCTCGGCGGCGGAGGATGCCCTCGTCGTCGTCGCCTTCGTCGTCGTTTCCCTCGCCTTGCCCCCGCCTGCCGGGGCGGACGCCGGCATCGACGCGGACTCCGACCGCCGAACGGTGTCACCCGCCGCTGGGGGAGCGGCCGGGTCGTCGCCGGCGCCGACGGCCTGCGCGCCCGGATAACCCGGGCCGGCCTCCGGCTCCTCTCTGGCGGCATGCGCCTTGGCGGCGCCGTTGGCCAGGACGTCAGCCTTCTCGTTGAGCTCGTGGCCGGCGTGGCCCTTGACCCACTCGAACGTGACCTTGCGGCCCTGCATGGCATCGTCGAGGGCCTTCATCACCTCGACGTTGAGCACGGGCTTGCCGTCGGACTTCTTCCAGCCCTTGCGCTTCCAGCCCGCCATCCACTTGGTGATGGAGTTGATGACGTACTGCGAATCGCACAGCACGTGCAGCGGCTCATCGGAGTGCGCCGTCTGGCGCAGCAGGTCCAGGACAGCGGCGAGCTCCCCCTGATTGTTGGTGCCACGTTTCCAACCGCCGCAGCGCCACCGGGAATCGTCGATGTACCAGGCCCAGCCCGCAGGGCCGGGGTTTCCGAGAGCGGAGCCGTCCGCTGCGGCGATGATCGTCACGGTCGACGATCCTGCCACCGTTGCGGACGCGACCATTCACCGGCTCCCCGAGGCTGAGCCGCGGACGGGCTGAGCCTCAATCCAAGATCCACCGATCTAATCACGATCCACCTACGGAATTCCCTAGGTGGATCGCAATTCGATAGGTGGATTGCCTGGCGGTGGAGTTGGGCGGCGTCTCGGCGTCCCGGCGACCGCGGGCCACCGAGCCCCGTCGCGCGTGTCAGCCCTGCAGGTCGCCGTCCTCGATGCCGTCGAGGTTGATCAGCGGCTCGTCCGCGGTGCGCTGCCGCTCCTCGCGGCGGGAGATTCGGGCGGCCTCACGCATTTCGATGCCCTCGGTGACGAAGTCGCCGATCTCCTTGGCGATCGACCCGACCGCGTCGGTGACGATGACCGCGATCCGACCCACCAGCGACGCCCCCGCCTGGACGCCCGCCTGGACCTGGTCCTTGTTGCGTTCGAAGTCGCTCACGGACCGCTCCCCTCGTCGATGGTGACCTTTGACGGTACCCGCGACTCAGGCGGCGGAGGGAGCCTTCCTGCGCTCGATGATCACGGCGGGCGAGTCGGCCGGGGTGGGCGGCAGTGGGAGCGCGAGGCGGAACATCTTGGCCCACACGTTCGCCACCTGCTTCCACAGCGGCCCGGTGTTGTACGGCAGCCCGTGCTCCTCACAGATCCGGCGCACCTCGACCGCGATCTCCGGGTACCGGTGCGCGGGCAGGTCCGGGAACAGGTGGTGCTCGATCTGATGGGACAGGTTGCCGGTGGCCAGGTGCATCAGCGGGCTGCCGGAGATGTTGGCCGAGCCCAGCATCTGGCGCACATACCACTCGCCGCGGGTCTCCTCGGCCGTCTCCTCCTGCGTGAAAACCTGCGCACCGGAGGGGAAGTGACCGCAGAAGATCACCGAGAACGCCCACACGTTGCGGACCAGATTGGCGGTGAGATTGCCGGCGAAGGTCAGCGGGAACAGCGGGCCGGTCAGCGCCGGGTGCACGATGTAGTCCTTGGCCACCTGCCCGCGGACCTTGCGCCACCAGCCGGCCACGAGCCCCTTGACGTCGGTCCACTTGCGCTTGCCCTTGAGCACGTTGTCGTACTCGAGGTCGTGCAGCATCACGCCCCACTCGAACAGCATCATCAGGGCGAACGCGTACACCGGGTTGCCCAGGCGGATCGGGTTCCACTTCTGCTCGTACTCCATACGCAGGATGCCGTAGCCGATGTCCCGGTCCAGGTCGAGGATGTTGGTGTACGTGTGGTGCATGTAGTTGTGCGAGTGTCGCCACTGGTCGGAGGGGCACACGTTGTCCCACTCGAAGCTGGACGAGTGGAGCATGTCGTCGCGCATCCAGTCGTATTGGCCGTGCATGACGTTGTGGCCGATCTCCATGTTGTCGAGGATCTTGGACGCGCTCAGCGCCGCGACTCCGGCCAGCCACGCGGGCGGCAGGAAGCCGAGGAACATCAGGCCGCGGCCGGCCAACTCCAGGCGGCGCTGGGTGCGCACCACCCGCAGGATGTAGTCGCGGTCGGCGGTGCCGAGGTCGGCCCTCACGCGGTCGCGGATGGCATCGAGTTCGAGGCCGATGATCTCCACCGACTCGGCCGACAGCACGATCGGCTCGGGGCCGGGGGTCTTCGCGGTCTTCGCGGTCTTCGCGGTCTTCGCGTCGGCGGCCTTGCCGGCCGCCTTGTCGGAGGTCTTGCCGGCGACCTTCGGCGGCTTCGCAGCCTTGGGTGCCTTCGGCGTGGTGGACTTCTTCGGGCGGAGGCCGGGCAGTTGCAGGAGTGTCATAATGGGGTCCTTCCGGGTCGTTCCGGGCGGGTGGGGATGCAGGTCTAGAGCTCGATCTCGACGTCGCCGACGGGCGCGTTGACGCAGATCTGGACGTGGCAGTCGGGCGTGGAGTCGACCTCGCCGGTGCGCAGATCGCGGGTGGTTCCGGAGACGCGCACGGCCGTGCAGGTGTGGCAGATGCCCATCCGGCACCCGTGCTGGGGGCGCAGGCCGGCGGCCTCGGCGCCCTCGAGCAGGGTGGTTCCCTCGTTCCGGGCGGTGATGCCGCTGCGCAGGTGGGTCACGGTGCCGCCGTCCCCGTCGGGCACCGGCCCGGTCGCGGAGGTGAAACGCTCACGCAGGACGCCGGAGAACCGCTCGGCACCGAGGACCTCCTCGAGGCCCCGGGCCAGCGGTTCGGGGCCGCAGAGGAACACCGCGGCGTCATCGTGCCAGGGGGCTGTCTCCTCGAGATGGTCGGCGGAGAGGTGGCCGGACAGGCCGCTGGGGGTCGTCCCCTCGGCGGTGGGGACCACCGTGACCGTCACCCCGGACCGGGCCAGCTCACGGAGCTGGTCCCGGAAGGGCACGTCCTCCACGCGGCGGGCGTAGTGCAGCCACGCCACGCGGCCCGGCGCCCCGTCGGCACAGTGGCCGTCTGAGGCGAGCGTCGAGGCGATCGCCAGCATCGGGGTGATGCCGCTGCCGCCACTGACCAGCAGCACATCGGCGGGGCGGGCCTCGGGCAACGCCATCTCGCCGACCGGGCTACCCAGGAGAAGTCGCATCCCGGGCGCGGCCTCGTCCCAGAGATGGTTCGAGACCACGCCGTCCGGGTGCCTGCGAACGGCGATGGTCGCCAACCCGTCGCGGCGGGACGCCGGATCGACGGGGGAGTAGTGGCGGCGGTGGACGACGCCGTCCACCACGACCCCGATCTCGAGCGCGGCGCCGGGGGCGGGGCGGTCGACCCCGGCGGGCAACCGCAGGGTGAGGACCGTGACGTCGGGGACCGGCCGGTCGACTGTCACGACGGTCGCCCCGGTGGGGTCGTCGGACCAGTCCACGCCCAGGGAGCGGACGTAGTGTTCGACCGGATGGGGAGTGAGTAGGGTGCGCGTGACCCTGCGGGAGAAGAGCCTGCGGATGGGCGGGGCGGTCATGTGGACCTCCGTCGAGGATATGGGTCGGTGTGGTCGGACGCCGTCGGATGCGGTCGCTCCCCGGCGGTCGTCGCGCCTCGCACCGGGTCGGTGCCGTCGCGGTCGGGGTGCGCATCCGTCCGGTTCGACCACCGGACGTTTTTGAGTGTACAGCCGTTCTCCGAAATGGGAAGAGGGTCGATTTGTGGCCCGGCCCACACTCCGCGGACGGGTGGTTTCTGACGCGTCAGTCCAGGCTGTCGATAGGATGGCGAATGTGACGACGCCCAGGACACGTGCGGAACAGAAGCGGCACACCCGTGCACTCATCGTCGAGGCGGGCCGGAACGGGGTGGCCACGCGCGGCTTCACCGGGCTCGTCGTCCGCGAACTCGCGCGCGAGGTCGGCATCGTCCCCACCGCCTTCTACCGGCACTTCGAGTCCGTCGACGACCTCGCATCGGAACTCGCGTCCGGCGCGGCCGACGCCCTCGGGTCGTTCATCGACGAGCTGATCTCCACCGCGACCGACGACCCCGCGACCGACTGGCCCCGCCTGGCCTCCGCCGCCGCCACCCGGGATCCGCAGACCTGGGCCATGCTCGCCCGCGGCCTGGTCGACACCGCGCATCCAGACCACCGGATCCTCGCGGCCGCCGTCGATTCCGCCCGCCGCCGGCTGGGGATCACCCTGGGTCGGCTCGAGACGCTCTCCGGAGCGGACGACACCTCCATCGACATCGCGGCCGACCTCGTCGTCGTCGTCCTCCTCCGCGCCCTCGTCGAGATGGCCGACGATTCCGACGCCCGCACCACGGTCGACGAGTGCGCCGGGCGTCTGCGGGTCATTCTCGCCGGCGCCGGCGCCGTCTCCTGACCGGCCGTTCCCCGGCCGTACGCGCCGACGCGGCGGCCGCTACGGACGTGGGGCCGGGCCCCGGGCTAGTGGGCATCTCCGTTAGTTC
>NZ_LSSV01000012.1:0-347 GCF_001658045.1 Dietzia sp. 111N12-1 | reverse complement strand
GTTTAGTGGAAGGTCTGCGTATTAGCTCCGGGCGTATTCGCGTCCACCGGCTGGTTGCACCAGATGTCGCGCACCATCTTGCGCACCTGCTGGCTGCCATTGTTCGTTTGTGCCGGTGGGGCCGCCAAAAACGAATCCGGCGAGACTCCCTCGTCCATGAACGTCGAATGTCAGGAAATTCAAACGTCGATCAATGACCACGGAAGAGTGTGCATTTTGGCTATTCCCGCGCTCGCCGGACGATTTTGGCCTGGCCTTTGGTCGAGGTCGGAATAGTGACTGGACCCCTCAGGCCTGATCGGCATTTCCGGCACGCCAGGTCTCCCACGGGATGTTCCAGTCGCCCA
>NZ_LSSV01000011.1:0-263 GCF_001658045.1 Dietzia sp. 111N12-1 | reverse complement strand
GATCCGCTACTACGAGAGAGTTGACTTACTACCGCCCCCAGCCCGCACCCCGTCGGGCTATCGGATCTACAGCACGCAAGCGGTGGATCGTCTGCGCTTCATCCAGGGGGCACAGCGGCTAGGCCTCAAGCTCGACGACATCCGTGACCTCCTCTCCGTCAGAGACACAGGAGCCTGTCCGTGTGAACCGGCAGGAGACCTACTCACCCGCCGGTTGACCGAACTCGATGCAGAAATTAAACGTCTGAAAACTCTGCGAACCG
>NZ_LSSV01000010.1:0-217 GCF_001658045.1 Dietzia sp. 111N12-1 | reverse complement strand
GGAAGTAAAAGTCGTAACAAGGTTTCCGTAGGTGAACCTGCGGAAGGATCATTAACGAAATTGTCTTCGGACATTTTTATCCTTAACACCTGTGAACTATTGTAATTTTTTGCTTTGGTCCTTCGGGGCCAGAGGATTTAATCAAAACCTTTTATTATTAACCTGAGTCTGAAAATTGAAAAATTGAATTATTCAAAACTTTCAACAACGGATCTCT
>NZ_LSSV01000009.1:0-393 GCF_001658045.1 Dietzia sp. 111N12-1 | reverse complement strand
CTCGACCACCCGCCGGGTGAACCCACGGGTGATGCCCGGCCGGGCTCGTTCGTGTGGAAGATGCTGACGACGACCGACCACAAGTTGCTCGGCATCATGTACATCGTCACCTGCTTCATCTTCTTCTTCGCCGGCGGCCTCATGGCGCTGCTCATCCGGGCGGAGCTCTTCTTCCCGGGTATGCAGTTCCTGTCGAATGAGCAGTACAACCAGCTGTTCACCATGCACGGCACGGTGATGCTGCTGCTCTACGGAACCCCGATCGTCGTCGGGTTCGCGAACTACATCATTCCGCTGCAGATCGGCGCCCCCGACGTGGCGTTCCCGCGCCTCAACGCGTTCGGCTTCTGGCTGTTCGCGGCGGGCGGCACGATCATGCTCTCCGGCTTCCTG
>NZ_LSSV01000008.1:0-410 GCF_001658045.1 Dietzia sp. 111N12-1 | reverse complement strand
TGAGTGTGGCTCCCAGCAGTACGGCGACTCCGGAGATCACGGGCGTAACGACTCTCGGGAGTTGGTCCCGCAGTTCATCGGCCTGGGTCACGAGGTAGTCCAGGGGCGCCCCACCCTCGAGCAGCCGCCGGGATCCGGTTCCTCGTGCTGCGATCGCTCGCCAGAGCCGCAGCCGAAGGTCATCGATGGTTCGAAAGGCGGCGTGATGGGTGAGTAATTGTTCGGCGTATGTGGCCACCGAGCGTCCGATCCCAAACGCTCGAACTCCGACGATCGCCACCAGGAGATACATGATGTACTCCTCGACGCTCGATCGGACGATCAACCATCCCGACAGCGCGGTGAGCGCCAAGCCCAGCGAGGTGGCGAGCACCGAGATGCCTATCGCCCCCGCCCAGAGCCTGCCGTGG
>NZ_LSSV01000007.1:0-411 GCF_001658045.1 Dietzia sp. 111N12-1 | reverse complement strand
CGTCCGAGATCACCGCAGCAGGCCAAAGCCCCCTCATGTGGAGGCGGTGGTCAGGCGCAGCAGGAGGTGGGTAGTTCGGTGTGGAAGGTGCCTGCGACCAGGCGCAGGGCTTCGGAGGTGGTCAGATAGGGGGCCCAGGTGTCGGCAATCTGGCGGGTGGTCATCCCGGCTGTGATGGCGTAGGTCGCGGCGAGCATGATTTCTCCGGCGTGGTCTCCGATGGCGCTGAGTCCGAGGATCCTCCCGGTTTCTGTTTCGGCGACCATCTTGATCGCCCCGCGGGTGTCCTGGTCGACTAAGGCGCGCGGCAGGTCCTCGAAGCTCATCACTCGGGTTTGGCACCGGTGCCCGGCGGCCCGGGCTGCGGCCTCGGTGAGCCCGGCGGTGGCTAGTGGGCATCTCCGTTAGTTC
>NZ_LSSV01000006.1:0-436 GCF_001658045.1 Dietzia sp. 111N12-1 | reverse complement strand
ACAGCCCCTACCGGACCTGGATCGGCGACGGGTGGCTGCCTCGCCTGCCCGAGACCATCGATGATCTCAACCTGCTGCTGCTGACCGTGGCCAAAACGCGCATCGTCCACCGCGACGGAGTGCGCTTCCAGGGCCTGCGGTACGTCTCGCCGCTGCTGGCCGCCTACGTCAAAGAGCAGGTCGTGATCCGGTACGACCCCCGCGACATCTCCGAAATCCATGTCTTCCACAAGAACCAGTACATCTGTAAGGCCGTGGACCCCGATCACGCATCGACCACCGTCAGTCTCAAAGACATTCAACACGCACGCGCAGCCCGCCGACGCGAGCTACGCGGCCAGATCACCGAACGCATTGCCGTCGTCGCCGGCCACGAAGACCCCTCATTTCCGGCCCCGCCGGCACCGACCCCACCCGCCCGGAGGAAGACGAAGCT
>NZ_LSSV01000005.1:0-437 GCF_001658045.1 Dietzia sp. 111N12-1 | reverse complement strand
TGTGCCGTGCCGACTGATCGTGCGAAGGGTCAAGCGCTTACAGCGACTGGAATCCGATGGCACCGCCCAGGGTGAGTTGTTCGCCGTGTACCGCCACCATGCGTTCATCACCAACAGCCTTCTGGGCCTCGTCGAGGCCGATCAGCGGCACCGTGATCACGCGATCGTCGAGCAAGTCATCGCCGAACTCAAAGAAGGACCACTGGCGCATCTACCGTCGGGAAAGTACGCCGCGAACGCCGCCTGGGTGGCGTTGGCCGTGATCGCGTTCAACATTGCGCGAGCCGCCGCAGTCGCCGCCGACCTGGCCAAATCCAGGTGGTCAAGCCTTCGCCGCAAGATCATCAAGATCCCGGGCCGGATCGCCACAACCGGGCGTCGACTCATCCTCCACCTACCCACCGACTGGCCCTGGGAAGAGGGCTGGCAGAAACTGC
>NZ_LSSV01000004.1:0-487 GCF_001658045.1 Dietzia sp. 111N12-1 | reverse complement strand
GGGGTACTTGGCGCCCAGCGGCGATTCGGCGAAGGCCTCCAGTGCGACTCTGGCGGCCTCGGCGTTGGCGGCGGTGTAGATCGGCTTGAGTGCCTTGGCCACGTTCTTGCGGTCGCTGTAGGACACGAACCGCATCGAGGCCCGGATCAGGTGCACCACGCAGGTCTGCACCTCGGCGAAAGGCCAGGTCGCGGCAATCGCCTCGGACAGTCCGGTCAGCCCGTCGCAGGCCACGATCAGGACGTCTTTGACGCCGCGATTGGCCAGTTCGGCGCACACGCTGGCCCAGAACGCCGCGCCTTCCTTGGCCTGCACCCAGATGCCGAGCACGTGCTTGACGCCCTCAAGATCGACCCCGACCGCGATGTGGGCAGCGCGGGTCTTCACGTGGGCTCCATCGCGGATCTTGATGTGGATCGCGTCCAGGAACACCACCGGGTAGAACGCCTCCAACGGGCGGTGCTGCCAGGCGGCGACTTCGTCCAGG
>NZ_LSSV01000003.1:0-525 GCF_001658045.1 Dietzia sp. 111N12-1 | reverse complement strand
GGCCGTCCGGATCGGGAAAGTCCACGCTGCTATCCGCCGTGATGGGGGCACTGCCCCTCAGTGGCGGCACGATCCGGGCCGAGACCTCTCCGATCACGACGTTCGCCGAAAAGGAATGGCGATCCCGCGTGGCCTGGTGCCCGCAGGACGCCTACGTCTTTGACTCCACCCTGCGCGGCAATCTCCTCCTATCCAGGCCGGCCGCCCAGGCCCCCGATGACGCCGCACTGCGGCGGGTTCTCGAGCGGGTCGGTTTGACCGTTCTGCTCGACGCGCTCCCCGACGGTCTGGACACCCGGGTCGGGGCCGGCGGTCGGGCCCTATCAGGAGGGGAGCGTCAACGATTGGCGGTGGCACGGGCACTGCTCACTCGCGCCGACGTCCTCCTGCTCGACGAGCCGACTGCGCACCTAGACGCGCCGACAGCCGACGCCATGATGAGCGACCTCCGCACCGCCGCCGATGACAAGGTGGTGATCCTGGTCTCGCACCGCCACGATGACCGGCGGCCCGAGGACCAGGTGG
>NZ_LSSV01000002.1:0-125068 GCF_001658045.1 Dietzia sp. 111N12-1 | reverse complement strand
TGGGTTCACCCGGCGGGTGGTCGAGTTTGTGGACCGGCTTGGGGGCCACTGCGGTCATAAGGGTCCTCCTGAACGCCTCACCCGACGTCGCGGGTCGAACCACCGACCCCACGTCGAACGCATAGGAATAGTGCGTGACCGCAATCCTAACCCCCGCCTGAGAGAGACGCCCACCCGCCCCGTCGAACTCGTCACCGGTGGTCACCCCCGCTAATCACGCCGTGGTCCGGCACGCCGGGACGGGCACCCGCCGCCCGCCCGCGACCTCCGCATGAGCGGCCCTTCTCGGCCGATCTCCTAGGCTGTTGTCCCATGACCGATTCCGTGACCGCCCCCCGCCGACACCCCGCGCGGGGGTATGCCCGGCGCGCCGTCAGGGCGGCGGTCCCCCTGGCGGCCGGGCTGACGCTCGTGGCGTGTGGCCCCTCCCCCGTCGACATGGTCGAGCACCCGATTACGACGACCCCGTCGCGGATGGCCGGCGAGGAGTTGCAGCGCTCGGCAGAGCCGGAGGAGTCGTGCGCCCCGGCACCGTTCCCCGCGGAGTTCCCCGGGCCGGGTGACCGCAGGGTCCCCACGGAGGGGCCGGGTCCGGACCGGGTGGAGGTGCCGCGGTCGCCGGAGAGGATCCTGGCGCTCGGCACAGGCGCGGTGGACACGGCCTGCGCCCTCGGGCTGCAGGACCTCGTCGTCGGCACGTCCGGCCTACCCGACGGTGCGGACGTCTACCTGCCCGACTCACTGACCGGACTCCCGACGGTCGGTCCCCTCGTCGGCGGGGACGCCGACGAGGTCGCGCGGGCCGCGCGGGAACTGCGTCCGGACCTCATCGTGCTGGCCGGGTCGGACGAGGTGGACCCGGCCGTCGTCGCCGCCGTGACTGATGTCGCCCCCACCGTGGTCTACGACGCCGACATCGTGGACTGGACGGAGGCCACCGAGGCGATCGCCGACGCCTACGGTCGGCCCCGCGCCGGCGGCGATCTCCTACTGGAGGTGATCGAGCGGGCGCAGCGCACCGCCGACGCGACCACCCCGTCGGATACCCGGGTCTCTCTGGTGTCGGTGACCGGAGGGGACGGTGACGGCGTGGAGGTGCAGCGGCCGGACACGCTGGGCTCCCTGATGCTCGAGGCCGTGGGTGCCGAGCGCCCCCCTGCGCAACGCACGCGCGACGGTGAGCACGCCCCTCCCCTGCCGCAGTCCCCGGCCCTGGGTGACGAACTGGACGGGGATGTGATCTTCGCGGTGGTCGGAGGCGAGACCGGCTCCGAGGACGCGGCGCGGGAAGTCTTCGCCTCGGACAGGTGGACGGACCTCGACGCCGTGGGATCGCAGCGCGTGTTCGTGGTGGACCGTGCCGTGTGGGAGGGCGCGGGCCCGGTGGCGGCGCGGGCGGTCCTCGACGACATCCGGGGATCGATCAACGGGGTCGCACCGGACGGGTAGCCAGCAGTCCCTCCACGACAGTGGATCGACGACGCCCCTGCGCCCGTGTTCGGTCGCAGGGGCGTCGTGGGCCGCTACCGGTGCGTCAGAAGTCCCAGTCCTCGTCCTCGGTCGCCTCGGCCTTGCCCATGACGTACGAGCTGCCGGAGCCGGAGAAGAAGTCGTGGTTCTCGTCGGCGTTGGGGCTCAGGGCCGACAGGATCGCCGGGTCGACGTCGGTCTCGTCCTTCGGGAACATGCCCTCGTAGCCCATGTTCATCAGCGCCTTGTTGGCGTTGTACCGCAGGAACTTCTTGACGTCCTCGGTCCACCCCACCGGATCGTAGAGATCCTCGGTGTAGTCCGCCTCGTTGTCGTACAGCTCGAACAGCAGCTCGAAGGTGTAGTCCTTGAGCTCGTCCCGCTCCGCCTGGGTGACGTGCTCGAGGGCGCGCTGGTACTTGTACCCGATGTAGTAGCCGTGCACCGCCTCGTCGCGGATGATGAGCCGGATGACGTCGGCGGTGTTGGTGAGCTTGGCCCGCGAGGACCACCGCATGGGCAGGTAGAAGCCCGAGTAGAACATGAACGACTCGAGCATCACCGAGGCGATCTTGCGCTTGAGCGGATCGTCCCCCGCGTAGTAGCCGAGCACGATCTTTGCCTTCTTCTGGAGGAAGGGGTTCTCCTCCGCCCAGCGGAACGCGTCGTCCACCTGCGGCGTCGAGCACAGCGTGGAGAAGATCGTCGAGTAGCTCTTGGCGTGCACCGACTCCATGAACGCGATGTTGGTGAGCACCGCCTCCTCGTGCGGGGTCGACGCGTCGGGGATCATGCTGACCGCGCCGACCGTGCCCTGCAGGGTGTCCAGCAGGGTCAGGCCGGTGAATACGCGGGTGGTGAGCTGCTGCTCGTACTCGGTCAGGGTCTGCCACGACGGGATGTCGTTGGAGACCGGCACCTTCTCCGGAAGCCAGAAGTTGGTGGTGAGCCGGCCCCACACCTGATCGTCGACCTCGTCGGGGACGCGGTTCCAGTTGATGGCCGACACCCGGTCGACCAGCTTGGGCTGGATGCCGGCGGCGGGACTGTGGGATCCCGGAGCGTGCAGCTCGGCGGTCATCGGATCTCCTCCTGGGGACGTGTGGGGTTCGGGACGCAGGCCTGCGGCCGGGCGGTCAGAGCATGCACGAGACGCAGCCCTCGACCTCGGTGCCCTCGAGCGCGAGCTGACGCACGCGGATGTAGTACAGGGTCTTGATGCCCTTGCGCCACGCGTAGATCTGGGCTCGGTTGACCTCACGGGTGGTGGCCGTGTCCTTGAAGAACAGGGTCAACGACAGGCCCTGGTCGACGTGCTGGGTGGCCGCCGCGTACGTGTCGATGATCTTCTCGTAGCCGATCTCGTACGCGTCCTGGTAGTAGTCCAGGTTGTCGTTGGTCAGGTAGGGCGCCGGGTAGTAGACGCGCCCGATCTTGCCCTCCTTGCGGATCTCGATCTTCGACGCCACGGGGTGGATCGACGAGGTCGAGTTGTTGATGTAGCTGATCGACCCCGTCGGCGGCACGGCCTGCAGGTTCTGGTTGTAGATGCCGTACTTCTGCACGTCGGCCTTCAGCGCGCGCCAGTCCTCCTGCGTGGGGATGGTCACCTCGGCCTCGGAGAACAGCGTGCGGACCCGGTCGGTGGCCGGCTCCCACACCTGGTCGGTGTACTTGTCGAAGAACTCACCCGAGGCGTACTTCGACTCCGGGAACCCGGCGAACCAGGTTCCACGCTCCCGCGCGATCGCGTTGGACGACCGGAGCGCGTGGTAGAGCACGGTGTAGAAGTAGATGTTGGTGAAGTCGACACCCTCCTCGGATCCGTAGTGGATCCGCTCACGCGCGAGGTAGCCGTGGAGGTTCATCTGCCCCAGGCCGATCGCGTGCGACTCCGAGTTGCCCCGCTCGATCGAGGGCACGGAGTCGATGTGGGTCTGGTCGGAGACCGCGGTCAGTCCCCGGATCGCCGTCTCGATGGTCTGACCGAAGTCCGGTGAGTCCATGGCCTTGGCGATGTTGAGCGAACCGAGGTTGCAGGAGATGTCCTTGCCCACCTCGGAGTAGCTCAGGTCCTCGTTGAACTCCGAGGCCGTGGAGACCTGGAGGATCTCCGAGCACAGGTTGGAGTGCGTGATCTTGCCGGCGATCGGGTTGGCCCGGTTCACGGTGTCCTCGTACATGATGTACGGGTAGCCGGACTCGAACTGCAGCTCGGCGACGGTCTGGAAGAAGTGCCGGGCGTTGATCTTGGTCTTCTTGATCCGGCTGTCCTCGACCATCTCGTGGTAGTGCTCCGAGATGTCGACGTCCGCGAACGGCTTGCCGTAGATCCGCTCGACGTCGTAAGGCGAGAACAGGTACATGTCGTCGTTGCGCTTGGCGAGCTCGAAGGTGATGTCCGGGATCACCACGCCCAGGGAGAGCGTCTTGATGCGGATCTTCTCGTCCGCGTTCTCCCGCTTGGTGTCGAGGAACTTGAAGATGTCCGGGTGGTGCGCGTGCAGGTACACGGCGCCGGCACCCTGGCGGGCCCCGAGCTGGTTGGCGTAGGAGAACGAGTCCTCCAGCAGCTTCATCACGGGGATGACGCCCGAGGACTGGTTCTCGATGTGCTTGATGGGCGCGCCGTGCTCACGGAGGTTGGACAGCAGCAGTGCCACGCCGCCCCCGCGCTTGGACAGCTGCAGCGCGGAGTTGATGCTGCGGCCGATGGACTCCATGTTGTCCTCGATGCGCAGCAGGAAGCACGAGACGGGCTCCCCGCGCTGCTTCTTGCCGGAGTTGAGGAACGTGGGCGTGGCGGGCTGGAAGCGACCGTCGATGATCTCGTCCACCAGCTGGCGGGCCAGCACCTGGTCGCCGGCGGCGAGGGTGAGCGCCACCATGCACACGCGGTCCTCGTAGCGCTCGAGGTAGCGCTTCCCGTCGAAGGTCTTGAGCGTGTACGAGGTGTAGTACTTGAACGCGCCGAGGAAGGTCGGGAAGCGGAACTTCTTGGCGTACGCGTGGTCGAACAGTTCGCGGACGAAGTTGCGCGCGTACTGGTCCAGCACCTCGCGCTCGTAGTAGTCCTTCTCGACCAGGTAGTCGAGCTTCTCGTCCAGGTTGTGGAAGAAGACCGTGTTCTGGTTGACGTGCTGCAGGAAGTACTCCCGCGCTGCCCGGCGGTCCGCGTCGAACTGGATCTTCCCGTCCGCGTCGTAGAGGTTGAGCATCGCGTTGAGGGCGTGGTAGTCGAGACGCTGACCGTCGCCCGCCTCTCCCGCGGTGATGCTCTCGGGGTTCACGGTTGGTGCTGCCAAAACTCTTCCAATCCCTCTCGGACGCGGATGACGTCCTCGTGTGTGCCCATCAACTCGAAGCGGTAGAGGTACGGGACCCCCACCTTCTCGGCGATCACGTCGCCGGAGCGACCGAAATCCCGTCCGAAGTTGGTGTTGCCGCCGGCAATGACTCCCCGGCAGAGACTTCTGTTGTGCGCGTTGTTGAGGAACGCGACCACCTGCCGCGGGACCGCGGCGCCGTTCTTGCCTGTGATCTCGAGGCTTCCCCCGTAGGTCGGAACGATCAGAACATACGGGTCCGACACCGTCGGGACGGGCTCGGTCCTCCGCACCGGGATACGCAGTGCGGGGAGACCGAGCCGGTCGACGAATCGTTTGGTGTTCTCGGAGATGTTGGAGAAGTAGACGATCCTCACCGGCTTCTCGGCCGGTATCGGAGCCGCCATCGCCGCCCCCTTGTCGAAGGAATCCTGGTGTTACCGCGCCGTCGGACTACGACCGCGCAGTCAGGCCGCCACGGTGGCGAGTGCCTTGATGCGGTCCGGGCGGAAGCCGGACCAGTGGTCGGAGCCCGCGACCACGACGGGCGCCTGGAGGTACCCGAGCGCCATGACGTACTCCCGAGCCTCGTCGTCCATCGAGATGTCGATGATCTCGTACTCGATGCCCTGCTTGTCGAGCGCCTTGTAGGTGGCGTTGCACTGGACGCAGGCGGGCTTGGTGTAGACGGTGACCATGTGTCTCAGGACCTCTTTCGGCACGGCGCCCGGACGGCGCGAGGGACTCTTCTCGTAGCGGCTTCCCGGGCCCGGGCTCTCGCCCGGCCTGTGGATAACCGCGGTGTCTGTCGGGGGTCACGGTCCGAATCCCACGAGTGACATTCATTGGGGCCGCAACGCTTCTAGACACTACCCCTAGTGGCCAGCGAGTCAATCGACCACAACATTTTGGTCTTACATCGCTGGTATTCCCAGGTCGCGATCCCGCCTTGTGGACACCGTGGGCCCCCGGTGGGAACCCCGTCCCCGGACCGTCGATCCGGCGCCGCGCACACCTACGGTCGCACGGCGATCACCGTCCCGGAGCGGCGGGTCGGCATCCCACAGGACCTCCCCAGAGACCCCACAGATTGTCCCCACGCCCTCCACAAGCACGTGGATGATCGTGCGTCCGGGGCGTGGACGGATGTGGCGGGCCGGGGACGGTTCACCGCCGGGCGCGAGTCGTCCCCACGGGGCCGTGGTGGGCGCCGGTAAGAGTACGACGACGACGAGGGCCCGCCGCCGGCGAACCGGTGGCGGGCCCTCGAGGGTGCGTGAGGACTCACGCGGACATGTCAGCCCTGGCGGGCCTTGAAACGGGGGTCCTTCTTGTTGATCACGTAGACCTTGCCGCGACGACGGACAACCTGGGCGCCCGGCTTGTTCTTCAGCGACCGAAGGGACTTGCGGACCTTCATCTGGCGCTCCTTAGGCTCTCGGGGCGGCCGCTATGGCCGCCGACACGACTGGGGATCACTGTGCGACACGCCCGTCCCGAAAGGCCGGATGTACGACACACAACTGGTCCATCGTAACGGACTGCCCGGCCAGAACTCCAACCGGCGACGGACGGCACCCCGCCCGCACCCCGGCCGCACCCCGACCGCGCTCCGGGTACTCGCGGTCACCGGCGGAGATGTCACGCGGTCGTCACACGTGGTTCCTATGCTGACGCCATGACCGAGACCACGACAGACCGCGCTGCCGCCCTGCGCGCCACCATCATCGCCGAACTCGGCGTCCGTCCCGACATCGATCCCGCGGAGGAGGTCGGGTCGCGGGTCACGTTCCTGGTCGACTACCTCCGTTCGACCCCCACCACGGGCTTCGTCCTGGGGATCAGCGGCGGGCAGGACTCCACCCTGACCGGCCGGCTCTGTCAGCTCGCCGCGGAGCGACTGCGGGACGAGGGGATGTCGCGCGCCCGGTTCGTGGCGATGCGCCTGCCCTACGGCGAACAGTCCGACGAGGCCGACGCGCAGGCGGCCCTGGAGTTCATCCGTCCGGACGAGAGTCTCACGGTGGATGTCCGCCCCGCGTCCGACGCCGCCTCCGAGGCCGCCTCCGCCGCACTCACGGCTCTGCCCGACGAGGCGGCGCCGCTCCGTGACTTCGTCCGCGGCAACGTCAAGGCGCGTGAGCGGATGATCGCCCAGTACGCCGTGGCCGGGCAACTGAACCTCCTCGTCGTCGGCACCGACCACGCCGCCGAGGCGGTCACCGGCTTCTTCACCAAATACGGCGACGGCGGGGTCGACCTGACCCCCCTGACCGGTCTCACCAAACGACAGGGCGCGGCACTGCTACGCCACCTCGGCGCGCCGGACTCCACCTGGCGCAAGGTCCCCACCGCCGACCTCGAGGATGACCGGCCGGGCCTGCCCGACGAGGTCGCCCTCGGCGTGACCTACGCCCAGATCGACGACTACCTCGAGGGCCGCGACGGCGTCCCGCCCGAGGCCTCCGCGCGGATCGAGCAGCTGTTCCTGGGCTCGCGCCACAAGCGCACGGTGCCCGCCACCCCGCTCGACACGTGGTGGCGCTGACCGATCCGCGAGGACGGGTCGTCAGCGCAGCAGCGACCAGACGGTCTCGAGCGCCTCGGTCGTGCCGGGGACGTCGAAGGACTGGGTGGTGAAGACCGCCGCGGCCCGCCTGGTGCCGCGGTCGACGTACCCGATCGTCCCCAGTCCCCCGGCCCAGCCGACCACGCCGCCCGGGCGCACCTCCACCTGGAACCCGTAGCCGCAGCCGGGCCCGAGGAAATCCTCCGCGCTCGCCCGCTGCCGCGCTGTCAGGTGGTCGGTGGCCATCAGCCGAGCACTCTCCGGGTCGAGCACCGGGCCACCGTCGACGAGCACACCCAACAGCTCCAGATAATCGCCCACCGTCGCGGCGAGGCCGCAGGCGAGGGACTCGAAGACCGGCGGCACCGCGAACCTGCCCGCGGTGTCCAGTGGCGAAACCCTGCCGTCGGGCCCGAGGCCGTACGAGGTGGGGAGACGGGAGAGGTCGGCCGTGAACCCCGTGTCGGCCAGCCCCAGTGGCCCGGTGACGTACTCGGCCAGCAACTCGGTCACGGACGAGCCGGTGGCGCGGGCGAGGAGCACCCCGAGGACATCGCTGCTGGTGTGGTACCACCATTGCTGGCCCGGCTGGCCCGCGAAGGGCAGCTCCGCCAGCCGACGGAGATACTCGTCCGGCGCGACGGCCGGGGCGTACGGCCCCGGGGCGACCCCACGGTCGGACATCGCCTCCGACAACGCGGGGTTCTCCCCCACCCAGCCGGCACCCGCGGTCATGGTGAGCAGGTGCCGCAGTGTGAGGGGCCGCTCGGCCGGGACCGTGCGGTCCAGCGGGGCGTCCGGCGTGGCCAGCACTGGAGGGTCCGCCAGCTCGGGCAAGAACGTGTCCACCGGGTCGTCGAGGGTCAGCACACCGCGTTCCACGAGACGCATCGCCAGGATCCCGCCGACCGGCTTGGTGTTGGACGACAGTGGGAACACCGCGTCCTCCCCCAGCGCGGGTCCGCCCACGATGCGGGCTCCGCCGGAGACGATCCTGGAGCGCCCGCTCTCGCGGACGCCACAGACGTACCCGACCAGCCGACCGTGGTCGACGAGCGCGTCGAGCACGTCGACGACGTCCGTGATCTCCCCTGGCCCCGCCATACCCCGACACTACGACCGCGGACCGGATGGCGGAAGGCGCCACATGGCGAGATCCCGGGACATCGTTTCCGTTGTCCCGGGATCTCGTCCTCGGTGGAGCTAAGGGGACTCGAACCCCTGACCCCCACACTGCCAGTGTGGTGCGCTACCAGCTGCGCCATAGCCCCGTATCCATTTGTCCGCCGCTCACCTCTCGGTGACCGGCCCGACCTAAGTTACACCACCACGGTTCGGGCCTCCAAATCGGGCCCGGCCCCACCGGGAGGGGCGGGGCCGGGCCACAGTTGCGCACCCGGCACGAGCACCGGGCGGTTCGCCGGACGAGTTACGCGATGATGTCCTGGAGCCAGGCGGCGTTGCCGATGTCGACGACCTCGCCCTCGTGGGCGACCGTCGGGGTGGACACGCGATCGGTGATCTCGCGGATGCTCTGCTGGGCGTTGTCCGCACTGTCGGAGGCCTTGTCCATGCCGCCGTTGGACTCGACGTTGCCGATGCACTCGACCGAGTCCGCGTTCGCGCCGGCTGATTCCGCGATGTCCGCCAGCTCGCGGGCCGAGAGGTCGCCGCCGCCCTCCCCCGGCTGCTCGGCGAAGAACGCATTCTTGACGTCGAAGAACACGGGCAGGGAGTCCTTGGCCGCGACACACTGGATGGCCGCGAGCGCGCGCGTGGAGTACTCACCGGAGCCGGACTGGCCGTTGAGGAAGTTCAGGGTGTGGAACTCGACCTGCAGATCCCCGGCCTCGACGGCCTCGGAGATGGACTCACCGTACTGCGCCTCGAAGGAGCCACATGCGGGGCACATGTAGTCCTCCCAGATCTGGACGGTCGGCGCCTCGTCCGGGCCGACGACGACCACGCCGGCCTCGGTGATGTCGATCAGCTCGTCATTGGTCTCGCCGAACGTGATGGGGTTGGCCTCTCCGCCCCGCTGGGCCATCCAGACGACGCCACCGAGGACCACGACGGCGACCGCGATGAGCGCGACCACGGTGATGATCATCCCGTTGTTGGACTTGGTCTGGAGGACCTTGGTGTTCTTGTTGGGTTTGGCGTTCACGTGTACGCGGGCCTTTCTCTACTGGGAGACCGTCGACCTCTTCCGGGTGACCGGCACTACGCCAGAGGGTACCGAAGCGGTGGGAGCGACCCCGCGCGCGCACCGTCGATGCAAATGCACCACACCCCCGGTCGGCGTCGACCGGGGGTGTGGCCCGAATGGTGGAGCTGCCGGGAATTGAACCCGGGTCCTCCGCAGCATCGGCAGGGCTTCTCCGTGCGCAGTCCGCGTTGGCCTCTACTCGGATCTCACCCTCATGCGGACATGTCGGTGATGACGATCCCAGTCACTGTGTGATGTCCCGACCCACCCCGTGACCGGGTGAGCCGGTGATCTCTCTAGATGATGCCGGTGACCGGGGCGAGAGCGACCCCGGGCCGACAGACTACGGGCTCGCTATCAGGCAGCGAGGGCGTAGTCGCGCTGATTGGTATCGGCGCGTAATTGGTTGCCACGACGCTTACGGTGGTCTCTGGCCTGCACCGGCACGCTTCCCCTGCGTCAACTCACGTAGTCGAAACCAAGTCAGCCCCGTCAGGACCGCCGACTTCCGCCGACGGACTCCCCACCCTACCCCGGTGACGCGCCGCCCGCCAGAGTGATCCCGCTCTCCCCTCTCAGCCGAGCACCCGGTTCAGCCGAGCACCCGGTTCAGCCGAGCACCCGGTTCAGCCGAGTGCGAGCAGGGAGATCGCCACCCCCGCCAGGACGAGTCCGACCATCTGGACCGCACGCATCCGCTCCCCGCCGTGGGCGATCGCCAGCGCTACGGTGAAAGCGGGGTACAGCGCAGCGATCACACTGACCAGGGAGAGCATCCCCGCCTGCGAGGCGAAGTAGAAGGCACCGTTGGCGACGGCGTCGAACACGGCGATCACCACGCCGATCGCGATGAGACGCCGGGAGAAACGGAACGACTCACGGGCTGCGACCGCGGCGACCAGCAGCATCACCGTCGCCCCGATCCGCGAGGCCGCGACCGGCCACAGGCCCTGGCCCGGCGGCACCTGCGCCAACAACACGAAGAACGCGGCGAACGCCAGCCCGGAGAAGAGCGTGAGCACCAGGAGACGACGGGTGAGGCGCCCGTGCAGGGCGGACGAGCCGTCCCGGCTCTCCATGGAGACCAACACGGTCGCCACCAGCGCGAGCGCCATGCCCGCCCCCGCCGCGGGCGCGGGCCGCTCCCCCGCCGCCAGACCGAACGCCAGCGGAACCGCCGCCGCCAGGACCGCCGTGATCGGCGAGATCACACTCATCGGCCCGCGGGAGAGCGCCAGGTAGAACGACCACACCGCGACACCCGAGGCCATCCCGGAGGCCAGGCCCCACCCCAGACCGACCCCGGTCGGCGACCCACCGGCGACCAGGGCAGCGACGCCCACCAGCACGATCGACAGCGGATAGGAGACGCTGACCACGCGCAGCACGCGGGCGCGGCGGGAGGCCACACCGCCGAGGTAGTCGCTGATGCCGTACGCCACCGCCGAAGTCGACGCCAACGCGACCGGCATCATGCCCGCATGCCCTTGATCTTCCTGCCGAGTTCACGCACGGCCTCACGCTCGGCGGTCCGGCGGGCGATGTCGTGGCGCTTGTCGTGCGCCTGCTTGCCCCGTGCGACGGCCAGCTCGACCTTCACCCGGCCGCCCACGAAGTAGAGCGACAACGGGACGAGGGTGGCATTGCCGTCGCGCACCTTGCCCACGAGCGAGTCGATCTCGCGGCGGTGCAGCAGGAGCTTCCGGGCACGCTTCGGGGCGTGGTTGGTCCAGCTCCCGTGCGAGTACTCGGGGATGTGTAGCCCGCGGAGCCACACCTCGCCGTCGTCGACCGTCGCGAACGCGTCGACCAGCGAGGTCTTGCCCTCACGCATGCTCTTGATCTCGGTCCCGACCAGCGCGATGCCGGCCTCGTGCGTCTCCAGGATCTGGAAGTCGTGCCGGGCCTTGCGGTTGCTCGCGACGATGCTCCCGTCGGAGCCGAGGGACGACGCGCCCTTCTTCTTGTTCTTCTTGGCCACGTCGCGTCACCTCCTGATTGCCGTGCCCTCGCCGCCGTTCCGCAGCCCCCAGAGTCTAGATGGAGGGCGCGTTCAGTGCCGAACCGTGAGCCTCAGGGCGATCCAGGCGGTGAGCGCGGAGACCACCGCGCCCGCCACGACCAGCCCCGGTGCGAGGAGGAGGATGTCGGGGGTGGTGATCCGCTCGACCAGGTTCGCGCGGTAGGCCTCCGCCAGCACCCTGTCGAGGAAGACGTTCTTGGCCACCAGCAGGCCCCCCACCGCGAGGAGGGCGCCGGCCACCGCCGCGATCACCGCCTCGAGGACGAACGGCAACTCCGTGTACCAGCGGCTCGCGCCCACCAGTCGCATGATCCCCAGGGCGGTCCGCCGGGTGAACGCGGCGATCTGCGTCATGTTGGCGATGAGCAGGACGGTCGCCAGCAGCTGGACGACCGCGATCGCGAAGGCCGCGTTGCGGACGCCGTCGAGGACGGAGAAGACCCGTTCGACGAGCTCGCCCTGCCCCTGGACGATCTCGATGCCGTCCACCTCCGCCAGGTCACGCGCCACCGCCTCGGCCCGCGTGGGGTCGGTCAGTGTCAGGGTGAACCGCGAGCCGAGGGCGTCCGGCGAGGTCGACTCCACCAGCACCGGGTCTGTCGAGGAGAACAGGTCGACGAACTCGGCGTAGGTCTGCTCGGGATTCTTGTACTCCACCGACGCCACGCCCGGCGTCGTCTCGAGCCGCTGGAGGATCCGGCCGCATTCCGCCGCGCAGTCCGGATCCTCCAGCGAGATCGACCGGTCCACGTAGACGCGGAACTCGTTGAGATAGTCGTACTTGTCCTGACTCGCGGACGCGGTCATGGCCACGAGCAGGCCCGCCCCCAGCATGCCCAGGGCCACCGCCGTGGTGATGATCATGGCCAACGTCATGGACAGGTTGCGGCGCAGTCCCTGCCCGACCTCGGAGGCGACGAACGTAGCGGCCATCAGCGGTCCACCCCGTAGGTTCCGCGGGCGTCGTCGCGGACGACCGAGCCGTCGACCAGTTCCACCACGCGGCGCCGCGAGCGGTCCACGATGTGCCTGTCGTGGGTCGCCATGAGCACGGTGGTCCCCGTCCTGTTGATCCGGTCGAGCAGGAGCATGATGTCCTCGCTGGTTTCGGGGTCGAGGTTGCCCGTCGGTTCGTCCGCCAGCAGCAGCACCGGGCGGTTGACGAACGCCCGCGCGATCGCGACCCGCTGCTGTTCCCCACCGGAGAGTTCGTGAGGTCGGCGATCGGCCTTCCCGCCCAGCCCGACCATGTCCAGGGTCTCCGGCACCACCTTGTCGATGGTCCGGCGGGACTTGCCGATCACCTGCAGCGCGAACGCGACGTTCTCCGCGACCGTCTTGTTCTCCAGCAGACGGAAGTCCTGGAACACGCAGCCGAGAGAGCGTCGCAGCACGGGCACGTCGGAGCCCTTCATGCGCGTGAGGTCGTGGCCGGCGACGGTGAGGGTGCCCGAATCCGGGCGGTCCTCGCGGAGAACGAGCCGCAGGAACGTGGACTTGCCCGATCCCGACGCACCGATGAGGAACGCGAACTCGCCGTCACCGATCTCCACGCTCACGTCGGACAGCGCCGGACGCGTCGAGGACGGGTACGACTTCGTCACACGGGAAGCAGTGATCACTCCGATAGCCTAACGCCACGCAGGCCACAGGCACGGGAGCGGTCGAACAACGCGGCGGCGGCCGCGGCGCGGCCACCCGGTGGCGCTACCCCTCGAGGGCGCCGCCGGGCACCGAGGTCTCCCCGGCGCCCGGGGCCTCCTGCTGCAGCTGCGGTTGCGACTGCTGGTCAGGCTGCTGCTGCGGCGACTGCTGTGGCTGTTGTTGCTGCGGGGCCTGCGGATCGGCGCCACCGGGGAACCCCTCGGCATCGGGACCCGTCGTCGCGGTCCCTCCCGTCACCGTGGTGCTGGTCGTGCGGGAGCCCGTTCCCGTCGGAGTCGGAGACGAACTCGGGGTCGGGGCCGTGGTCTCGGTGGTCTGATCCGTCGGCGTGGACGACGGGTCGACCGGTTCGGCCGGTTCGGCCGGTTCCGAGGTCCCGGTGGGGTCCTGCGCGGGTTGCGGCCCGAAAGCGACCACCGGCTCGTCGCGGACGAGCAGATACAGCACGCCTGCCAGGACGAACGCGCCGAGGAGGATCGCGGTCGTCCGGGACATCCTGAAGAACTCGCCGAGCAGTGCGACGATCCGTGGCTTCGGACTCCGCGAGGGAGCGTCCGGTGGTGGCGTCCCGCCCAACCCGAGCGGGTCGGGCCGGTCGAGGATCGGGTCGTCGTCGATCGCGGCGCCCTGCGGGGCTGTCCCGTCGGGCCGGGTCATGTCATCGTCCCTGTGCCGGGCCATCAGACGCTCCCCTCTCCGGCCTGCGGTCGCAGCATCCCGGCGCGGATGGCGGCCAGCGCCTCCGGCTCCAGGACGATCCCCTCCTGGCGGAAGCGGCGGAGGATGACGGCGCGCATCCGACGGCCCACCTCCCACTGCATTCCCGGCTTGGTCCGGGCGAGCAGGCGGATGACGGTCTGCTCGAGTTTGATCGACTGCACACCCATGACCGACGGTTCGTCGAGCACGTACTCACCCACACGGTCGTCGTGGACGATGTCGCGACAGACCTCGGCGAGCACCTCGTGTGCCTTGTCCATGTCGGCGTTGTTGGGGACGGGGACGTCGATGATCGCGCGAGCCCAGTCCTGGGACTGGTTGATGGCGGTGACGATCTGACCGTTGGGGACGATGACCGCCTCGCCGTCCAGGGTGCGTAGCCGGGTGACCCGGAGCGTGACGTCCTCGATCGTCCCGGCGGCGACGCCGGTCGCCGTGGTGAGCTCGACGATGTCGCCGTAGCCGTACTGCCGCTCGGCCAGCACGAAGAAGCCGGCGAGGAAGTCCTGGACGATCTTCTGCGCGCCGAAGCCCAGCGCGGCGCCCAGAACGGTGGCCGGCGCCACGAGGGTGACGAGGTTGACGCCGAACCGCAGCAGGATCTGGATTCCGAACAGGATGTACAGGATCCCCACGGCGACGTAGGAGACGACCTGGACGAGGGAGTGGAGATGCTTCGACTCCTCCGACCACAATTCCTTGTCGGCGTTCCTCGCGTCGATCCGGCCTGTCCACATCCGGGCGATCTTCCCGATCACCCGGGTCATCAGGGCGGCCCCCAGGACGAGGAGGACGACCTCCAGTCCGTCGTTGCTCAGCCAGGCCAGGACTCCGCTGAAATCTGTCCGGAAGGCCACTAGGCGTCCGCCCCCTCCCGCATGCGCCATCGGATGCCGGCCTCGATGAACCCGTCGATGTCACCGTCGAGGACCGCGGACGGGTTGTTGACCTCGTACTCGGTGCGCAGGTCCTTGACCATCTGGTACGGGTGCAGGACGTAGGACCGCATCTGGTTACCCCAGGAGGCGTTGCCACCCGCACCGAGCGCGTCCATGGCGGCCCGCTCCTCCTGCCGCTTGCGCTCGAGCAGCTTGGCCTGCAGCACCTTCATGGCCGCGACCTTGTTCTGCAGCTGGGACTTCTCGTTCTGACACGTCACCACGATCCCGGTCGGGACGTGGGTGAGGCGGACGGCGGAGTCGGTGGTGTTGACGGACTGACCACCCGGGCCGGAGGAGCGGTAGACGTCCACCCGGACCTCGTTCTCCGGGACCTCGATGGAGTCGACTGTCTCCACGACCGGCAGCACCTCGACCTCGGCGAAGGAGGTCTGGCGGCGGCCCTGGTTGTCGAACGGGGAGATCCGCACCAGCCGGTGCGCTCCCTGCTCGACGGACAGGGTCCCGTACATGTACGGGTCCTTGACCACGAAGGTGGCGGACTTGATCCCCGCCTCCTCCGCGTACGAGGTGTCGTACACCTCGACCTTGTGGCCGGCCTTCTCCGCCCACCGGATGTACATACGCATGAGCATCTCGGCGAAGTCCGCGGCGTCCACGCCGCCGGCGCCGGCACGGATGTTGACCACGGCGTCACGCTGGTCGTACTCGCCGCTGAGCATCGTCTTGACCTCCATGGCCTCGACGTCCTCACGCAGGCTGGAGCGCTCGGCGTCCGCCTCCTCGACGGCACCGCCGCCCTCCTCCTCCGCCAGCTCGTACATCAGTGGCAGGTCCTCGATCCGCTGCCGCAGATCACGGCAGCGGCGCAGATCGGCCTGGATGTACGACAGCTCGCTGGTGACCTTCTGCGCCCGGTCCTGGTCGTTCCACAGGTCCGGGTCGGCGGCCATCTGCTCGAGCTCGTCGACGCGGCGGGCGAGCTCCTCGATGTCGAGGACCTTCTCGACCGTGGTCAGGGTCGAGTCGAGGGCAGCGATGTCGGCAGAAACTTCAGGGTGCACGTCTACCAACTCTACGCGGCCCGGGCGCCTTCCAGCGTTTGCCCACCCGCCCCCTCCCCGTGGCCTGCCGCGCCTCCGATCGTCACCCCCCGGCGGTAGCGTCGGATGCCTCGGACCCGCTACCGCTCGTGGTCAGCGAGCCGCGACGACCAAGCGGAGGAAGTGAACGTCCATGGACACCCGCCACCCGGGCCCCCTGCACGACGAGTCCACCGGGGGGATGACCGACGCCGATCTGGCCGCCCGCCTCGTCGTCGACGCCGGAAACCTCGCGCGGCGACTGCGCGAGGACGGGCTCGACGTCCGCCGCAAGACCTCCGTCTCCGACGTGGTCACCGAGGCCGACGACGCGGCCGAGCGACACATCACCGCACTCCTCGCCGAACACCGCCCGTCCGACGGCGTCCTCGGCGAGGAGGGCTCCCTCGTCACCGGCGACGGCGAACGGCGGTGGGTCGTGGACCCGGTGGACGGCACCTACAACTTCGTCTCCGGCTCCGACTACTGGTGCTCGGCCGTCGCGGTCACCGGCGGTGACGACTACCTGCTCGGGGCGGTCCACCGACCCGTCACCGGGGAGACGTTCGTCGGCGGCTCGGACGTGCCGACGCGCCGCAACGGGGTGCCCGTCGCGCGCCTGGCCCCCGGGGACCTGGCCGCCGGCAGCCTCGCCACCTACCTGCACCCGCCGTTCTTCGACGATCCCCATCTCGCCGAGCCCTTCCACCGCGTGAGCCGCGGCGCGGCGACCATCCGGATGCTCGGGTCCGGGTCCGTGGACCTGGCCTCCGTTGCGTGTGGGATCCACACGGTGTGGTGCCAGCACTCCTGCCCCGAGTGGGACTGGCTACCCGGCCGCGCACTCGTCGAGGGGGCGGGCGGGGTGTGCGCGACCGTCGAGGTGGGCGGCTACGACTGGTTCGTGGCCGGTCGCCCGGGTGCGGTCGAGCAGGCGGTCGACCTCCTGCGCGGCTGACACCACCCCTCCCGCCGGCGGCAGGGACGTGTTCGAGGAAAGTGTGGCGCTCGGAACTTACTCCGAAGTAAGGTGTCGGGGACAGCACAGTCCACCGTCCGTCACGAGAACAGCTGGTGATGATGAGCAAGAACCCCACAGCCCCGTCCACGACCGGACGCGCGGAGACCTCGACACCGGGCAAGAACCCCGCGCGCATCGACGCGATCGGCGCCGCCATGCGCGCGCTGACCACCATTACCGGGTCGGAGTTCGCCGAGCGCTTCGGACTGCGGCAGAAGGTCGACCGGGTCACCTACGAGGCCACCAAGACCGGTTTCAAGACCCTCGGTGCCGCGACCAAGTCGTTCAAGAAGGTCACCGGCGGCGGCGCACCCAAGCGCCTTCCCGACGCCGACTCCGAGGCCCGGCCCGACCTGTTCGACCTCACGCTGGACGAGGACCAGCAGATGATCTCGCAGACCGTGCGAGAGTTCGCCGCCGAGGTCATCCGGCCGGCCGCGCACGACGCCGACGCCGCCGCCGAGGCACCCGCGTCGCTGCTCGAGCGCTCGGCCGAGATCGGCGCCACCATGCTCAACGTGCCCGAGGAGTTCGAGGGCATCGCGTCCGAGCGCGGTGTGGTGACCAACTCGCTGGTCGCCGAGGCCCTGGCCTACGGCGACATGGGCCTGGCCCTGCCGATCCTGGCCCCCTCCGGCGTGGCCACCACCCTGACGCAGTTCGGCTCGGACACCCAGCAGAAGTCATACCTCCCGGCGTTCGCCTCCGAGCAGGTCCCCGCCGCCGCCGTCGTGGTGGCCGAGCCGCAGCCACTCTTCGACCCGTTCAATCTCAAGACCACCGCCACCCGCACCGTCGGCGGGTTCACGCTCAGCGGCGTCAAGTCGATGGTGCCCACGGCCGGCAGCGCGGAACTCTTCGTCGTCGCCGCCTCCCTCGACGGCGCGCCGACCTTCTTCGTCGTGGAATCCGACACCGACGGACTCGTGGTGGAGGCCGACCCGTCCATGGGCCTGCGCGCCGCCGGCCTCGGCCGACTCGTCCTCACCGACGTCTCCCTTCCCGCCGACGCCATCCTCGGTGGCGCTGACGTCTCGCCGGAGGACCGGTCCTCGGCCTACGCCGACGTCATCCGCCTGTCGCGTCTGGGCTGGGCCTCCCTCGCCGTGGGCACCTCCCACGCCGTCCTGGACTACGTGACCCCGTACGTCAAGGAGCGTCACGCCTTCGGCGAGCCCATCGCCCACCGGCAGGCGGTCGCGTTCGCCGTGGCCGACATGGCCACCGAACTCGACGGCATGCGCCTGGTCACCTGGCGCGGCGCCGCCCGCGCCGAACAGGGACTGTCCTTCGCCCGCGAGGCCGCGCTGGCCCGCAAGATCGCCGCGGACAAAGGTATGAAGATCGGCCTCGACGGTGTCCAGCTGCTCGGTGGCCACGGGTTCACCAAGGAACACCCGGTCGAGCGGTGGTATCGCGACCTGCGCGCCGTGGGAGTGGCCGAGGGCGTGGTGGTCCTGTGACGTCCGCCCGCTCCGCCACACTCCCGAACCGGACCAAGGACCTGAAGCGATGATCAATCTCGAAATCCCCAAGAAGCTGCAGGCGGGTGCAAACCAGGCCCGCCAGGTGGCCATGCAGATCTTCCGACCCGTCTCCCGCAAGTACGACCTCGCCGAGCATGAGTACCCCGTCGAGCTGGACACCCTCAAGGCCATGATGGAGGCCATGGAGGACGCCGGTCAGGCGGCCTCCGGCGCCACCATGGGATCAGGTCGCGCACCCCGGCGCGAGGGCGTGTCCAACGGCGGCAATATGAAGTCGCTGCTCAATGCCATCGAGACCTGCTGGGGCGACGCGGGATTGACCTTGTCCGTCCCCGGCCAGGGGTTGGGTAACTCCGCCATCGCCGCCGTGGCGAGCGACGAGCAGATGCAGAAGTTCGGCCGGGTGTGGGCCTCGATGGCCATCACCGAGCCCGAATTCGGCTCCGACTCGGCCGCCGTCTCGGCCACCGCGCGACTGGACGGTGACGAGTACGTCATTAACGGCACCAAAATCTTCGTGACGTCGGGCGCCCGCGCGGACCACATCGTGGTGTGGGCGACCCTCGACAAGAGCAAGGGCCGCGCCGCGATCAAGTCCTTCGTCGTGCCCCGCGACCACCCCGGCGTCTCCGTGGATCGGTTGGAGCACAAGCTCGGCATCCGGGCCTCGGACACCGCGCAGATCACGTTCGACGACTGCCGCGTGCCGAAGGAGAACCTCCTGGGCGACCCGGAAGTCCGCGTGGACAAGGGCTTCGCCGGCGCCATGCAGACCTTCGACAACACCCGTCCCCTGGTGGCCGGGATGGCCGTGGGCGTCGCCCGGGCCGCGCTCGAGGAGATCCGGACCCTCCTCGAGGAGGCCGGTATGGAGATCGACTACGACCGTCCGGCCACCAGCCAGCCCGCCGCCGTGGCCAAGTACCTCGAGCTCGAGGCCGACTGGGAGGCCGCCTACCTGCTCACGCTGCGCGCGGCGTGGATGGCCGACAACAAGATGCCCAACACCAAGGAGGCGTCGATGTGCAAGGCCAAGGCCGGGCGCATGGGTTCCGCCGTGACCCTGGGCGCGGTCGAGCTGGCCGGCAGCTACGGCTACTCCGAGCGCAGCTTCCTGGAGAAGTGGTCGCGCGACTCCAAGATCCTCGACATCTTCGAGGGCACGCAGCAGATCCAGCAGCTGGTGATCGCGCGACGGATCCTGGATCTGTCAAGCGCCGAGCTCAAGTGAGCTGACCCCGGCGCGATCACCGCACTGAGCGGCGCCCCCGCGGACATCCGGTCCGCGGGGGCGCCGCCCGTTTCGGCCGGTTCACTCCAGCCGACTGCGCGGCGTCCACGACATGATGGTTCCGCACTGTCGGCAGATGTGGACACGGTGACCGTGGTCGAGACTGCCGCTGCGACCGGCATCCCAGCCGACGAGGACCCGGTCGGGCCCCAGCTCGTGGCCGTACGGGCAGTGGGTGGGCGCGTCCTCGGTCCAGAGCATGGAGCGGACGGTAGCGACGGGGTCGGACACAGACGAGGGCCCGGTACCGACCGCGTCGGTACCGGGCCCTCGTCCGCCCCTCGCCCACGGGCGGGGTGCCGGGCGGTCAGGCCATCCGGAAGCCGCTCCCCGGCCAGTCGCGCGCGGTGGCGTCGGCGACGATCGCGTCGAACGAGTACGCCACCGCCGGCAGGAAGAACGGGGTCTGCGCCGGGTGGATGCACGAGGGCAGGATGGGGCCGATGCTGCCGGCCGATCCCGCGTCCGGCGGCATGTGCCCGCCGGAGAGGAGCCCGACGAGACGCCCCTCGCGGGTCACGGGGCCACCGGAGTCGCCGTAACCGGCACAGGTGTGGGTCCAGAACCGGTCGCCCTCGCGCTGCCAGGTGATGCCACAGGTGTGTCCGGTGGTCAGTCCGTCCTTGCAGACGACGTCACCGAACTGCGGCGCGGGTCCGCGGCCCACGATGCCCGCCTGTCGGACGGGGACGGCGACGCCCGGGTCCAGACGGATCACGGAGTAGTCGAGGATCTCGTTGCGGGTGGCGATGGTGCCGATCACGCCGGCACCCGGGTCGTCCCGGAGGATCACCGGGGCGTCGATCCGCTCACTGCAATGGGCGGCGGTGAACGCGACCGGCGCTCCGGAGTCGTCGTACCCGGCGGCGGTGATGGTGCATCCGGCCACTCCCCCGACCAGAACAGGGGTCGCGCCCCCGACGGGCACGGCGGCCTGGGCAGCTGCGGGCGCCATCAACGTGGCGGCACCGGCCATCACGGCCGTCGCGGCGAGCTTCGCCACACGGGTGAGCCTCATGAATGTGTCCTTCCCACCCCGGGCGGACTGCCCGGGTATACGCCCTCGACAGCGTAGCGGCGATCAGCCGCCGGTGCACCACGCGCGGGCCGGCCGGAGCCCCACCACCCGTGCGGCGCTGGTCCCGTCACGTCGGATCCGGGCCGATCCCCCGGTCAGCGGCCTTCGACGATGATGCGGGTGGAGGGCCGCTCGTCGGGGTCTCCGCCGATCTGCGCCCAGACCGCCGCGACGACGGGTTCGAGGAACAACTCACCCACCTGGCCCATGAGCGTGCGGACCACCTGGACCTTGTCCGACGCCCGCGTCGAGGCGTGGCCTCCGCGCCGCAGGCTGTCGACCTCCCTGGTGGTGAGTTCGACGATTGACTCGAGCAGCGGGGCACCCCGGCCGTCGGGTTCGAGGAGGGCCCGGTTGATGTACTTCACCAGCATCGGGTTGCGCTCGAGCATCTCCCTCACCGCGGCATCGCGGGCCGCCACGACCTCGGCTGCCGATCCGGTGTGCTCGACCGTCGCCAGTGCGGCGACCACCTGCTCCACCACGAGCTCGTCGACGGCGCGGCGCAACCCCTCCTTGGTGCCGAAGTGGTGCTGGATCAACCCGATGGTGACCCCCACCCGGGCGGCGACCCGCCGCATCGAGACGCGGTCCTCGCCGTGATCGGAGTAGAGCTCCAGCGCCGCATAGCGGATTCGCGCGCGAGCGGTGAGGTCACCGTCGGCAGAGCGCGGGACACCGTCCCCCGACCCGGGTTCAGTTGCGCTCACTTGCCCCACCTCGTCTCGCCGCGACGTGCGACGCCCGAGGGCGCCGCCGGAAGGTCGACCATACACATGCATGTCCGGCAATGCAGTTGTATGGTGGGGATCGTCATGGCCGTCAACCGGCCCCCACCCCATCGCTGGAGTCCCCCGTGCTAGAGACCGCCCCCTTCCGATCCCCGTGGATGACCGACGATCTGGATGCGCTGCGCGCCCATACGCGTGCGTTCCTGGAGAAGGAGACCGCCCCGCACCTCGAGCGCTGGGCCGAGCAGGGCGCCGTCGACCGCGAGTTCTGGAACAAGGCCGGCGACGCTGGCCTGCTGTGCATCTCCATCCCGGAGGAGTACGGCGGTGGCGGCGGCACGTTCGCCCACGAGGCCGTGATCGCCGAGGAGCAGACCCGAGCCCTCGACGACGGCTGGGGCAATTCGGTGCACAGCACGATCGTGGCGCACTACATCCTCCAGTACGGCACGGAGGAGCAGAAGCAGCGCTGGCTGCCGAAGCTGGCGACCGGAGAGATGGTCGGCGCCATCGCGATGACCGAGCCGGGCGCCGGATCGGATCTGCAGGCGCTGCGCACCTCGGCGGTGCGCGACGGTGACGACTTCGTGGTCAACGGCGCCAAGACCTTCATCTCCAACGGCATGCACTGCGACCTGCTCGTCATCGTCGCCCGCACGGGCGGCGAGGGCGCGCAGGGCCTGTCCCTGCTGGTCGCGGAGACCACCGACCTGCCCGGCTTCGACCGCGGCCGCAAGCTCGACAAGATCGGCCTGAAGTACCAGGACACGATGGAGCTGTTCTTCGACGACATGCGCGTGCCCGCCGGGAACGCCCTGGGTGGCGAGGAGGGCGTGGGCCAGGGGTTCATCCAGCTCATGCAGCAGCTCCCGCAGGAGCGCCTCATCATCGCGGTGACCGCGGTCGCGGCGGCCGAGACCGCCGTGAGGCTGGCGACGGATTACGCCAAGGAGCGCGAGGCGTTCGGCAAGCCCATCCTCAAGTTCCAGAACCTGCGTTTCGAACTGGCCGAGTGCAAGACCGAGGCGCTCGCCTCGCGCACCCTGCTGGATCACTGCATCGGCCTGCATCTCAAGGGTGAACTGGACCCGTCGACGGCGTCGATGGCCAAGTACTACTGCACCGACAAGCAGTGCGAGATCATCGACCGCTGCCTGCAGGTTTTCGGTGGTTACGGCTTCATGACGGAGTATCCGATCGCCCGCATGTACGCCTCGGCCCGCGTGCAGAAGATCTACGGTGGCACCAACGAGATCATGAAGGAGCTCATCTCGCGGACCCTCTAGAGGTCGTCGGCGACAACTAGAGCTCGGCGACGATCGCCCGGACGGCGTCACGGCCCGCTCGGTTGGCCCCCACGGTCGACTGGGACGGGCCGTAGCCGATGAGGAACAGCCTCGGCTCGTCGAGGGCCCGGCCCTCCGCCACCCGGATGCCCCCCTCGGGGGTGCGCAGGCCCAGGGGCGCGAGGTGGGCGACCGCGGGTCGGAATCCGGTCGCCCAGAGGATGACGTCCGCCGGTTCGTGTCGCCCGTCGGGCATCCGGACCCCGTCGGGTTCGATGCGGGTGAACATGGGGTGTCGGACCAGGACACCGCGCTCGTCGGCGCGCTCGATCCACGGGGCGCGGTACATGCCGGTGACGCGGATGATGCTCTGCGGGGGAAGTCCCTGCGCGGTGCGATCGGCGACCCGGTCGATCGCGGCGGAGAAGTTCTCCGGGGCGGGGTCCGTCTCCCACTCGATCTCCCGCCTGGTCACCCAGAGGGTGTCGGCGACGCGCGAGATCTCCTCGAGCAGCTGGGTGGCGGAGATGCCGGCGCCGACGATCACGACGCGCTGTCCGGCGAACTCCTCGGCGTCGACGTAGTCGTGGACGTGGAGCTGTCGGCCGCGGAACGTCTCCTGGCCGGGGTAGTACGGCCAGAACGGTCGGGTCCAGGTGCCGGTGGCGTTGATGACGTAGCGCGCCGCCCAGGCCTCAGGGCGGGTGTCACCGCCTGGATCGGTGACGACGACGAGGTGGTCGGACTCCGGTCCGTCCCGCCCGGGCGTGGGTCTGCGGACCGAGCGCACGCGGACCGGCCGCCGGACGTCGAGTCCGAATCGGTTCTCGTAGTCGGCGAAGTAGGGCGGCAGGACGTCCCGGCTCGGGGCGGTGCGGTCGACATCGGGGACGGGTCGGCCCGGCAGCTCGAAGATGCCGTTGACCGTGCTCATGGTGAGGGATTCCCAGCGGTGCCGCCAGGCCCCGCCGGGGGCGTCCCCGGCGTCGAGCATGACGAAGGTCCGCTCCCCCGCCTCGGCACGGCCGACCGGCGCGAACCCCCGCCGCCTGAGGTGGTAGCCGGCCGACAGTCCGGCCTGGCCGGCGCCGATCACCACCACGTCGACCGGACGGGTGAGGCTCTCCTGATCGGACGTCACGCCACCATCGTCCGCCATACGGCTCCGGCGAGGACGGGCGGGCGCGGGATCGGCGCGGGCGCCGGGGTCAGGACCCGTCGGGCAACGAGGCGAAGTCCGGCGTGCGACCTTCGGCGAATGCCGCCAGCGCCTCCGAGTTCGCCGGTCCACCCATGAGGTCGGCGAAGGCTCTGTTCTCCCGTTCGCGGGCGTCTGCGATCTGGCGCGCCAGTGGTTCGGTCATCGTCCGCTTCACCGCCCGCAGGCTCGAGATCGGGAGTCTCGCCAACCGTGCGGCGTGCTCGCCCGCGACCTGCTGGAGTTCCATCGGGGTGCACAGTCGCCAGACCAGGCCCATCTCGTGGGCCTCGCGGGCGGTGATCCACTCCGAGGACAGCAGGGCCCACGCGGCGTTCTGCCGACCCACCAATCTCGGCAGTAGATAGCTGGACGCCGCCTCGGGTGCCACTCCCAGGCTCGTGAACGGGCACTTGAGACGGGCGTCATCGGCCATGAACACCAAGTCGGCGAAGCCGATGATCGTCATGCCGATACCCAGTCCGAGCCCGTTGATCGCGAGGACGAGCGGCTTGTCGAACCCGGCGAGCGCGTCGACGAGACCCAGGAATCCGTGCTCGCCGGGGACGAAGTCGGGGTTGGTGATCCGCTCACCCATCTCCAGCAGGTCGGTGCCCGCGCTGAACGCCCGGCCCTCACCGGTGAGCAGGACCACCGCGACCGTGGGGTCGGCGGCGGCGTCGTGCAATGCCTCGGTGACCGCGTCGTACAGCGCCTCGTTGAAGGCGTTGAGGGCATCGGGGCGCGCCAGGGTCAGGGTGCGGACCCGATCTGTGTCCCGTACCGACAGGCCCGTCGTCCTCTCGTCCCCCGCCACGGTCAGCTCTGCTCAAGGTAGACGGACTTGAGCTCGGTGTACTGGGCCAGCCCCTCGGGGCCGAACTCGCGCCCCACCCCGGATGCCTTGAAGCCGCCGAACGGGGCGGAGAAATCCATCGTGTAGGTGTTCACGCCGTAGGTGCCGGTCCGGACCCGTCGCGCGACGCCCAGCCCTGCCTCCCGGTCGGCGGTCCACACGGTGCCCGCCAGTCCGTACTCGGAGTCGTTGGCGATCCGGACGGCGTCGTCGACGTCGTCGTAGGCGATCACGGAGATGACGGGGCCGAAGATCTCCTCCTGCGCGATGCGCATCGAGTTGTCGACGCCACCGAAGACCGTGGGTCGTACGTACCAGCCGGTGTCCAGGCCGTCGGGGCGGTCGGAGCCCCCGGCGAGCAGCGTCGCACCCTCCTGCTGCCCGATCTCGATGTAGGAGTTCACCCGCTCCTGCTGGCGACGGGCGACCATCGGCCCGATCTCCGTGGCCGGGTCGAGCGGGTCCCCCACCACCATCGACCCGATGCCGTCGGCCAGCGCCTGTGCCACCTCGTCGTGGCGGTCGCGACTCACCAGCACTCTGGTCTGTGCCACGCACGCCTGGCCGGAGTTCATCACGCCGACGAACTTGAGCCCCTCGACCGCGGTCGTCAGGTCCGCGTCGTCGAGCACGATCGCCGCGGACTTGCCGCCCAGCTCGAGGGAGCAGCGCTTGAGCTGCTCGCCGCAGATCGCGCCGATTTTCCGGCCCGCCGCGGTGGATCCGGTGAACGCCACCTTGTCGATCGCGGGGTGCCGCACCAGGTGCTCGCCCACCTCGCGGCCGCCGGCGACGATGCTCACGACGCCCTCGGGCACGCCCGCCTCGATGAGCAGTTCGCCCAGCAGGTAGGTGTCCAGCGGCGTCTCCGGCGCCGGCTTGATCACGATCGTGCACCCCGTCAGCAGCGCCGGGATCAGCTTCGACAGGACCGTGAACTGGGGGACGTTCCACGGCGGGATCGCCGCGACCACGCCCACGGGCTCGTGTCGCACCAGCACCTCCCCGCCGAGGACGCCGGGGCGGGTCTCCTCCCACTGGAATTCACGCGCGATGGTGAGGAAGGCCTCGATCTGCATCCACGGGGCGGGCGCCTGGGCGAGCTTGCTGAACGAGATCGGGGAACCCATCTCCGTGGAGATGACGGTCGCCATGTCGTCGAGCCGCGCCGCGTACAGGGCGGACAGCCTGGCGACGACCTCGATCCGCTCGTCGGGGCTCATGCGGGGCCACGGGCCGTGGTCGAAGGCCTCGCGCGCGGCGGCCACCGCGGCGTCCATGTCCGCCACCGAGCCCTCGGGCACGCGGGCGACGACCTCCTCGGTGTGCGGGCTGATTACCTCGATCACGTCATCGGTGGCGGGGGAACGCCACTGGGTGCCGATCAGTAGGGCATCGCGGTCGAGTGAAGTGGTCATGGGGCTCTCCTGCCGTCACGGGCGTCGTCGTGGCCGCATCGGACATGCGAACAGACACCTGTCCACCATACGAGGACCGAACCGCTGCGTGGGCCGGAACACGAGGACAGGCGCGACGAGCACTCCGAAGGCAACTACTACGTCCGCACTCTCGACCACGGCGTCGGTCAGGTCGCCACGACGCCGTGGCGGGGCGGGGAACTGTCGCGCCTCGGCGAGGCCTACAGAACTCGAGACAACTCCAGAAATGACCTCAGGCCCGGCTCCCTCTCGGGAGCCGGGCCTGATGCGTGGTAGCGGGGACAGGATTTGAACCTGCGACCTCTGGGTTATGAGCCCAGCGAGCTACCGAGCTGCTCCACCCCGCGTCGTTTGCGTCTATGACACTACGTGCCATTCACCGGACATTGCAAATCGGTGGACGCTCGACGACTAGAAGATGACGTAACTCACACCCCCGCACCCATAGCCACAGGTCACGTCAGTTCCCCAGGCCTTGATAAGCGTCGACGGCGGCCTGTAGGTCCTCGAGCGCCTGCCCCAGATCGGAGAGGTCTCCCCCGCTCTGGGCCGAGCGGACCGCGTTCAGCGCCGAGTTGAGCTCGCGCACGGCGGCTGCCCGCTCGGAGTCGTCAGCGCCTCCCCCGGTGGCCGGCGACGACGGTCGCGGGGCGGCGCCCTCGGCGGGCCGGGCGGCGCCTTCCTCTGCCTCGGCCTCCGCCTCCCCGCTCTCGTCGATCCGCACGACGTCCGGGTCGGCCTCTATCCCGACCTGTCGCAGCGCCTCGTACAGCGTGGGCGCGTAGCCCACCGCGCGGTCGTACGAGACCATCACGCGCAGCAGCCTCGGGAAGGCGGAGTCCTGGTCCTTGCGCTGGGTGTAGATCGGCTCCACGTAGAGCACCGAGTCGTCCGCCAACGGCAGCGCCAGGAGGTTGCCCTCCGTGATCTCGGCGGTCTCACCCCACAGTCGCCGGTCCTCGGCGATCGCCGGCGAGGCGATCATGATGTCCTGCGCCTGGTTGGGACCCTGCGACAGCGGCTCGGTCGGCCGCTGGACCCGCACCGTGATCTGCCCATAGGTCTCGGGGTCCGAGCTCGCCGTCATGTGCGCGGCGAGGAACTCACGCTCATAGCCGCGGAACGCCGAGATGAGCTGGAACGACGGCTCGTCGGACTCCGGGTCGGTCGGATCGGAGGCCACCACGTAGTACGGCGGCTGGGCCGGCCCGTCACGGTCGACGGTCTGGGCACCGGCGGGACCACCGGCGGGGCTGCCGGCCGGACCACCGGCGGGCCCGCCCACGGGCGGACCCTGCGGGTTCTGGATCGACGAGGTCACCGTGGGATCGGACGGCACCGACCAGAAGGCGTCGTTGGTGAAGAACTGGCCCGGGTCGTCGACCTGGTACTTGGCCAGCAGCTCACGCTGCACCTTGAACAGGTCCTCCGGGTAGCGCAGGTGCTCCTCCAACTCCTCGGAGATCGCCTCACGTGGCTGCACGATGTCCGGCAGCGCCTTCATCCACGTCTGCAGCACCGGGTCCGACTCGTCGAACGCGTACAGGTCGACGGTGCCGTCGTACGCGTCGACGGTCGCCTTGACCGAGTTGCGGATGTAGGAGACCTCCTCGTCCGGCAGGACCCGACCGCTCGCGTCGTTGAGGGAGTCCGAGGTCATGGCCTCCAGCGAGCTGAGCTCGGCGTACGGGTAGGTCTTGAGCGTCGTGTACCCGTCGACGATCCACTTGATACGGCCGTCGATCACCGCCGGATAGGTGTTGGTGTCCGTGGTCAGCCACGGGGCCACCTTCTGCACCCGGTCCCGCGGGTCGCGGTCGTAGATGATCTTCGAGTCGTCCCCGAGAATGCTGGACAACAGGATGTTGCGCTCGGCGAACTTGAGCGAGTAGGCGATCCGGTTGACCCAGCCACCGACGGGGACACCGCCCTCGCCGGTGTAGGTGTACTGCTCGGTGTCGGTGTCGTACTCACGGGGCCCGTCGCCGTTGTCCCCCACGATGGCGTAGTCGGGGTCCGCCTGCGCGATGAGCGGACCGAAGTAGGTCCGCGGCTGGGTCACCGGGATCATCATCTCCTGACCACTGGAGATCGCCTCGAGGTCGGAGACCTGGAAATTCGGCAGGCCGCCGCGGTCCGAGCCGGCGTCGTCGGCGATCTCGTTGACCCGGTTGGCCGGTGCGGCCACGAACCCGTTGCCGTGCGTGTACACCGTGTGGCGGTTGATCCAGTCCCGCTGGTTGGCCTGCAGGGACTCGGGGTTGAGCTCACGCGCGGCCACGAGGAAGTCCCGCATCTCGCCGTCGATCGTGTAGCGGTCGATGCCCAGCGTCTCGGGGAAACCGTAGAAGTTGCGCAACTGGTGTAGCTGGGTGAACGTCGGCGCCAGGACGCTCGGGTCGAGCACGCGGACGTTGGACAGTGTCGTGAGATCCGAGGCCGCCTCGCGGGGGTTCGGATCGGCCGCCCCCCAGTTGTCGATGTAGGTGACCCGCTCCTCACCGATGTCGTACGCGGCGCGTGTCGCGTCGATGTTCCGCGCGATGTACTCCCGTTCCTTCTCGGCACGGTTGGGCTTCACCGAGAACTGCTCGACGGCCAGCGGCCACGCCGACCCCACCACGAGCGCGGAGAACAGCAACAGGACGGTGGCCAGCGCGGGGATCCGCAGATCCCTGATCACGATGGCGGAGAAGAACGCGGCCGCGCACACCAGCGCCACCGAGAACATGAAGATCTTCGCCGGCATCAGGGCGTTGACGTCGGTGTAGCTGGCGCCGGTGAACGTGCTGTTCTCGCTGAACAACAGCTCGTAGCGATCCAGCCAGTACGCGGCGGCCTTGGCCAGCACGAACAGCCCGGCGAGGGTCACCAGCTGGATCCGGGCGGCGCGGGTGAGGGCGCCCTCGCGGGCGCCGGGTCGCAGTCCGCCGAAGAGGTAGTGGGTGAACAGGTTGGCCAGGAGGGCCAGCACGACGGCCACCATGAGCCAGGTGACGATCGCGCGCCACATCGGGAGCTCGAAGGCGTAGAAGGAGATGTCCAGACCGAACTGGGGGTCGGTCTCACCGAACGGCGTCGAGTTGAAGAACGCCAGCACGGTCTGCCACCCGGTCTGCGCGACCGACCCGGCCAGGATCGCCAGGACGACCGGGATCCAGAGCACGGTCCTGCCGGGCGAGGCCCCCATGGCCGCCCGGTAGCGGGACAGCGCGTCCGGCATGCCCGCCTGCGCCAGGAACACCGGGCGATACCGGTAGGCCAGCAGAATGCCGGCGCCCACCGCCAGGCCGACCAGGAGGGCGACCGCCACGAAAAGACCGAGCCGCGCCAGCAACTCGGTCCGGAACACGCTGGTGGCATCGACACTGCCGAACCACAGCCAGTCCGTGTACGCGGTGTTCAGTCTGGGCAGGACCTGGATGAGGAGGATGAGGACGACGACGGCGACGGCGACGGCCCGACCGCGACGAGAGATCGCGATCGGCCGACCGGGGGAATTGCCGGGTGGGCGGACGGACACCTGGAAAGCTCCTGCACTGCTGGGGCGGACATGCTCGTGACCCCCACCTTACGGAAAAGCCGTGCCTCAGCCGCAGGTCGGTGGCTGGCCCCCGGAGGCCGCCGTCTCCAGCGCCTCCAGCGCGCCCTCCAGCGTCTCCACCTCGATCAGCCGGACGCCCTCCGGCGGGCCCTGCACAGCCTCCGCACAGTTGGCCGCGGGGACCAGGAACTCGCTCACCCCCGCGTCGTGGGCCGCCCGGATCTTGTGCCGGATACCGCCGATGGGCCCCACCGTCCCGTCGGGACGGATGGTGCCCGACCCCGCCACCCGCGTCCCCCCGGTCGCCTCACCCGGCGACAGCTTGTCGACGATCGCGACGGCCAGCACCAGGCCCGCCGAGGGGCCGCCCACCGCGGGGTCCACCGTGATGTCGACGTCGGTGCCGTCCGCCGGGGTGTCGCCGACCAGGATGCCCAGTCGGCCCTGTTCGGGATCGCCGTCCGGTCCGGCGGACTGCAACGTCGCCGTCGTCGTCTCCTCACGCCCGTCACGGGTGAACCCGATGCGGACCTCGTCACCCGCGCGGCGCTCACCGACCCGCTCCACCACGGCCGTGGCGTCGTCGACGGATTCCCCGTCGATGGAGGTCAACACGTCGCCCGGGCGCAGGCGCCCGGCGGCGGCACCGTCCGGCTCCACCCCCTCGACGCGCGGCTGCATGGGGATCCCCAGGAACCGGTAGGCGGCGGCCTCGGCGGAGTTCTCCGAACCGACCATCTCCGCGGCGTTGGACTCGCGCACCTCGTCGCGTGAACGGTCCGGAGGGAACACCTGGTCGCGCGGTACCACCACCTGCGCCGGATCCACCCAGAACCGCATCGCGTCGAGCAGCGTCAGCCGGTCGCGGACCGCCACCGTCGTCATGAACAGGGAGCCGGCGGTCTCGTCCGCCTCCCTGCCCGCTACGTCGACCACCGGAACCCGCTCCGTGTCACCGTCCTCCGTCTCCACCTCGGCCGTGCCGAAGGTGTCGTAGGTGGGTCCGGGCCCCATCGACACCAGGGGGACGGTGGCCGACGTCGCCAGGACGAGCAGCAGCACCGCCGGTACCAGCGCGGCGAGAACGGTGAACAGGCGACGACTCACGGGGCAAGGGTAGACCGCACCCGCTGCCGGCCGCGTCGCGGCCGGACCCCCCACCCCTGCACGCTGTACCGTTGTGGCATGAACCAGCCCTTCGGTTTCTCCGCTTCCGACGACGACGGGCGCGACGACGACCGCGACCGCGGCCAGGGCGGTCCCGGCGGTCCCGGCGGCTTCGACCCCTCGCAGTTCGGCAACTTCGGCCAGATGCTCTCCCAGTTCGGACAGATGCTCGGCTCCATGGGGTCGGCCATGTCCGGCCCGGGGAGCTCGGGGCCCGTCAACTACCAACTGGCGCGGACGGTCGCCCTCCAGTCCCTCGGTCGCACGCCCGTGATCACCGACGCCTCGCGCACCGCCGCGCAGGAATCGGTCCGCCTGGCGGAACTGTGGCTCGACGAGACCACCCAGTTCCCCTCCGGAGTGCACCGCACCGAGGTGTGGACGCCCCAGCAGTGGGTCGAGCACTCCCTGCCCACCTGGGAGAAGATCTGCACGCCCGTCGCCGAACAGATGAACTCGGCCACCAAGGGCGCCATGCCCGAGGAGGCCCGCCAGCTCGCCGGCCCGCTGCTCGGCATGCTCGACCAGATGGGCGGCATGGGCTTCGGCATGCAGCTCGGGCAGGGGCTGGGCAAGCTCGCGCCGGCCGTGCTCTTCTCCTCCGAGGTCGGGATCCCGTTCGGCGACGACGGGGTGGCCGCGCTCAGCCCGGCCGCGATCGACGAGTTCGCCGACGAGCTGGAACTGCCCCGGCAGGAGGTCGTGGTCTTCCTCGCGGCACGCGAGGCCGCACACCTGCGACTGTTCGCCGGCGCCCCCTGGCTGCGCGCCCGGTTCCTGGCGACCGTGGAGGAGTACGCGCGCGGCATCCGCGTGGACACCTCCGGGCTCGACGACCTCGCCTCCGGGCTCGACCCGTCCATCCTGCAGGACCCCACCAAGCTCCAGGAGTTGCTCTCCGGCGGGGCCGGGGCGATCGGCCCCAAGGTGACCAACGTCAACGAGGCCGCGCTCGGCCGGCTCGAGACGCTGCTCGCTCTGGTCGAGGGCTGGGTCGACGCCGTCGTCGCCACGGCGGTCGGCGACCGGCTGCCCAGCGCCGACAAGCTCCGCGAGATGTGGCTGCGCCGCCGGGCGACCGGCGGCGCAGCCGAACAGGCCTTCGCCTCGCTCGTCGGACTCGAACTGCGTCCGCGCAAGGCGCGTGAGGCCTCCGTGTTGTGGCGCCGGGTCGGCGAGGCCGTCGGCACCGAACGTCGCGACGGACTGTGGAGCCACCCCGACCTGCTGCCCGTCGGCGAGGACCTCGAGAACCCCGCCGCCGTCATCGACCGGCTCCTCGACGAGTCGACCGGGGACTCCAGCGGCGTCGACGAGATCGAGCGCTTCCTCCGCGAATCGGGTGGCGGGACCGGAGAGGCCGGCGACGGCGGACCCGAGGCGTCCGGCCCGGATGGTTCGGGGACCGACGGCTCCGGTTCCGGCACCGAGGGTTCCGGCACTGAGGGTTCCGGCACCGAGGGTTCCGACTCCGAGGGGCCGCGCGACGGGGCCTGATCGGCGGGCGTCGTGACGGGCGGGCCGGCCTAGTACAGGCCGGGCTCGTCGTCGTCGCCCTCGACCAGGTCGCCCACGCCCTCGCCCCCGACCCCCGGTTCTCCCGCGCCACCGGGGGCGTCCGACCCGGCCCCCGACCGGAGCACCCGCGAGTAGGCCTCCAGATACCCCATCGCCCGCTCGGTGCGCGGATACCCGCGCACCGCCTCCCAGAACTCGGGCGGGTGACCCCCGGGGACGACGAGGTGGGCCAGCTCGTGCACCACGACGTAGTCCAGCACGTAGGCAGGCACGTCCCGCAACGTCTCGCTGATCCGGATCTCCCCGGAATCCGGTGAGCAGGACGCCCAGCGGGTGGTCATCGCCGGCACCCAGCGCACCGATGCCGGCCGCGCCCGACCCTCCAGCCACGTCGTCGACAGTTCCGTGGCGCGCCTCATCAGGTTCGCATCGGGCGCCCGGTGACCCTTGCGGCGACCGGACCGGGCGAGCCGGCCGAGCAAGTCGGTGATGAGGCGTCGTTCCTCCGCGCGTGGCAGCCCCGCCGGCATGAGGACCACCACTGACTCGCCCTCCACCCGCGCTGACACCGTCCTCTTGCGGCGTGTGGAGCGGCGGACCTCGATCCGAGGATCATCAGGCTCGGTGGGCAGCGCCGGTGCCGGGCCCGGGCCGGGTGACGGTGGGCTCGCGGACACGGCGGCGGGGCGTGGGGCTGGCGACACGCGGACCACGGTAGACCACCCCACACGGCGCGGTTATCCACAGGCACCGACGAGACCGGCGCCTGTGGACAACGACGCCCGAGCAGGGCCCGGGCAGGACCGCCGCGTGCCACGATGTGCCCCGTGACCCCAGTGACCGCTCCTGCCGACGACCCGCCACGCGCCGCCACCGTCGACTCCACCGGCACCGGTGCCGGCACCGCGGCGGTGGCGACCGTCTCCCCGCGCACCACCGCCCCCGTCATCGCCGCGCAGGCCGAGGCCTCTGCCTCCCGGGTCCGGGCCACCCTGCGTCCCGGCACCGTGGTGGTCGCACGGGATGACCACACCGTCCAGGTGGGACTGGCGCCTGACCGCGCGGTGGTGGTCGACGCCCCCGCCACCGTGGGTGCCCGCAGCCTCTCGGCACTACTCCGTGGCCTCGAGGGCGGGGCCCCTCTCGACGACGTCGCCGCGCGCGCTGGAATCGACGCGGCGGGGATGGCGACCGTGGCCCGGATCCTCGTCCACCTGGCCGACCTCGGTCATCTACGACTCGACCCGCCGGAGCCGGGAACGGCCACGGACGCAGACGCGCACGCGACGGGCTCCACTCCGAGGCCCGCGCCGGTGCGACGCGTCCACATCCTGGGGGTCGGCCAGATCTCGGAGGTGCTCCGGGGGCCGCTGTCCGTCAACGGTTGTCGTGTGACCACCGGCCCCACCCCGGGCTTGACACTCGACGCCGAGCGGCCGCCCTGGTTCCGACGGGGCGTGGCCCCCGACCTCGTCATCCTCACCGGCACCGTCTCCGTGGATCCGGTGGTCACCACCGCCCTCGCCCGGTCCGGACAGACGCACATGCACGTGTACTGCCGGGACGGCCGCGTGGTCGTGGGCCCGACCGTGGTGCCGGGGGTCACCCCGTGTCTGCGCTGCACCGACCTGTACCGCGCCCGCCGGGACCCGCGGTGGCCGTTCGTCGCCGCCCAACTCATCGGGCACAGCCCCGAGGCCGCCGTTCCCGCCCTCACCGCCGCCGCAGCCCTGGTGTTGGCGGAGGTCGCCGCCAGCCGTGAACCCCGCACCCGGCTCCAGACCATCGGGGCCACCGTCGAGATCAACCCGTCCGAGGGACTGTGGCGCCGGCTCGAATGGCAGGCCGACGCAGCCTGCGACTGTGGGGCCGCCCCGCATGTCCGTCCTCTGTCATGATTGAAGGCGTGTCCGACCTACCCCGCACCTCGTCCCGCCGCGCAGCACGCCTCGCGGGACTCCCACTGGGCATCGCCGGTCGCGCCGCCGGTTCACTCGGTCGACGCGCCCTCGGGCGGGGGGACGGGGATCTGAGCGAGGAACTGGCCGATCAGGCCGCCGAGCAGGTCTTCGCCGTTCTCGGGGAACTCAAGGGCGGCGCCATGAAGGTCGGCCAGGCCCTCAGCGTGTTCGAGGCCGGGATGCCCGACAAGTACGCCGAGCCGTTCCGGGAGGCCCTCACCAAGCTCCAGGCCGAGGCACCCCCCATGCCCGCCGCCGAGGTGGAGAGAGTCCTCGACACCCAACTCGGGCTGCGCTGGCGTGAGCGCTTCGCCGAGTTCGACGGTGACGCCGCCGCGGCCGCCTCCATCGGGCAGGTCCACCGCGCCGTCTGGTCCGACGGTCGGGAGGTGGCCGTCAAGATCCAGTATCCCGGCGCCGATGAGGCCCTCCGCTCGGACCTGCGGCAACTCCGGCGACTGGCTCCCCTGTTCCGGCCGCTCAACCCCGGCACCGACATCAGGGGCATCATCGACGAGCTCTACGACAGCACCGTGAGCGAACTCGACTACCGCGCGGAGGCCGACACCCAGCGGGTGTTCTCGGCCGCCTACCGCGACGATCGCCTCGTCCGGGTGCCCTCCGTGCTGGCCTCGTCGCCCAAGGTGCTGGTCACCGAGTGGGTGGACGGGCGGGCCCTGAGCCGGATCTCCAGCGACGGCACCCCCGCAGAGCGCAACCGGGCCGGCGAGCTCCTCACCGAGTTCCAGTTCAGTTCCCCCACCCGTGCCCGGATGATGCACGGCGATCCCCACCCCGGAAATTTCCTGCTAGCCGATGACGGTCGACTGGTGGTCCTGGACTTCGGCGCGTCGATCCCCCTGCCCGAGGGCGTGCCGGAGGTTCTCACCTCCATGATGCGGCTCGCCCTGGCCGGTGATTCCGATGAACTGGTGCGGTTGATGACCCGGGCCGGATACGTCGGCCGGAACGGCCTCGACCCCGCCGACGCGATGGCGTTCCTGAACCCGTTCATCGAGCCGATGCGCGAGCCTGTTTTCCACTTCAGCCGCGCGTGGATGCAGAGCATCATGTCCGTCTACGGTGACGTGTCGGGACGGGAGTTCCGGACCTCCCGCTCGTTCACCCTGCCGCGCGAGTACGTCCTGATCCACCGGGTGCTGTCCGCGTCGGTGGGCATGCTGTGCCAACTCGAGGCGTCCGCCCCGTACCGGGAGATCGTGCAGCGCTGGATGCCGGAGATCTTCCCCGACAAGGGCTGACCAGCCCCCGGCTCGGGGATCCTCCCGCGCGGCGCGGGTTCAGGTGGCGCGGATCAGTTTCAGCACGTCATCGCCGTACTCGCTCAGCTTGTGCGCCCCGATCCCGCCGATCCGGCCCAGTGCGCGGGTGTCGGCGGGCCGCTCCCGGGCGATCTGGGCGAGCGTGTCGTTGGTGAACACCGTGTAGGCGGGTTTGCCGATCCGTTCCGAGGTCTCCTTGCGCCAGTCCCTCAGTCGTTCGAACAGGCCGGTATCCACCTCCACCGAGCATTCCGGGCACAGCCCGAGCGCGCGGTGCATGGGCCCGGTGAGCTTCTCCCCGCACCCGCGGCACCGTCCCTTGTCCGAGGTGTCGGTGGACCCGCGCGGTCCGACCGGGGACTGGGCCGGGCGAACGGGGTCGAGGAAGCGGCTGGGGCGTCGGCCGGCCCGGCCACCGGCGCGTCGACTCCGACTCCACGACACCGTCAGGTGCTCGCGGGCGCGGGTGACGCCCACGTAGAGCAGGCGCCGCTCCTCCTCGATCGCGTCCGGTCCGGCGTTGATCGCGTGGCTGATCGGCAGACTCCCCTCGTGGACTCCGATGAGGAACACCGCGTCCCATTCGAGCCCCTTGGCGGCGTGGAACGACGCCAGCGTCACACCCCGCTCGTCCGGGGCGTGACGTGCCGCCGCCCGTTCTCGAAGCCCCGCGACCACCGGTAGCAGGCCCTCGCGAGCCTCGGCCGTGGCGATCTCCTCCGCGAGACCCACCAGCGAGTTCAGTGCGTTCCAGGTCTCCCTGGCCTGGGCACCGGACGGCTCGGCGGCGGTGAGACCGAGGGGCTCGAGCGCCTGCCTGATGACTGCGACGATCTCCGTGGGGTCCGCCAGTTGGGAGTACGCCTGCGCCCGCGCCTCGTCCGAGCCGTCGATCAGTCGGTCGATCGCCGACATGGCCCGACGGACCACCGGCCTCTCGAAGAAGCCCTCTCCCCCCTTGAGCCGGTATCCGATCCCGGCCTCGTCCAGGGCCGCCTCGACCCGCTCGGACTGGGCGTTGATGCGGTACAGCACCGCGATCTCCGAAGGGTCCATCCCGCCGTGGACGAGATCGGCGACGGCCCCCGCCACCGCCTCCGCCTCGGCGTCCTCGTCGGGGTACTCGGCGAGGACCGGCTCCGGGCCCGGCGGCCGCATGCCCCGCAGGGTGAGCCCGGCGCTGCGGAAACGGCCGCTGCCGGCGCCGATCACCGCATTGGCCAGGTCCACGACCTGAGGCGTGGAGCGGTAATCGGACTCCAGGCGCACGACGGTGGCACCCGGGTAGCGGTCCGCGAAGCCGAGCAGGAAGTCCGGTTCTGCGCCGGCGAACGAATAGATGGTCTGGTTGACGTCACCGACCACCGTCAGGTCGTCCCTCCTGCCCAGCCACGCGGTGAGCAGCCGTTGTTGGGCCGGCGTGACGTCCTGGAACTCGTCGACGACGAAGCAGCGGTAGCGGTCCCGGAACTCCTCGGCGATCGCCGGGACCTCTTCCACGAGTTCGGCCATGTGGCTCAGGAGATCGTCGAAATCGAGCATCCGGACCGGTCCGGAGACCTTGAGGTCCTCGTACGCCCGGAACGCGCGCGCGACCTCGGGGGCCGGCACCGGCAGGTCGCGACCCAGCGCGACGGCCTGCTCCGCGTACGTGTCCGGCGTGAGCAGGCTGGACTTGGCCCAGCCGATCTCGGTCAGCACGTCGCGGATGGTCTCCGTGGCGGGGTCCAGGCCGACCCGGCGCACCGCCTGGGCTACCGCGCGGAACTGCCCGTCCAACAGCTGCCAGGGTTCCTCCCCGTACACCCGTGGCCAGAAGTACGACAGGTTCCGCAGGGCGGCCGAGTGGAAGGTCCGGGCCTGTACGGGTCCCGTCCCGGCGTCCGCGACTCCCAGCCCCGCCAACCGCATGCGCAGCTCCCCGGCGGCGCGGGCGGTGAACGTCACCGCCAGCACCTGGTCACCGCGGACGTGCCCGGTCGTGACCAGGTGGGCGATACGCCTGGTGATCGTGCGGGTCTTGCCGGTCCCGGCGCCGGCGAGGATGCACACGGGGCCCCGCGGCGCCAGCACGGCACGACGTTGCTGCGGGTCGAGACCCTCGAGGGCCGACTCCGCACCATCTTCCCGTCCGCGACCATCTCCCGGTCCGCGCCGCATGTCACTCACGCCCCCATCGTGGCATCCGCCTCCGACATCGCGTCCGAGGCCTCCCCCCGGGGATGATTCCCGCGGTCGTGCGCGTTACACCCCATCATGAGCGATCTGACGACGAACGACGATGCCGGCGCCCTGACCCTGTACACCACCACGTGGTGCCCCTTCTGCACGCGACTCAAGAAGCTGCTGGACGAGAAGGAGATCGGCTACACCGAGGTCGACGTGGAGGCGGACGCCGATGCTGCCGCTTTCGTCGAGAGCGTGAACGGCGGCAACAGGGTCGTCCCGACGGCGCTGTACTCGGACGGCACCACCGCCACCAACCCCCCGGCCTCCCAGGTGCGCGCCAAGCTCGCCGAACTCGCCGGGGTCTGACGCGCTCGGCCTGGCCTGACGGCGACGCCGGGGACCGGCGCCCTCAGGCGTCGACGTCCCCGTCGACCGCTGCGACCCAGGACTGCAGCATCACGTGCGCGATGGAGACGGCCGGCGCCACCATGAGGTCGCCACGGCCGGCCAGCGCGTCACGGACCCGGTCGACGTCGAACCACGCGGCCTCACTGATCTCCTCGTCCTCGAGCACGATCGGGGCCTCGGGGTCGCCGATGGCGTGGAAGCCGACCATGAGGGACCGGGGAAACGGCCAGGGCTGACTGCCCAGGTAGCGCACGCGGTCGACGACCACGCCCACCTCCTCGGCGACCTCACGTCGAACGCAGCCCTCCAGGGACTCCCCCGCCTCGACGAAACCGGCGACGTGCGAGTACATGCCCTCGGGCCAGATCGGCTGGCGGGCGAGGAGCACTCGTCGTCCCCCGTCGTGGACCAGACAGATCACGGCGGGGTCGGTCCGTGGGTACTCGAGGCCACCGTGGAACGGGTCCTCGATCGCCCATCCCGCGTCGACCCGGCGCGGATGGTGGGTGCGTTCGCGGCCGCGGACGTTGTCGCGATGCCACCCGAGTAGGGCCATGGCCTGGGAGGCCAGCGACCCGTCACCCTCGACGAGGTCGGCCCCGCACGAGCGGAGCGACGTCACCGCGGGCTCGGCGGGGAGCTCGTCGACCGGGACCGCCCAGATGTGCCGGGCGTCCTCGGTCCTCCCGAGGAACACCGCCTCCTCGGGGAGGGAGTCCGCGAGGTCCAGGGCGGGCTCCAGGCGGATCCGCTGCCGATCACCGCGTGCCGGCTCGATCGCGAACCTGTTGCGACGGTCCACCTTCATCACGCGCGCCGTGGCCCATCCTCTGTTCAACTCATCGGAGTCCTGCCGGAGGGGTGCCGCCCTGTCGGGCGCCGCCACCGAGAGCACCGGATCGGAGTCGAGGGTGAAGTCCATCGGCATCGTGTGGGGTCCTTTTCGCGGTCGTGAGGGGCGTCGATCAGCGTAGCCCGGCCACCTCGGCGTTCCCGCCCTGCCCGTCGCTCAGTCGGCGATCATCCGGATGTAGAGCAACCGGTCACCGCTCTCCAGCGCGTCTGCCTCGGGCTCGTTGACCTTGATGAGCTGTCCCTTGCGCACCACCCCCAGGACGAGTTCGGCCAGGTGCCGGGGTGAGCCGCCCACCTCGGACTCCTCGACCCGTCGTTCGGCGATGGAGAAGCCCTCGTCCGGGGTGAGCAGATCCTCCATCATCCCCACGACGGTCGGCGAATTGGTGGCCAGACCGAGGAGACGTCCGGTGGTCTCGGCGGAGACCACCACGGAGTCTGCGCCGGACTGCTTGAGCAGGTGCTTGTTGTCGCTCTCGCGGACCGTCGCGACGATCTTCGCGTTGGGCGCCAGTTCCCGCGCGGTGAGGGTGACCAGCACGGCCGTGTCGTCCGAGTTGGTGGCCACCACGACAGCGGAGGCGCGGGTGAGGCCGGCCAGTTTGAGGACGTCGGACCGGGTGGCCGAGCCGTGGACGGTGACCAGACCGTGGGCGGCCGCGGCCTTGAGTGCCTGGGGGTCGGTGTCGACGACGACGATGTCGTCCGGGGCGGTGTCGTCGGCGAGCATCGCGGCGATGGCGGATTTGCCCTTGGTGCCGTAGCCGACGACGACGGTGTGATTGCGCACGTGGGTTCTCCATCGCTGGATCTTGAAGGCTTGACGGGACTGCTCGGTCAGCACGGCCAGAGTGGTGCCGACGAGCAGGATCAGGAATACGAGGCGAAGCGGGGTGACGACGATGGTGTTGATCAGCCGCGCCTGCTGGGTGATCGGGGTGATGTCTCCGTAACCGGTGGTCGAGAGGGAGACCGTGGCGTAGTAGAAGCAATCGATGAGCGTCAGCTCACCATTCGCTCCGCCGCCACCGGTATAGCCCCCGCGGTCGAACCACACCACCAGCACAGCGATGCACAGGGCGACGACGGCCATCACCACGCGCTTGCCGATCAGCCGCCACGGCGTCTCACTGTTCTCCGGGATGCTCACCACGCCCACGAGCGCATGGTCGGGACTCTCGTCCAGCGGGTCGTGGCCACGGAACCGCGATGCCAGTGCGCGCTTCTTCACCATGGGACTCCGTTTCCGCGACGCGTCCCCCGCGGGGACCGTGCCGTCATCGACATGAATCGTCGCCTATCGCCCGCCACGGGACAACAACCGGCCCCGCCCCGGCCCGTCGGTGAGGAGCCGCGACAGTTCGTCGGCGTCCGGCAGAGGGGCCGGTTCGATCATGCGCCCGGAACGCACGTAGTGGAACGCGGCGCGCACGCGGTCGAGCCCCACGGGTCGTCCCAGGCGTGCGGTGGCGATCTGGGCCCACGCGTACCGGTAGACGGCCAGCTGGAGGGCGACGGCGGGCATGTCCCGCTCGGCGGGCACCCGTCCGGTCTTCCAGTCCACGACGATCCACCCGCCGTCGCCGTCGCCGTCGCGGTCGCCGTCGCGGTCGCGGTCGGCGACGGCGAACACCGCGTCCATCCGTCCGCGCAACAGGTGCTCGCCGAGCCCCACCTCGAAGGGCACCTCGACCGCTTCGGGTGTCATCCGTGCCCACCGGGATGCCTCGAACGCCTCCTGCAGTGCGGTCAGGTCCGCCTCGGACAATCCGTCGGCCGCGCCCTGGTCGCCGGCGCCGGGCAGGTCGTCGATGTCCAGGAGGTGGGTGGCGCCGAAGCGGTGCTCCAGCCAGAGGTGGAAGCGGGTCCCGCGCCGGGCGAAGCGGTCGGGACGGAACGGGACCGGCCTGCGGAGACGGTCCGCGAACTCCCGGGGGTCGGACGCCAGTGCGACCATCTGCCCCGCGGTGAGCCGGCGGGGCAGGATCACCTCGTCCCGCTGTTCGGCCGCCCGCCGCGCGTCGGCCAGCAGCGGTGCCGCGGCGAGGTGCCAGCGGCGTGCCGGTCCCGATTCCGGCGGGTCCTCGTTCTCCGGGTCCACCGGCACGGCCGCGTCGACCGCCCGTGCGACGGCGACGCGGCCGGGGGCGGCCGGTCGAGGCCACGTGGCCTCCACGACGGTCGTCGTGGCGGGGTTGGTCGGGGAGGGTGTGACGACGAGGTGATCGATCTCCCCCAGTGGCTCGTCTCCCCCGCACGCCTCCAGGACCTCGTCGAGGAATTCCGAGGGGCCCTTGGGTGTGGCGGCCCCTCCGATCCAGTGCGACCCGGACAACAGCAGCGTCTGCTCGGCTCGTGTCACCGCCACGTAGAACAGCCGCCGATCCTCGTCCAGTGAGCGTCGCCGGACCCGCTTGACATGACTCTCGAGCGCGTCCTGCAGGAGTTTCCGGTCGGTCACGTCGTCGAGCCGGGGCACAGGTACGCCGCCGGGGTTGTCCTCCGATTCACGGTCCCCCCGCAGGTGCTCGGGCAACTGGGTCGCCGTGCGCACCGAGGTCTGTGGCGCCTGGTCGGACGGGAAGACCCCCTGCGCCAGGTGCGGGACGGCCACGATCTCCCACTCGAGCCCCTTGGCCGAGTGGACGGTGAGGATCTGGACCCGCCCCGGTGTGGCGGCGACCTCGCCGCGCGCGAGCCCCCCGTCGACCGTGCGCGCGAGGTCGAGGTAGGACAGGAAGGCCTCCAGTCCTGTTCCCCGGTCCGGCCGGAACCCCGCCGCCACCTCCTGCAGCGCGTCGAGCTGCTCGCGGGCCTCGCCGACTCCCGCGCGTTGACGTAGGCGGACCTCCGCGTCGAGTCCGAGCGCCTGCTCGGCGGCGGCGACCAGACGGGCGGGGGGTGCCGACGAGCGGGCGCGCAGGCCCGAGATGATCCCGGCGAGTTCGCTGATGCGGGCGGCGCCGTCCGGGCTGTAGCCGCCTGCGGGGCCGGGGTCGGCGAGGGCGTCGGCGAGCCCGGCCGAGTCGGTCTCCTCCCCCCTGGCGATGCCGTCGAGAATGTCCTCCAGCTGGTCGAGAGCGGTCACCGCCCCGCCGGGGGCCGCGGGCCGGCGCAGCGATAGGTGGGAGGCACGCCGGGCGAGCGCGGCGAGGTCCGCGGCTCCGAGAGAGAACCGGGAGCCGCTGAGCAGGCGCAGCAGTGCGGGTCCCGCACCCGGGCGGGAGACCACGGTGAGCAACGCGACGACGTCGGCGACCTCGGGGACGTCGAGCAGTCCGCCCACCCCCACCACCTCGACGGCCAGGCCGCGCGACTCGAGGGCGGCGGCGATCGCCGCGGAATCCCCGTTGCGTCTGACCAGCACCGCAGCGGTCGGCGTGCGACCGTCCCGGGCGGCCGCGCTGTATCTCGCGGCGATCGCGTCCGCGAGCCATTCCCGTTCGTCCGACGCGGTGTCCAGGACGGCCACCCGGAGGTCGGCGGCCTCGGCGCCGGGTCGGGCTCGCAGTTCGGCGACGGGGATCGACCCCGGCCGGTCGCGCAGGGGCGCGGTGATCCGGTTGGCCAGCGTCAGGACCTCGGGTGGGTTCCGCCACGAGGTGGTGAGCTCGCGCAGGTGCGACCGCCGACCGTCGGCCAGGGGGAAGTCCTCGCGGAACCGGTCGAGGTTCGAGGCCGAGGCCCCGCGCCAGCCGTAGATGGACTGCATGGGATCGCCGACGGCGGTGACGGCAGGGACGGGTCCCGCCCCGCCCCCGAACAGGGAGGAGAGCAGGACTCGCTGCGAGTGTCCGGTGTCCTGGTACTCGTCCAACAGCACGACCCGGAACGCCCGGCGCTCGGCCTGGCCGACCTGGGGGTGGTCGCGCGCGACGGTGGCGGACAGCGCCATCTGCGAACCGTGATCGAGCGCCGATTCCGTGCGCATGCGGGCCGCGACCGCGTCCACCAGGTCCGCCAGTTCGTCGCGATGCCCCTGCACGTCCGCCGTCTCCTGGAGCCACCGGGTGGGGGCCTGGCGTTGCCGCGGCCCGGGGGGCAGGGTCGCGACGAGGGTGGTCATCAGGTCGGGGTCGGTGCGCAGGTCGTCGGTGGTGACGAGGTGGTCGGACAGCTGTCCTGCCAGCGTGAGCACGTCGCGCGTCACCCGGCCGGGGGTCGATCCGGTCGTCAGGGGACTCTCCCACCTCGACACCACGTCGTGGGCGAGTTGGAAGGCGGCGGTGGGGGTGAGCAGCCGCGCGTCCGGTTCGACGGGGACGAGCAGCCCGTACGTCCCGAGCAGGGTCCCGGCGAACGCGTGGTAGGTCGAGATCTGTGGATCCTCGGTGCGGATGGCCTCCGCGATCCCGGGAGCGGCTCCCGGGCCCGTGCACAGGGGACTGCGCGCCAGCGCGTCGAGCCGCCGGCGGATGCGACGGGACAGCTGCTGCGCCGCCTTGCGGGTGAAGGTCAGCCCGAGGATCTCCCCCGGGCGGGCGTAGCCGTTCGCCACCAGCCACACCACGCGGGCGGCCATCGTCTCGGTCTTGCCGGCACCGGCTCCCGCCAGGACCAGCGTCGGTTCCGCCGGACCAGAGATCACCTCGGCCTGCTCTGCGGTCGGCCGGTGGATCCCGAGCGCGTCGGCGATGACGTCGGGCTCGATCATCGTGGTCACCCGATCACCTGCTCTCCCTCGGGCTGCGCCGGGCAGCTGGATCTCACGTCGCAGTGCTCACACCAGCGACCTACCCTCGCGGTGTAGGACGGTCCGATGGTCGCGCGGCCCGCTTCCGTCACCCGCCGGGTGAGTTCCTCCCCGGCCCCCGTCCCGAGCGGGTCCTGCATCCGTTCGGCCGGCATGCGTCCCTCCCTTCCCGCCAGGTAGAGCAGGAGCCCTCCGCCGGGGGCCCGCCCCGCCGCGGAGTCGACGGCCCCGGCGGCGACGGCGAGTTGGTAGAGGGCGAGCTGCGGGTGCACGGCGGCCTCGGCGTGGCTCGCCGCGGCCCGGGAGGTCTTCACGTCGACCGGGATCACCTGTCCCGCCGTGGTCGCCTCGAGCCGGTCGATCCGTCCGCGGACCCGCACCGGTCCGTCGACGTCGAACTCGAACGCCTCCTCGACCCCGGCGGTGGTGTACCGGTCGCGCGTTGAGGCACGCCACAGTCGGAAGGTCTCGGCCATCTCGACCATCGACTCCGCGCCCCGCTCGGCGAACCACCCACGGGCCATCGTGAGGGCTTCCGCCCGTCGCCGCACGGCCCCCCGCAGTGCGTCCTCCGAGATCCCTCCCTCCACCGCCTGTGTCAGCGCGTGGACCGCCGAGCCCCGGACGAGAGGGGCCGCCGATCCGGCATCCGAGGAGTCGCCTCGCACCTTCTGGAGGAACCACCGGAGGGGGCACTCCTCCAGGGCACCGAAACCGGAGGGTGAGAGGACCGCGAGGGGTTCGCCCGGCGTCGAGGTGACCACCGGGGTCGTCGAGGACGGCTCGGCCGCGCCGAACCAGGTCCGCGGGTCGGCGACCTCCACCCCGGCGTTGCGGAGCCCGGCGAGGAGTCCGGCCGCGTGCCGGGCGTCCGCGGGGTCGGTGGCCTGGTCATGGAGTGCCGCCCGCAGGTCCACGGCCAGGTGCGGCAGCGTGAAGACGCTCGGCGCGTGCCGGGGCGGGCCTGCCACCGCCCCGGCGGGCGCCGCGGTGGGAGTGGTGGTGGCCAGGTCCGAGATCTCGTCGACGAACCGGGAGGGTGCGATGTCGCCCTCCTCCGGCGACTCGACCGCGGTCACCAGCAGGTGATCCCTCGCGCGGGAGCACGCCACGTAGAACAGTCGACGTTCCTCGGCCGACCGGGCGGCGGCGGAGGACACGGCCCGCTCGGCTTCGGACGGCACCGGGCCGTCACCGGCGACCTCGGTCAGGTCGACCAGCTCGTCGACTCCCAGGAGACCGGACCGCCGGCGGGGTGCCGGCCACACTCCGTCCTGCACGCCGCACACGGCCACGGCCCGCCACTGCCTGCCCACCGCCGCATGCGCGGACAGGACGCTGACCGCCCCTCCACGGGCTCTGATGTCCGCGCGTCCGGGGGCGGGCAGGTCCTCGCCGGAGACGACGTCGCAGAAGAGGGCGACGGACCCGCCGGGCACCCTGTCGACGAAGTCGGCGGCGTGGTCGAACAGCGACACGACCGCGTCGAGCGAGCGGTCGGCGGACCGGGACCACGGGTCGGCGGCGACCGCCTGACGGACGAGGCGCTTCTCCAGTCTCGACGCCGACCACGCGGCCCAGAGGGCCTCCTCCGCGGTGCCGCCCGTCTCGAGTTCCTCCAGGACCGCCGCGCGGGCCCGCCGGATCCTCGTCACCGGCGCGAGTTCCACCACCGTCAGGCCCGGCGGCATCCGGTCCTCCTCCGCGAGCACGAGCCGGCGCAGTGTGTCCGCGCTCGGTTCGTTCCCGCCGATCCCGGAGCGACGCAGGCCGCGTCGGAGGCGTCGCATGGCCACCGCGTCGGCGCGTCCGATCGGTCCCGAGAGCATCGCCAGTGTCCGTTCCGCATCGGTTCCGGCCTCGCCCTCCACCGCGGAGCGCACCAGCAGCAGGAGCGCCGACGCCACGGGGTCGTGGGCGGGCGGGATCTCCGCACCCGCGTCCACGACAGGGACCCCCGCGGCGTCGAGGGCGGCGAAGAGCGCGTCCGCCATCCGGGGCAGCGAGCGGGTCACCACCGCCATCTCCGCGTAGTCGACGCCGTCCAGGACGTGTCGACGGCGGAGGAAGTCCGCGATGACCGCGGCCTCCGCGGCGGACGAGCCCGCGACGGTCACCCCCACCGACCCCTCGGCCGGGCCCGGCGTCTCGCGGGGCCGGTGGCGGGCGGCCCCGGGGAGTCTCGACGCGACGCGCGCGGCGACGGCCGTGATCGCCGGCGACATGCGGTGCCCGGTGTTCAGGTCGATCGCGCGGCCACCCTGGTCCACCACGGCCCGGGCGAGACCCCCGTCGGCGCCACGGAACCGGAACACCGACTGGTCGCCGTCCTCGGCCACGAGCAGGACGTCCGCCCCGCCTCCGACCGCCGCGACGAACTCGGCGGCCAGCGGATCGAGGTGCTGCGCGTCATCCACCGCGACGAGACGGCGGGACCGGAAGATCTCGCGCAGATCGGGATCGGCGGTGAGGGCGTCCAGTGCGGCCCCGACCAGTTCTGCGGCGTTGAGCGCCTCCGGTATGTCCGACTGTCCGGAACGCACCCCGGACCGCAGCGCCATCTGCTCCTCGTGGCGGCGGAAGAACCCGGCGGCGGCGACCCAGGCCGGACGCCCCGCGGTGCGGCCCAGACGGGCGAGTTCACGGGGTCCGATGCCCCTCTCCAGCGAACGCAGGAGCAGGTCGCGCAGTTCGCGGGCGAATCCGACGGTGGAGAGAGCCGGCCGCATCTGTTCGGGCCAGTGCGGGGCCCCGTCCGCCAGTTCGCCCATCAGGGTCTCCCGCACCACCGCGTCGTGCTCGGCCCCGGTGCGCAGGCGCGGGGGCGGTGCGTCTGCCCGCGCGGCCGCCAACCGGACGACCGCGTGGGCGAGGGAGTGCACGGTGCGGACGGGCGCGTCGGTGCCGACCACGAGGTGCGGGGGCATCCCGTGGGTGGCCCGTTCGAACAGGGTGGCCGCGGCCGCCGCCGAGCCGGTGAGCACCAGGACCCCGTCCATCCCCACCCCGCCGGCCACCGCGGAGCGCACCACATCGACGATCAGCGACGTCTTCCCGCTGCCCGGGCCCCCGCGCACGACCCACCGGTCCTGCCTGCCCGTCCGGGCACCCGGCCAATCACGCCCGAGGAGGTCGTCGAGTTCCGCCGACCAGGACGTTCCGTGCTCGTCGACCGTGCGTGCGTCGCGGGGGGCGGTCGGGGCAGGGGCGGTCAAGGCAGTGGCGGTCAAGGCGGTGGCGGGCTGTGTCACGGCTCGATGAGACCACACGACCACGACATCCCCCCTGCCCGCCCGGACGAGCCGCTCGCCGGAGGGCATGTCGACCCCGCACCGCGCAGACCGGGCCCGCGACCGGCGCGGGGGACGGTACGCCTCAGCGCAGGGTGTCCTCGAGCATGTTCGGGCGGCACGCGGTCCGCGAGACGACCGTCATGATGGCCAACACCACCGTGAGGAACGCCAGGCCCGCCCCGAGCCCGGGGCCGTCGAACAGCATGCCGAACACGAGCGGCCCGAGGGACGCGGCCGTGTACCCCACGCCCTGGGAGAACCCGGAGAGCGCGGCGGAGCCGGCCTGGGTGCGCGTGCGGAGGTTGATCAGCGTGAGGCAGAGCGGGAACGTGCTGGGTCCCACGCCGAGCAGGCAGATCCACACCCACGCCGCGCCGGGAGCCCAGAGCAGGCCGGCGAACCCGGCCAGGTAGGACACGACGGAGACGACGACGACGGCGTACGGGTCCTCGAAGCGGCCCGCCGCCCACGGCACCACCAACGCCGCGACGAGGCCGATCGCCGAGTACACCGCCAACGCCAACCCGCCCTCCGCGCGCGTCATCCCGATCGATTCGGCCACGGCCGGGAGCCAGGTGAAGAACGCGTACGTGCACAAGGAGTTGGTTCCGAAGAACAGGGCCAGCGCCACGCCGACGGGCGAACACCACGGGCGGATGCGCCGGGTGGGGGTCGCGGCGGAGCCGCCGGGGGCGCTGGTGGGGGCGCTGGTGGGGGCGCTGCCGGTGGAGCCGTCGGCGGGGCGGGGGGACCCGGTGGCACGAGGGGAGTCGGTGGGGACGCCCGGCCGCACGACCTCGACGATCCAGGGGATCGCGGCGACGACGGCGAGGACCGCCCACCACCCGATGGAGACCCGCCACCCGGCGGCCTCCTCGACCGGCACCGCCACCAGCGCCGGGACGACGGTGCCCAGCTGCAGACCGGTGATGTAGGCCATGCTGACCGCGGCCACGTGCCGGGGGAAGTACTTCTTGACCAGGGGCGGGGCGACGACGTTGCCGATCCCCATCCCCGCCAGCGCGATGAGTGATCCCGCGCCCATCACCCAGGGGTCGTGGGCGGCGGCCCGGATGAGCTGCCCGACGGCCGCCGCGACCATCGCCAGGACCGTGAGCATCTCCAGACCCACCCGGCGTAGGACGATCGGGGTGAGCACACCCCAGACGGCGAACATGGCGGTCGGGACCATCCCGAGCAGCCCCATCCCGGCGGCGCCGAGGCCGATCTCGGCGTCGATCACCCCGAGCAGCGGGCTGAGGGAGGTGACGGCGGTCCGGAGGTTCAGCGAGACGAGGACGACGCCGACGAGGGCCACGAGCGGAAACGCGAGGGCACCCTGGCGGGACGATGCCCGCGGGGAACGGGGGGTCATGCCGACGTGTCCCCCACGAACTCGCCGACCTCGCGGGCCATGGACTGCAACCCGTCCATCGCGTGCGGCCGCGAACCGGGGTGCAGCGCGTGTACCGCCAACCGGAACACGGCAGCGCGCAACACCATCTGGGGCCACTGCTCGAGATGGCGCCATCTGCCGAGGACCCCGATGTCGGCCGTCCCCCACGACAGGTGGTCGATGGCGACGACCGCGGCCGACCACGAGGTCGGCCGGGCATAGGGCACGACGTCGGTCAGTGCGGGTTCGGCGGACGAGTCGAAGAGCAGACCCCGGGCGAGATCCCCGTGGACGACGCCGGTCACGGGGATCCCGACCGGCCTGCGGTGCCGGATGAGGCCCGTCGCACCGAGCAGAGCGGCCGCACGGTGGGTCGCGAAGGGCGTACCGCGGTCCTCCATCCCGGGCGCCAGGTCGTGCTCGGGGTCACCGTCCCAGGCGGCCGCCTCGGCGAACGCGAACAGGTCGGTCTCGGCCCACGGCCGCCTCGCCGGGCGGGTGGCGGGCCGCGGGGGCTCCACGTCGGCGAGCGCCGCGTTGATCCGCGCGGACCACGCGATGGTCTCGTCGGCGCGCGCCTCGGGGCGACCGGACACCACCCGGTCGGCGCGCCAGCCGGACACGACGTGGCGTCCATCGGTCGAGCGGACGGGGAGGGCCACCCGTAGCCCCGTCACGTCCAGTTCCTCCCGGACCCGGGCGGACCAGTTCGCCAGCGCCGTGTCCGCGACGGGGCGGAGCACGACGGCGGCACCGGAGGTGGACACCAGCCAGCCGGTCCCGGAGCCGGCGACCACGGGGACGGCCGGGCCGTCCGTCACGCCGAACGCGCCACGGACGTGCTCGGGGACCCTCGCATCGTTCACGCCGCCCACGCTACCCACCTCCTCGGTCAATACCCGGGCAGGGACGGGTCGACGTCGCGTGTCCACGCGTCGATTCCGCCCGCCAACGACCGGACGCCGGTGAATCCGGCCCCGGACAGGGTCGTGGCGGCGCGCGCGGAGCGCACACCGGACTTGCAGTAGAGGACCAGGCGCCCCCGGGCGGCGGCGCGACCGAGGACACCGGTGGGGTCCGCGGCGTCCTCGGCGACCGAGTCCAGGGGCACCCACACCGACGGCTCGATCCGGGCGATGGACCGCTCACCCGCCCCGCGGACGTCCACGAGGACCGGGGCGGCAGCGCCGGGGGACCCCGCCTGCGTCAACTCCTCCGCGAGCTCGGCGGCGGTGACGACCGGCACGGCTGCCGGCCCGGCCGCCGGCATCTCGCAGGAGACGTCGTCGGCCCCGTCGGGCAGTCGGGTGACCGGCTCCCTCGACGGGTCCGGTCGGATCGTCACCGCCCGGTGGGTCGACTCGAGCAGATCCATCAGGACCAGGCGTCCGAGTAGGGGCCGGCCCGCTCCCGTGACGAGCTTGACCGCCTCCATGGCCATCATCGACCCGACCGTGCCGCACAGCGCGCCCACGACCCCGGCCTCGGCACAGCTGGGCACCGACCCGGGAGGCGGTGGGGACGGGTAGAGGTCCCGCAGGGTCACCGGGTCGGCGGGCGCCGGTGGGCGCGACCAGAACACGGCGAGTTGCGCCCGGAAGCGGTCGATGGTCCCCCAGATGAGCGGGATCCCGGCGATCTCACAGGCGTCGGAGACCAGGTACCTGGTCGCGAAGTTGTCGCTGCCGTCGATCACCAGATCATGGCCCTCGAGAAGCGACTCGATGTTCAGGGCGTCGAGTCGGGCGTGGATCGCGTCGACCCGGACCCCGGGCGCCAACTCGGCCAGACGGTCCCTCGCCGAGTCCACCTTGGGTCGGCCCACGGCCCCGACGGAGTGGATCACCTGCCGGTGCAGGTTGCCGAGGTCCACCTCGTCGTCGTCGACGACCGTGATCCGCCCGACACCCGCCGCGGCAAGGTACATGAGCACCGGGGCACCCAGGCCGCCGGCACCCACGACGAACACCGACGCGGCGCGCAGGCGACGCTGCCCCTCGTCGCCGATCGCGCCGAGCAACAGGTGCCGCGAGTACCGTTCCCGCTCGTCCCTCGTCAGCTCCGGTACCGGGTCCACCAGCGGGGGAAGGCCGCGGTCCCCCGGTCCGCCCGCGGCGGTCATCCCGCCACCGGGGGTCCGTCGGGGAACGGCCACGCGTTGTATCGACACGTGTCGTCGTTGTCCGGGACCACGCCCTCGGGATCCAACTGGTGGATGTCGCCGTTGTTCACGCCGAACGTCTGCTGCATCATGATCGGCGCCAGGGCGCCGTCCGCGGGGCACGGCTCGTGGGCCGGGTAGCCGATCGCGTGGCCGACCTCGTGGTTGACCAGGTATTGCCGGTAGGACCCGATGTCGCCCTGGAACGACCTCGCTCCCCGCACCCAGCGCGCGAGGTTGAGGTAGACGCGACCCGTGGCCGAGTTGTAGCAACTCGCCTCGAGTTCGATGTCGTACCCGCAGTTCTCGCGGACCGTCATGGGGCTCGCCAGCGAGACCCGGAACGCGGGCTCGTCACCGGCGATCCGCCGGAACGCGACTGCGCCGTCGGCCGTCCAGCTCTTGGGGTTGGCCAGGGTCGCGTCGACCATCCTGGCGACCGAGTCGTCCCCGCCGAAGTCGACGGTGTCGATCCCGTCCTCGACCTCGACCGTGTAGCTGAACTGCTCGGCCGTCGGGCGTCCCACCGGATCGGTGCCGCCGGGCACGATCCTGAACTCCCCGCTCGCGGCCCCGATGAAGGAGCCGCCCTCCGGCAACTCACCACTGGGCGGGACCTCACCCGCCGCGGGTACCCCGACCACGGCCGGGGTCTCTTCCGCCCGGACCACCCGGTCCTCGTCCGACGCGCCCGGCGAGACGATGGCGTCCCCGATCACCAGGGCGGTGAGCACCACGAGCACCGGGATCGCGTACGCGCGCCAGCCCCAGGTGGCCAAGAACCTGCCGACCGGGGTCTGCCGACGCAGGTGGTCCCGGGATCCGGGCACCGACCGGCGGCGCCCCGGGGTCGACTCCTGCGGGTCCCACGGCGCGCGCAGCGGCTCGCCGTGCGGAGGGTAGTACGGGGGTCGCTGACGACCCTCGGCGTCCGCACCGCCCGGCGTCCGGCGACGGCCGTCGCTCATCCGTACACCTCCACGTCCACTCCTGAAGTCAAGGCCTACACGATCCCACATGAGGGGTGAGGCGCCTCCTCCCGCACTCCGCGGCTGCGGGTATTGTCCGTCTGGCCCGGACGCCTGTCGACTCCCGCCCGGGCGGAGAAGGAGCCAGCAGATGACGAGCCCGGACGGATCCTTCCCGGCCGCACCGGGCCGCACCCGAGCGGCCCGGCTCCCCCGCGGGGCCCGGCGCAGCCAGCTGATCGACGCCGCCGGGACCGTGTTCGTCGACCAGGGCTTCCACGCCTCCGGGATGGATGACATCGCCGTCCTGGCCGGCGTCTCCAAGCCGGTGCTCTACCAGCACTTCGATTCCAAACGTGACCTGTACATCGAGGTGCTGCGCCACCACGTCGACGAACTGCTCGGACGCATCCGTGCCGCGCTGGACTCGACCTCCGACAACCGGCGCAGGGTCGAGGCGGCCGTCGACACGTTCTTCGCGTACGCCGACGCCGACACCCGCGGGTTCCGGCTGGTCTTCTACTCCGAGTCCGGTGACGAGGACGTCCGGCGGGAACTCGACCGGGCCACCGACGGCTGCATCGACGCGGTCCACGACCTCGTCCGCGGGGACTCGGGGCTCGACGCCCACCGCTCGCGACTGCTGGCCGTCGGACTGGTCGGGGCCAGTCGTGTCAGCGCCGGGCACTGGCTCGACGCCGGCCGGCCGATCCCCCGCGCGGACGCCGTCTCGACGACGGTCACGCTGTGCTGGGGCGGCCTGTCGAAGATCCCTTGTCACGGAAGGGACCGGACCGAGCCGGACAACCAGGCCTGACCCCCGGGGGTCGGGGCCGCGAGGGCGGCCCCGGCCCGGGGTTCACTCCCTCAGGAGAGGAACCCGACCGCGCGGCGCGCGGTCTCGCCGATCTCGACGTACGCCACCCGATCGGTGGACACGAGGTAACGGCGCCCCTTCTCGTCCTCGAGCTCGAGTACCGCCTTGGCCTCCGCGGTCAGGGCCGCCTCGACGCGCTTGTACACGTCCTCCGGCGTCATCCCGGTCTTGAACACGAGCTCACGGTTGCTGTCGGCGATGCCGATCTTGACCTCCACGGTGCCTGCCCTTCTCGTCGTAGGCGCATGTCACGCCGTCATCGGCGGTGCGTGCGGTCCAGGCTAGCCCGACGCGCTCGAAAGGCGGCGGCACGGGATAGGATGTGTGCACGTGGATCACTCCCCGGGTCCGGATCGCTCCGGCGCCGGGCGTGACAGGTCCCGTGGAAATGTGCGCGCGCCCCGCTCGCGAGGCCGGACCTTGTGCGGCCCGAACCATCCGCGCGCGAGACGAGAAAGGCACCGCCCTGTCCACCACAGATGTCACCACCGAAGAAGTCGACGGCATGGCCACGACGACCGCCGTCGTCGACGCCCCGTCCTCCGACTCCTCCCCCAGCTTCGCCGAGCTTGGCGTCCGCCCGGAGATCGTCACCGCGCTCGCCGAGCGCGGGATCACCCACACGTTCGCCATCCAGGAACTCACCCTCCCGCTGGCACTGACCGGATCCGACCTCATCGGTCAGGCCCGGACCGGCATGGGCAAGACCTACGGGTTCGGCGTCCCGCTCCTCCACCGCATCGCCACCGGCGAGGCGACCAGGACGCTCGACGGCACCCCGCGGGCGCTCATCATCGTCCCCACCCGCGAGCTGTGCGTCCAGGTCACCCAGGACCTCAAGATCGCCGCGACCGGCCTCACCGCGCCGGCGGCCTCCGGGTCCGGCACCCGCCCGCTCAAGGTCCTCGCGATCTACGGCGGAACGCCGTACGAGCAGCAGACCGAGGCCCTGGAGAAGGGCGTCGACGTGGTCGTCGGCACCCCCGGCCGCCTGCTCGACCTCGCGAACCAGTCGAAGCTCGTGCTGGGCAAGGTCGAGGCCCTCGTCCTCGACGAGGCCGACGAGATGCTCGACCTGGGCTTCCTGCCCGACATCGAGAAGCTGCTGCGCATGGTCCCGGAGAAGCGCCAGACCATGCTGTTCTCGGCCACCATGCCCGGCCCGATCATCACCCTGGCCCGCACCTTCCTCACCAAACCCACCCACATCCGCGCCGAGGCCGCCGACTCCGGCGCCACGCACGAGAACACCACCCAGTACGTCTACCGGGCCCATTCGCTCGACAAGCCCGAGGTGGTCTCCCGGATCCTCCAGGCCGAGGGCCGTGGCGCCACCATGATCTTCTGCCGCACCAAGCGCACCGCCCAGAAGTTGGCCGACGATCTCGCGGAGCGTGGCTTCCGGGTGGGCGCCATCCACGGCGACCTCGGCCAGGGAGCGCGTGAGAAGTCCCTCAAGGCGTTCCGCTCCGGTGACGTCGACGTCCTCGTCGCCACCGATGTCGCGGCCCGCGGGATCGACGTCGACGATGTCACCCACGTCATCAACTACCAGTGCCCGGAGGACGAGAAGACCTACGTGCACCGGATCGGCCGCACGGGCCGCGCCGGACGCACGGGTGTCGCCGTCACCCTCGTGGACTGGGACGACCTGCCCCGGTGGGGCCTGATCGACAAGGCCCTCGGACTCGGGTCCGGTGAGCCCGCCGAGACCTACTCGACGTCCCCGCACCTGCGGTCCGATCTCGGGATCCCGGAGAGCGCCGGCGGACGCGTCGGCGCCCCCACCGGGACCGGCTCCGGCCGCCGCCCGGTCGACCGCGACTCCCGCGGGCCCGCCCGGGAGTCCGGGACCGGATCGGGACCCCGTCGGCGGCGTACCCGGACCGGGGCCTCCGGCGCTGACGAGGCCTCGACGCCCGCCACGTCCGGTGACCCCGCTCCCGGGACCGACAGCGCAGACGGTTCGGCGACCCCCGGCGACGCACCCCCGCGGCGCCGCCGTCGCCGTCGGCGCCCCTCGTCGTCGTCGCCCGACCAGGCCGGTCAGGACTGACCGGGCCACCACCTCCCCACATACGGCACGTGCGCGCAGACAGTCACGCCACCGGCGGCCCGGGCCGACGGTTCCCCGGTGTGCCCTCCGAACGGGGGACACGGCGCGATCTGGTGACCGCGGCCGTCATCGTCGTCGTCATGGCGGTGGTGGCCGCCGCCGTCCTGCTGTCGGGAAGCGCGAACCGCTCGCACTTCCGCGCCGCCGACGACGAGCAGCCCGTCTACGGGCCCGCAGTCGAACGCCCCACCTCACTCCAGCCCCTGTGGTCCCACGCGTCGGGGGGCGCGGGCGCCCCACTGACCACCAAGGGCAACCTCGTCACCCTCGACGACGACGGGACCCTCGTGGGCCGCGACGCGGGCTCGGGCGAGCAGCGGTGGACGTATTCACACGCCGGACGTCCCTGCGCGGCCACGTTTTACGCCGACATCCTCGCCGCGGCGTTCGACGGGGCCGCCGGGTGCAGTGACGTCACCGCCCTCGATCCGACGACGCAGCAGTACACGAGCACCCGACAGAGCGCCTTCCCCGACGCGATGGAACTGACCTCGACCTGGCGGCACGCGCTGGCCTCGAGCCCCGAGCGGCTCGAGATCTGGCGCGACGACCTCGTCCGCACCGTCGAGTACGGCGCCGTCGAGGCGCCCCAGGAAGCCGACATGCAACCACGTACCGGCTGCACCCTCGGAACGGCCGACCTCACCGACGACCGGTTCGCCGTCGCCGAACGCTGCCCCGGCGACGACTCCACACGGCTCACGCTCGCCGAGACCGTCCCCGAGGACAGCCGCAAGCCCGAGGAGATCGCCTCGGAGACCACCGGCGCCCGGGGCCTGTGGATCATCGACGTCACCGACGAGGGCGTCCTCGCACTGACCGACCGCGACGGCGCCTGGGCCGTCGAATGGTTCACCTCCCCGCGCCAGTACTCCCCCGTCCTGCGACTGGACTCTGAGCCCGCGGCGAAACCGGGCGCCACCACACTCTCCGGCGATGACACCCAGGCACGGTGGTTCGACGGCGGCGCCACCCACGCCTTCCGGACCGATACCGGCCAGCACACCTGGACGGCCGGCGGGGCCACCGGCCCGGGCCTGACCGGCGGGTGGTCACCCGACCCCGACGTCACCACCGCGCGGGATTGGGTACTGCTCCCCGTCGCCGGCGGTTTCGGTCTCCTGGATCACGACTCGGGCGTCGAGACACTCCGGCTGGGTGCCACCTCCGCGGAGGGCGACGGCGTCACCGGGCTGGCGCAGATCGGCGACATCCTCTACGAACGCCGCGGCGGCTCGATCCACGCCTACAAGCTGCTGGCCTGACCGGGCCGCGGACGGCTGGCCGGGCGGCGTACCAGTCGGTCAGGCGGCGTACCACTCGACGGCGTCGCGCCGGAACAACGCCACCAGGGCGGAGGCACACACCACCGCCAGGGCGATCCCGGCCAGGTACTGGTGCGACCCCACCCCCACGTACCACGCGACGAAGAGCAGCAGCAGCTCGGCGATCACCACCAGACCGCGGCCCCACCGCCGACCGCGCAGCAGTCCCAGCCCGGCGGCCAACAACCCGCCCCCGAGGATCGCGAACCACACGGCGGTCCCGTACCCGCTGATGACCACGGTCTCCTCGCGGTGGCCGCCGATCGCACGGACCAACAGGATCACCGCGATGCCCACGCCGATGAGCCCCTGAGCAGAGGCGATCCAGCCGGCGAGGCGGACCGGGCCGGGGATCGCGATCCGCGGGTCTGCCGGAACACGGGGCTCGTCCTGTCGTCTCACGTTCACCTCTCAAGACTATGTGGCACCGGATCCACCGGGCCCCACACCCCTGGTGGGGCGCGCTCCGCCTAGGCGATAACAGCCTCTGGTGTGCGCTTTCGCGCCGATTTGACAAAGCGCGTGACGTTTACCACATCGAGGTTCAAGAGGGTTGACTTGTCAGGGAATCGTGGGACGATCAGTTGTAACAGCGCAGACACACCGTGTTTGCCTTGCCTTAACCGGGAGCCACTCCAGCAGGAGTGAGCCCGCGGAGCGGGTACAACCCCCACCACCCCGTCGGGTGTCACCGAACACGCACGTTCTCACGTCGATCGTACAGGTCCACGCCTGAACGGCGCGTGTTCGTGCTGCCCGGCGCACCCGACCTCGGTCTCACGACGAAGGAGTTCCCATGGACTGGCGCCACAAGGCCATCTGCCGCGACGAGGATCCCGAGCTGTTCTTCCCCGTCGGCAATTCCGGCCCCGCCCTCGCGCAGATCGCCGAGGCGAAGATCGTCTGCAACCGCTGCCCCGTCACCGCCGAGTGCCTGACCTGGGCCCTCGAGTCCGGCCAGGACGCCGGCGTGTGGGGCGGCATGAGCGAGGACGAGCGTCGCGCCCTCAAGCGTCGCCGCGCCCGCACCCGGACCACGGTCTGACCCCGACCGTCTGACGCGTACGTCGCCCGACCCCAGGACGGCCAGCGTACGAGAGGCCGGTTCCCAACCCGATGAGGGTGGGAACCGGCCTCCCGCCGTTGTGGCGGCCGATCGGTCAGTCGATGACGGCGATGAGATCGCCCGCCTGGATGACGTCGCCGGGCTTCACCGCGACCTCCGTCACGGTTCCCGAGCCCTCACACAGCACCGGGATCTCCATCTTCATCGACTCCAGGAGAACGATCGTGTCGCCCTCGGCGACCTCGGTGCCGACCGCCGCGACGACCTCCAAGACGTTCGCGACCATCTCGGCACGGACCTGTTCAGTCATATGGATTATTCCTCTGCTTCCTCGACAACGGCCCCCGGACACCTCCAATGCAACCACACGGGCCCGCGCATGGAAGACTTGTACACCGACGAAAGGAGGCGACCATGAGCAAGCGTGGCCGCAAGAGGCGGGATCGCCGTAAGAAGAACGCCAACCACGGTAAGCGTCCGAACAGCTGAGTACGGACGCCGTGGACGACGAGGGGGCGGGCACCTGACCGGTGCCCGCCCCCTCGTCGTCCGTCACCGCGTCCGCGGATCAGCCGAAGTCGCGTCTCTCGACGGTCGTGTGTCTGTGAACCACGGTGGTGCCGTCCGCATCCGTCGTGGTCACCGTCGTGCGTCGGATCTCCACCATCAGGCGTTCCCGCAGCCCGGTCGGAGCCTTCTCGCAGCACGAACTGGAGAGCTTCGCCTTGAGGCGGCGCTCCGAGAGGAACAACTCCCGGCAGTCCGGACACCCCGCGAGATGATGTTCGAGTCGAGAGCGGCAGGCGTCGTCGCACTCGAGGTCCACCAGCAGGGACAGGTCGCGCTTCGCCGACCGACAGTCGATCTCGTCGAGTCGTGGGTCGTGCTCCCTCATCACTTCGCCCCCTCCTCGCGGTCGCGGCCGAAACCCCGCTCGGTGGCCACGTCGCGCAGCAGCTCGCGCAGCTGCTTGCGACCGCGGTGTAGACGCGACATCACGGTCCCCAGCGGGGTGTCCATGATCTCCGCGATCTCCTTGTACGGCAGGTCCTGGACGTCGGCGTAGTACACCGCCATCCGGAACTCCTCCGGCAGCTCGGCGAGGGCCGCCCGGATCTCGTCGTCCGGCAGCAGTTCCATCGCCTCGACCTCCGCCGAGCGGAGGCCCGTCGAGGTGTGCTCGGCCGCGGCGGCCAACTGCCAGTCCGTGATCTCATCGGTCGGGTACTGCGCGGGCTGGCGCTGACGCTTGCGGTAGTGGTTGATGTAGGCGTTGGTGAGGATGCGGTGCATCCACGCGCGGAAGTTGGTCCCCGGCTTGAACGAGTGGAATCCCGCGAAGGCCTTGGCGTAGGCCTCCTGCACCAGGTCCTCCGCATCGGCGGGATTCCGGGTCATCCGCAAGGCCGCGCCGTAGAGCTGGTCGAGGAGAGGCATCGCCAGCTCCTCGAACTTCTCTGCGCGCTGGTCGGCCTCGTCGGGCTGCAACTCGGTCGGCAACCGGAACTCCTCACCTGTCGGTGTCCCGGAGTCTAACCGCACGCCCGGGGCGTCGAGGACCGCGGTCCGCATCGCACCCTCCCTTCCGACCCGGGACCTACCCCGGGTACCTGCTGGGAATCAACGCGGTGGGCCGTCGCGGTATTCCGGACCCCGTCACCCGCTAGGCTCCCGTCCCGTGGGCAGCAGGAAGGGACGAGGCGGCGCCGCGGCGACCCCGGCGATCGTCGCGCTGCGCGACGCCGACATCGACCACACCGTGCACACCTACGAGGTGACCGGTGACGCGACCTACGGCGACGAGGCGGCCCGCGTGATGGGCGACCGACTGGGGGTGGCCGCGAACAGGGTGTTCAAGACACTGGTCCTGGCCACCGGCAGACCTCCCGAGGGGTCACGGGTCCCGCTCGCGGTGGCGGTCCTGCCCGTGACCTCCTCGCTGGACCTCAAGGCCGCGGCCGCCGCCCTGGGGTGCGGCAAGGCCGCCCTGGCGCCGATCGACGTGGCGGAGAAGAGCACCGGGTACGTCGTCGGGGGCGTGTCGCCCGTCTGCCAGCGTCGCCCCCTGGCGACGGTGGTGGACGCCTCAGCCCTGGACCACCCCACGATCCTGTGCAGCGCCGGCAGACGCGGATGGGAGATCGAGCTCGCCCCCGCGGAATTGGTGGCGATCACCCGGGCGGTGACCACCCCGATCGCGGCCGGCTGACCGATCGGTCACGGCCGCCTGGACACGACCGAGTGGACACGACCGCCCGGACACGGCCGCCCGGTCACGACCGCCTAGAAGAGCATCCCCTCGGCGGGGTCGACCGGCCGCACCAGCTCCGGGCCGTCGTTTCGGACAGTGGACACCGCCCGAGACACCGGCCTGATCTCCACCGATTCGGCCCACTCGCCCAGGTCACCGCCCGCGCCGTCCACCAGGTCGCGCGGGTCACGCATGACGGCGGGATCGAGCCAGTCCCCGAGCACCTCGGGGCGGACCACCAGAGGCATCCGGTCGTGCACCCGGCGCAGCGACCCGAGCGCCTCCGTGGTGAGGATCGTGCACGACAGTTGGGTGACCGTCTCGTCCACCGGGTCACGTCGGGCCTCCCACAACCCGGCCATGAGCAGGCCGCGGTCCCCCGGCAGGCTCATGAAGTACGGCTGCTTGGGACCGGCCTTCCCGCCGGGGGTAGCGGGCTCGCCCGGCACCCACTCGTACCAGCCGTCCATCGGGATCACGCAGTGCCGGCGGGCGACCGCGGATCGGAACGACGGCTTGGAGTACGCGGTCTCCACCCGGGCGTTGAACAGGTTCGGCAGCCGCTGTGAGTCCCCCGCCCACGAGGGAACGAGCCCCCACCGCATCGCCCGGAGCACCCGCCGGGGCGTCGCCGTGCCCGCCGCCGCGCCCGGGCCAGGGGTCACGCCCTGACCCGCCGTCGCCGCCGATCCGGCCGGCTCGACGAGCCTCTCGGACCGCGGGACGTCCAGTGCCAGAACCGGGATCGTGGTGGTGGGCGCGATGTTGAACCGCGGCGCCCGGGGCGCGGAGGCGGGGAACAGACCGGGAGGCGGGGAGCTCGCCTCGTCGACCGCGTCCAGCTCCACCGCGAGCAGCGCCGGGTCCGAGGAGAGGGAGAACCGTCCACACATGCCGACATCCTCGCACCCGGGTCCGGCGGATGCCGCCTCGATGGGCGACAATGACCAGGTGAGTCATTGGAACGCGCCCGTCGCCGCCGGCCCCGTCGACGCCGACGTCACCATCCCCGGGTCCAAGTCACTGACCAACCGTGCTCTGGTGCTCGCGGCGCTGGCCGACGGCCCCTCCCGCCTGGTCGGCACGCTGCGCAGTCGGGACACCGATCTCATGATCGGCGCGCTGCAGGCGCTGGGGACACGCATCGAGGGACCGTCCGGACCGCTCGGCCCGGGTGACACCGACCTCGTCATCACCCCCGGTGAGCTGCGGGGCGCCGACGTCGAGTGTGGACTGGCCGGCACGGTGATGCGATTCGTCCCGTCGGTCGCCGCCCTGGCGACCGGCCGTTCCACCTTCGACGGTGACCCCGCGGCCCGTGTCCGACCGCAGGCCACCGTGCTCGACGCCCTGCGCGCACTGGGTGCCCGGATCGCCGGGGACAGCCTGCCGTTCACCGTCGACGGCGCCGGCTCGCTGCGGGGCGGCCGCGTCGAGATGGACGCCTCCGCCTCCTCGCAGTTCGTCTCCGGCCTGCTGCTCTCCGCCGCGCGGTTCGACGAGGGCGCCGAGTTGGTCCACGTCGGCGCCTCGCCTGTCCCCTCCGGGCCGCACATCGAGATGACGCTGGAGATGCTCCGCGAGTCCGGCGTCACCGTCGACCAACCGACCCCGTCCTCGTGGCGGGTCGCGCCGGGTCCGATCGACGCCGTCGACAGGGTCGTCGAACCGGACCTGTCCAACGCCACCCCGTTCCTCGCCGCCGCCGCGGTCACCGGCGGGACCGTCCGCGTCCCGCACTGGCCCGCCGCCACCACCCAGCCCGGGGACGCCATCCGCGTCATCCTGCAGGCCATGGGCGCCACCGTCACCCTCGAGGACGCCGACGGTGCGGGCCATGGCACCCTCGTCGTCGTCGGCCCCTCACGCCTGTCCCCCGTGGACCTGGACCTGTCCGCCATCGGCGAGCTCACGCCCACCGTCGCCGCCCTGTGCGCGCTCGCCGACGGCCCCTCCCGGCTCACCGGCATCGCGCACCTGCGCGGACACGAGACCGACCGCCTCGCCGCGCTCGCCGCGGAACTCGGCGCCGTGGGCTGCGGCGTCACCGAGCTCGACGACGGCCTCGAGATCACCCCGGCCCCGCTGCACGGCGCGCCCTGGCGCGCCTACGCCGACCACCGCATGGCCACCGCCGGCGCCATCATCGGCCTCGTGGCCCCGGGCGTCGGGGTCGACGACGTCGAGTCCACCTCCAAGACCATGCCCGGCTTCACCGCGATGTGGGCCGACATGCTCGCCGGACAGGGCTGACGGGCGGCCATGCCGAGCGGACGGGGTGCGGGCAGCGCACGGGGGTGGGACGAGTCCGACGTCCGGATCCGGCCCGGGAAGGGCTCACGCCCCAGGACCAAACGTCGGCCCAGCCATGACGACGCCGCCGCCGCGATGATCGTCGCCGTGGACCGCGGGCGCTGGGGCTGCGTGCTGCTCGACGACGGCCCCGACCACACCGCCGGGACCCGCGTCGTCGCCATGCGGGCCCGCGAGCTCGGCCGGACCCCCGTGGTGGTGGGTGACCGCGTGGGCGTCGTCGGCGACCTCACCGGCGCGCGCGACACCCTCGCCCGGATCGTTCGCGTCGAGGAACGCTCGACGGTGCTGCGCCGGACCGCCGACGACTCCGACCCCTACGAGCGGGTCGTGGTGGCCAACGCCGAGCTCCTGCTCATCGTCGTGGCCGTCGCCGACCCCCCGCCGCGCGCCGGGTTCGTCGCCCGCGCCCTCGTCGCCGCCTACACCGGGGGGCTGGACCCGGTCCTGTGCCTGACCAAGGGCGACCTGGACGACCCGTCGGTGTTCGCCGCCGAATTCGCCGAACTCGACGTGCCGGTCCTGCGGGTGGGGGTCGACGACGAGCTGGACGATCTCCATGACCTGATCGACGGCCGGATCTCCGCGATGATCGGGCACTCGGGCGTCGGCAAATCGACGTTGGTCAACCGCCTGGTCCCCGATGCCTACAGGGCGACGGGCGTGGTCTCCGGCGTCGGCAAGGGCCGACACACCTCCACGCAGTCCGTCGCACTCGAACTGGCGACGGGCGGCTGGGTGGTGGACACCCCCGGCATCCGCAGTTTCGGGCTGGCGCACGTCTCCCCCGACGACGTGGTGGCCGCGTTCTCCGACCTCGACGAGATCGCCGGCGCGTGCCCGCGCGGATGCACCCACCAGGGTCCGCCCGCGGACCCCGAGTGCGCCTTCGACGCCGTCACCGACCCCGCCGTGCACCGGCGGGCGCTCGCGGTGCGGGAACTCCTCGGGGCGTTGCAGTCCAACGACCCCTGGGCGCTGGGGTTCGACCAGGACTGATTCGGTGGACTGCGGCGGGGCGTGGCCCGGCGGCCGGGTGTGGCGCGGCGGCCGGGTGTGGCCCGGCCAGCACCCGGGCCTCACGGGGGCGCCGGCCGGGCGGCCGATCAGATCTTGATCTCGACGTCCCCCAGCGCCACCGAGACGCAGGTCTGGATCCGCTCCCCCGGACCGTGGTCGGTGCCGTTGCGCAGGTCGCGGACGTGGCCCTCCTCCAAGCCCACGACGCACGTCTGGCAGATACCCATCCGGCAGCCGAACGGCATCTGCACGCCCACGCTCTCCCCGCCCTCGAGGATCGTGGTGGCCCCGTCGAGCTCCACCGTCTTGTCGGTCGAGCCGTACTTGACGGTCCCGCCCGACGCGCCCGCGTTGCGGTCCACGGTGAAACGCTCCATGTGGAGGTCGTCCCGTCCCGTTGCCTCGAAGTGCTCGGTCAGCTCGTCGAGCATCGCCGAGGGCCCGCACGCCCAGGTGGGACGCTCCGACCAGTCCGGCACGAGCGCCGACATCTGCTCGGAGTCGATGCGGCCGTCCTCGCTGGTCACCCGCAGGTGCAGCGTGTAACCCGGCTGGGTGCGCTCCAGCGCGAGGAGCTCGTCGTGGAACAGTGCGTCATCACGGTCGCGGATCGAGTGGACGTGCACCACGTCGGGGAACCCCTCGTCGGCCGAGCGGCGGTCCAGCGACCGCAGCATGCCCATCACCGGGGTGATGCCCGAGCCGGCGGTGACGAACATCAGCTTCTCGGGCGTGGGCGAGGGCAGGTGGAAATCACCGGCCGGCGCCTGGAGCCGGACGATCATCCCCGGCTCGACCGTTCCGACGATATGGTTGCTCAGCAGCCCCTCCGGCAGGGCCTTGACCGTCACCGAGTACTCGCCACGCCCCGTCGTGGGCGCCGACGTCAACGAGTACGAGCGCCAGGTCCACCGGCCGTTGAGCAGGACGCCGATCCCCAGGTACTGACCGGGGCGGTACTCGGGCGTGGCGCCCCAGCCCGGCTTGATCACGAGGGTCACCGCGTCGTCGGCCTCACGGCGCACGGAGACGATCTCGCCGCGCAGCTCGCGGGACGACCACAGCGGGTAGATGAGCGAGGAGTAGTCGTCCATCCGCAGCGGGTGGGTGAGGCGGTTGAGGAACGTACGCGCCCCCCGCGGCTCCGGAACCCGCGCGGCCGCCGCACGCAGGACGCGATTGAGCCCACTTCTCGACTCGGACACTGGTGCCTCCTTGAAAACGGATCCCCGCGGCCCGGGGGTCGGACCGCCGCTTCCGGACTACGAACCTACGGTAGCGTAGGTTCCCGTCCGGCGGGATCCCCCGGGCCGATTCTCCACGCCGTCGACCCGGGTCCGCAGGCGATCGGGGCAGTCCCGGCATCCGGGCGGTGTCCGGCCCGGGTGCGCCCGCACCCCTAGAGCAGCGTGAGCAGGAACGGCAGTTCCACCGCGTCGTACCACGCCAGGTCCACGTCGAGGGCGTCACCGACGGTGAGCTCGGCGTCCTCGTCCCCCAGATCCGCACGGTCCACCACCTCGACCGCGTCCTTCACCAGGTCCACGGCCCCGGCCAGATCAACGTGGACGGCGGCGATCTCCGCGGTCCCCACCGTGGCACCGTCCAGCCGCACCACGGCGGTGTCCAGGTCCGGCCGCGGCTGCACCCGCCCGTCGGGGACGTCCGCGCTCACCACGACCCGCCGGTACGGGTGGGCCTCGTGCGCGGCGCCGGAGTCGAGTTCACCGCCGAGCAGCCGGAGCGACGCCCGCGCGGCCTCGAGGAACGCCACGTGTTCGATCTCCTCCATGTCGCCCTCGGCGTAGGACTCGATGAGCGCGGGGGTCGCCGCGAACGCGGTGCCGCTCCGCACGGGCATCTCCCCTGCCTCGAGCAGGGTCTCGAGCATCGCCATGGTGGCGGGGACGAACAAACGCATGATGGACTCTCCTCGGGCGGGTGATGGTCAGCGGGCGGTGCCGCTCAACCGGCGGTGCCGGTGAGCTCGTCCAACGCGGACGAGATGAGCTCTCCGATCTCCTCCACGTCCGGGACGGCCTGGCGATCCGAGGTGAACCCGCAGTACACGGTCCCGGCATAGCTGCTCATCGACACGGCCAACGCCTGCCCCTCGAGCAGGGCCGGGACGGGGTAGACCTCGACGAGTTCGCCATCGCCCCAGAACACCTTGCGCTGGGGACCGGGCGCGTTCGTGACGACCAGGTCGTAGCTCTCCGACGGCAACATGATCGCCGCCCGGGAGGCCAGCGCGTGCAGGGTGGGCGGAGCGAACCCGGACAGCCGCGCCAGGGACTTGGCCCCCACGGCCTCACGCGGATGACGCTGGGTGGCCGTCTCGCGGGCGATCTGCGCCAGACGCATACGGGGATTGGGCTCCCCGACCGGCATGCCGATGAGCGCCGAGGCGATCTCCGCCGAGGTGGCCTCGCTCTGGTTCTCCGACCCGTCGGCCTCCGAGGTCACCGCCATCGGCACGATCGCCCTGAGCGTGTCCGAGGTGGACAGGGGGTGGCCGCACGACAGAATCCAGGACCGCAGTGCCCCGCAGAGCACGGCGAGCACGACGTCATTCACCTTGCAGGAGTGCTCGCGCGCGATCTCCCGCGCCTGCGCGAGAGGGAAGGACGCCAACCCCACCCGGCTCCCGCGGGGACGGGTGGTGCGGAACATCTCCGCCAGACCGCCTGCGGGACGGAGCATCGACAGATTCGCCGCGCCGACCAGTCCGCGGGTGGCCCGCTCCAGCGCGTGAGCCAGGCGGGCCGAGCGGCGCACCAGCTCCAGGGGGTCGGTCGCGATGGTCATGAGCGCGTCCAGGACGAGGACCCCGTCCCCGGGCGCCGGCACCGGGGTCCACGTGGCGACCTCGTCGACATCCGCGGAGGCCCGCTCGTCCGTCACGAGCACCTGGGCGAGATCCACGGCGTGGGGACCGCCCAGCAGCGCATGGTGCGTCTTGGTGAGGATCGCCAACCGTCCATCCGGAAGCCCCTCGATGAGGTACAGCTCCCACAGCGGGCGATCCGCCTCCAGTGGCCTGTCGACGAGCCGCGCCACGAGGTCGGCCAGCTGCCGCATCCCGCCGGGAGCGGGGAGCGCCGACCGCCGGACGTGGAAACTGAGGTCGAAGTCCGGGTCGTCCACCCACACGGCCCTGGCCAGGGAGAAGGGGATATGCCGGATCCGTTGACGGTACCGGGGCGCGTCGGCCAGGCGGGCGTCGACGAACTCCATGACGCGGTCGATGTCCCACGGTTCGTCCCTGGCGACCAGCGCCAACGAGCACGAGTGCCTGCTCCGGGAACGCGCGGCGTCACCGAGGAGCAGATCCGCGTCCGCGGTGGCCAACCTGGTCGCCACGGTGTCAGACCACCTCGTCCAACCCGAGGAGTCCCCGGATCTCCACGGCCGCACGGTCGAACACCTGGTAGAACACGCCGATCATGCCGGTCCGCACGGCGCCGAGGACGTTCTCGATGGCGTCGTCGACCATCACGCACTCCCGCGGCTCGAGTTCGAGCCGGCGCGCCGCCTCCAGGAACGCCTCGGGCTCGGGCTTCTCCACCCCGGTCACACCGCTGAGCACCACGTGCTCGATCCCGAGATCGCGGGCGTCCTCCCGGACACGGTCCGCTCCCGGCCCCTCGGGTTCATTGCTCAGCACGGCGAGACGGACGTCATTCGCCCTCGCACCGGTCAGGATCGACCGCCAGTTCTCACGGTCCTCCTCCGTGCCGTCCAGCACCCCGAAGTAGTCGACTATCAGTCCACGCATGGGGACAGCCTAGGCAACACCCGGGCACGGTGCAGTAGGCGAGGTGGAACCGGGCGCCCGTTCCGGCGCGTCATGAGGGGTAGAGCACGCCAGACCACCCCGGGTCCGGCGCGGGAGGGAGCAGACCCCAGATGGCACCGACGCCCGTTTCGCCACCCACGACGGTGCGGCCTCACCGGTCGGCCGAAACCGATCGGGAGGCCGGCCGCGTCCGGCCCCTACCCTCCACCGAACCCGCGCCGGGAGTGCCGGGGGCCGCGGGGACGACGGATCGGGAGTGCGTCGTCACCCCGCCCGCCAGGCCGGTGCCGGCTCCGGAACGCGGCGTCCCGGTCCCCGCGCGGCGGGCCGCACACGCCCTGGTCGTCATGGCTCTGGAAGTCGTGGATCGCAGGCGGGCCCCGCACCACACCAGGGGCGCGTTCCCGCCCCATCTCGCAGAGATGCTGCGCACGCTCGCGCGTGACGGTGTGCCCGGACAGCACCTGGGACCAGCCAGGGTTCACCGGCTGCACATCCACGCCGCCGACCCCGGTCGGGCGGAGCCCGGCAGGTCGGAGCCCGGCAGGTCGGAAGGCCGCACGGCCGACCCCGGACGAGCGCCGGACGCGGAGGCGGTGGACTATGAGGTCTGCGCCACGTACGCCCGCGGGCCGCGACTGTTCGCCGTCGCGGCCCGCATTCGGGTCACCCCCACCGGTGCCGGCTGCGTGGCCCTCAGGTTGGTCTGAACCATCCCGCGGGCCGCGCGGGGGTGCCGGGTCAGTCCCGGCGGCCCCTCGTGGCGGCCTTGGCCGCCCTCTCGCGGCGCTCTGCGCGCTGCTGCCGCTCCTGAGACCGCCGCTCCGCCCGGTTCGCGGAGGCACCCTCGTCGACCAGCTCCGGGTCGCCACTCTCCGACGGGCCGGAGAACTGCATCTGGTCCGCACTCACATCCCGGCCGGTACCGGCGGCCCGGAGGATCGGGTTGGCGCCGGCGAGTGCCGCCGCCTGCGACGCGGAGGGACCGGCCATCGCCTTCTGCTGCTGGTTGGCCTCGACCTTGACGTTGAAGAGGAACGCCACCGTCTCTTCACGGACGCCGTCCATCATCACCGAGAACATGTCGTAGCCCTCGCGCTGGTACTCGACGAGCGGGTCACGCTGGGCCATCGCCCGGAGGCCGATGCCCTCCTTGAGGTAGTCCATCTCGTAGAGGTGCTCGCGCCACTTCCGGTCGAGGACCTGTAGCATGACCGACCGCTCGAGCTGACGCATGGCACCCTCCCCGCCGATGCCCTCGATCTCTGCCTCACGCTCGTCGTAGCGGGCGAAGACGTCGTCGAGGACGGCGTCCTTGAGGTTCTTGGCGGACAGGTCGCCGGACGACCCGTACTCGTCGCCGTCGATGATGTCCTGCGCCGCGATCGTCACCGGGTAGAGCTGGTGGAGCGCGTCCCACAGCTTGTCCAGGTCCCAGTCCTCGACGTACCCCTCGGCGGTGGCACCGTCGACGTAGGCGCTGACGACCTGGTAGATCATCGACTCGACCTGGTCGGTGATGTCCTCGCCCTCGAGGATCCGCTTGCGCTCACGGTAGATCACCGTGCGTTGCTGGTTCATCACCTCGTCGTACTTGAGGACGTCCTTGCGGATCTCGAAGTTCTGCGACTCGACCTGCGTCTGGGCGTTCTTCACGGCCCGCGAGACCATGCCGGCCTCGATCGGCACGTCGTCGGGCAGGCTCAGACGATTCATGATCGCCTCGACGGCAGCACCGTTGAAGCGCCTCATGAGCTCGTCACCCAGCGAGAGGTAGAAGCGTGACTCGCCCGGGTCGCCCTGACGTCCCGAGCGCCCGCGCAGCTGGTTGTCGATGCGCCGCGAGTCGTGCCGCTCGGTGCCGAGCACGTACAGGCCACCGGCTTGGCGGACCCGCTCCGCCTCCTCCTTGGTGAGCGTGCGCATCCGCTCGATCTCGGTGTCCCAGGCCTGCTCGTACTCCTCCGGGGTGGTGACCGGGTCGAGTCCGCGCTCGCGCAGGTTGAGGTCGGCGATGATGTCGGCGTTGCCGCCGAGGACGATGTCGGTGCCGCGGCCGGCCATGTTCGTGGCGACCGTGACCGCACCGGGCCGTCCGGCCTGCGCGATGATCTGCGCCTCCGAGGCGTGGAACTTGGCGTTGAGGACGTGGTGCTTGATGCCCTTGCGCGTGAGCAGCTTGGACAGGTGCTCACTGCGCTCGACCGAGGCGGTGCCCACGAGCACCGGCTGCTTCTTCTCGACCCGCTCGGCGATGTCCTCCACGACGGCGGCGAACTTCGCCTCCTCCGTCTTGTAGATGAGGTCCGCCTGGTCCTCGCGGGCCATCGGCCGGTTGGTCGGGATGGGCATGACCTCGAGCTTGTAGATCGAGTAGAGCTCGGCGGCCTCGGTCTCGGCCGTGCCCGTCATGCCCGCCAGCTTGTCGTACAGCCGGAAGTAGTTCTGCAGGGTGATGGTGGCCAGCGTCTGGTTCTCGGCCTTGATCTCGACCCGCTCCTTGGCCTCGATCGCCTGGTGCATGCCCTCGTTGTAGCGACGCCCGTCGAGGACTCGGCCGGTGAACTCGTCGACGATGATCACGTCGCCGTCGCGGACGATGTAGTCCTTGTCCTTGGTGAACAGCTCCTTGGCTTTGATGGAGTTGTTCAGGTAGCTCACCAGGGGCGAGTTCGCGGCCTCGTAGAGGTTGTCGATCCCCAGCTGGTCCTCGACGAACTCCACGCCCTGCTCGGTCACGCCGATGGTCCGCTTCTTGCGGTCGACCTCGTAGTGGGTCCCCTCCTCCAGCAACGGCGCGATGCGTGCGAACTCGCCGTACCACTTGCTGGAACCGTCGGCGGGTCCCGAGATGATGAGCGGGGTCCGCGCCTCGTCGATGAGGATCGAGTCGACCTCGTCCACGATCGCGTAGTTGTGGCCGCGCTGGACCAGGTCGGCGGTGTCGTGCGCCATGTTGTCGCGCAGGTAGTCGAAGCCGAACTCGTTGTTGGTGCCGTAGGTGATGTCGGCGTGGTAGGCCTCGCGGCGCTGCGCCGGGGTCATCCCGCCGAGGATCGCTCCCACCGACAGGCCGAGGAAGCGGTGGACACGACCCATCCATTCCGCGTCACGCTTGGCCAGGTAGTCGTTGACGGTGACCACGTGCACGCCGTTACCGGCCAGCGCGTTGAGGTAGGCCGGCAACACACAGGTCAGGGTCTTGCCCTCGCCGGTCTTCATCTCGGCGACCGACCCGGTGTGCAGCACGATGGCGCCGATGATCTGCACCTTGTAGGGCTTCTGACCGAGGACCCGGTGGGCCGCCTCGCGGGCCACCGCGAAGGCCTCCGGGAGGAGCTCGTCCAAGGTCTCCCCGTCGGCGACGCGACGCCTGAACTCGTCGGTCTTTGCCCGCAGTTCGTCGTCGCTCAGCTTCTCCGTCTCGTCGGCGAGTGTGTCCACGTAGTCGGCGAGAGCGGTGTACTTCTTGAGCTTTCGCCCCTCGCCGGCACGGAGCAGCTTGGAAAGAATCGACACAGTCTCGAACGTCCTCGTGGTCGGGGAAGTGGTCGTGGATACGGCGACCTGCGTGGCGACACGCGGGCCCGTCCTCATCCTAGGCGCTGTGGGCCGTCGTGACACCCCGAGGGCGGTCCGGTCAGGGGGGACCGGACCGCCCTCGGGGGTTACGGGACGGGGCCGTCAGCCCTCGTCGCTCAGGGTGATGAGCCCGTAGTCGAACGCGTGCCGGCGGTAGACGACGGTGGCGCGTCCGGTCTCGGTATCCCGGAAGAGATAGAAGTCGTGGCCCACCAGCTCCATCTTCTCGAGTGCCTCGTCGACCGACATCGGGGCGCCGTCGTGCTCCTTCTTCCGCACGATCTGTCCCGGCATCTGCTCGTCGACCCCGTCGTTGTACTCGGCGCCGTCGACCCCGTCCAGCATCTCGGCCGGGGCGGCGTCGGCCGTCAGCTCGGCGGTCGCCTCGGCGACGGACTGGGGGCGCCGGTGGCCGGAGTGGCTGATCTTGCGCCGCGTGCGGGCCTTGCGCATCTGACGCTCGAGCTTGGCGACCGCCGACTCGAGGGCCGCGTAGAAGGTGTCCTCGGCCGCCTCCGCGCGAGCGACGCCGGGCTTGCCCTTGAGGGTGATCTCGATGCGCTGGCTCACCTTGGACAGCCGCGGGTTGTTCTCGTGCAGCAGGATCACGTCGAACCGTTGGATGGCCGGCGAGATCTTCTCGATCTTCGCGAGCTTGGCGTTGATGCGGCTCGCGAAGTGTTCGGGGACCTCGACATTGCGGCCACGGATGGTGACCGGGGCCTCCGGCGTACCGGGGTCGTCTGTCGACGGACCGTCGAAGGTGGCGGGATCAAGCAGGACTGCGGGGGTCTTCGCCATCGAAGCTCCTCCTCATCGGGCCTGCGGCGGACCGCTGCGGCCGATCCGGTAACCGCCCGGAATCCCGGCCGAAGGGGCCACCCACATGGCTGAGTGGATACTCTGCAGACGCTGTCCACCGGAGCCGCCAGGCGGCGAACGTGCTGGTGAACGTGTCCAAAACCCACCCTACCCCCTCGCGTGGGCGCGGACCCGCGGACCGCGAAGGTCGCGTCGACCCCTCCCCCGCGGGGAGTCGTCCGCCGTCAGGCGGCGGTCACGGCGAGCACACCCGTGACGCGCAGCCCGCCCGCGTCCAGGACCGCGACGCACTGCGCGGCAGTGGCGCCCGTGGTGACCACGTCGTCGACGAGGAGCACGGTCGACGGTGTCCCCAACAGGGCGGGCACGGTCGCCGGCGCCCCCGGGGTCGCCCGCAACCCGGTGCCCACCGGGCGGCGGCGGATCCGCCCCGAGAGATTGTCCGCGCGGGCCTGCGCGCCGAGCCCGGCCGCGTCCCGCACCCGTCCCCGGACCTCGAGGAGCGGGGCCACCACCACCGGCCCGCCCGGCACCGAGCCGGCGAGCTCGGCGGCGAGGACGTCCACCACGCCGCGGACGTGGTCGAACCCCCGCCGCCGCCGGGCCCGCGCCGACGCGGGCGCGGGCACCAGCACGGTGGGGCGGTCGCCCGCCTCCGCGATCTCCCCGTCTGCCCGGAGCACGTCGACGGCCGCGGCCAGGGCCGCTCCGAGTGGCCGTGCCAGGTCGGCCCGCCCGCGGTCCTTGTAGGCCGACACCGCCCGGGCGGCCGGGCCGGCGTGCCGGGACAGCGCCCAGACCGGCACCCGCAGGTCGGCGCGGGTCCGCACTCCCAGCGGGGCGCCCGCGAGTGTGGCGGCGCAGTCCGGGCACCACCGGTGACGGGGGCGGCCGCATCCGGCGCATTCCACGGGTACGACCAGGTCGGCGAGAGCCGCGGTCCAGGTCTCCCCGCCGCGCCACCGGGCCGGCGCACCCTCGTCCCCGGCGGTCACCGGCTCAGCCCGCCACCACCGGGTCCGCGCGGATGGCGGCCAGTCCGGCGATCTCCCGCCAGTACCTGTCACCGGTGTCGGCACCGGTGTCGAGTCGCAGCAGGGACCGCCGGTCCACCACGTAGATCTCGCGCCCGGCCGCCGCGACCGCGGTCACCGGTCCCGAGATGTTTCGCTGGGACAACGGCTCGGCGATCGCCCCGTCCACGGAGACGGTCGCGACGGGGGCCTCGGTGGTGTCGCGACCCACGACGATCGTGGACCGGTCCCGCCACGCCACGGCGGTGACGGTCTCCCCGAGTGCGCGGCCGACCTGGCGGAACGTGCCCGGCAGCGGTTGTCCGGTCTCGGCGGACAACGCGCCGATGAACACCTTGCCGTCGACGACCACGGCCAGTTGGGTTCCGGACTGGTCGATACGCAGGCCGGTCACCCTCGCCCCGAGGGCGAGCAGCGGCCCGGCGTCCATCTCCTGGACGGCGGGGGCGTTCTCGCCCATCCCGATACGGAGCAGTCGCGCGTCGTCGACCAGCACCCAGGCCCGCCCGGTCACCGGGTGGAACGTCGGGCCGGCCACCGTCCCGGCGGTGAGGGCCTCGGCGGGCGCGCCGTCGATCGGCCCCACCAGGACACGGCGCGGTCCGATCTCCCCCTCCCCGGTCACCACGGCGAGGTTGCGTCCGTCGTGGGAGATCACCGCGTTGGTGCCGCCGCGCACCTCCGACCAGGGCCCCGAGGCCGGTCGTGCGCCGCCGGCCTCGAGCCGCACCAACCCGTCCGCGGCGGTGAGGGCGTATCGCATGGGCTCCGCCGGCGGGTAGGGGTCGAAGTCACGGACGTCCTCGGTGGTCCACCCGGTCGCGTATCGCTCGTCGAGGGGGGCGCCGTCCCGCTCGAGGCGGTAGGGGCCGGGGACGTCGGCGCGGGCGAGGGTCCACACGACCTGCGCGGCGAACTGGGTGGTGGCCTGGCTGCTGAGGACCGGCAATCGGGCGAAGTCGATGGTGGTGCCCGCGGCGTCGGCGCCGTCCTCGTCCTCGTCGGGGCGGACGGAGACGGAGGCGGGTACGCGGGACAGGACCGCGTCGGTGAGTCCGGGCCGGGGGCCGGTGGCGAGCAGATTGACGAGCGAGTACTCGAGATCGGTGCGGTCGGCGGCCGTCCAGCGCGGGTCCGGGACGAGCGCGTCACCGGATCCGGAGAGGAAGAACAGGTCCCGTTGCGCGTAGGTCGACAAGAACTCGGCCTTCTCGATCACCACCCCGGGCGGCAGTTCGTCGATGCGCCACTGGCCGTCGGTGCGGGTCAGGCCGATGGTGACCTCGAGTTGGCCGACGTCCTCGCGGAAGATGCCGCCGGGGTCGAGGGTGCCGACCTTCTCCGCACGCAGCGTGTACTCGGCGCGGTCGGCCGACCGGCCGCCCTCGGCGCTGAGGTCGGCGCGCAGCACGATGATGGTCTCCGCGAGGTCGTCCCAGTTCTCGGCGGCGTCCGGGGTGAGGAACTGACGGGCGGCGGCGTGCCGCTGATCGGCGATCGCCGCGGCCTTGAGGAAGTCGCGGACCAGGAGGTCCGGTTCCTGGTCCGGTACCGGCGTGGGGACCGACAGTTCGCTGCCCTCCGGCGAGAAGGTGTCGATGACCTGGGGGGACGACGACGAGGGCAGCGTGGCGCACCCGGTCGCCGCCAGCCCGGTCGCGCAGGCCAGCGCCACCGACACGAGCAGGGACCGGGGCCGGGGCCGGGTCATGGCCGGCTCTCCCCTGCCCCGGTGACCCGCTCGAGGGGGGTCGGCGAGCCGGTACGCACGAGCCTGGCCTCGTCCTCGGGGGTGAGGGGCAGCGGGCTGGAGGTGAGGGTGCCGCCGCGGCGCCGCGGGATGGTCAAACGGAAGCAGGACCCCTCCCCCGGGCTGCCCCAGCAGTCCAGCCGGCCCCCGTGGAGCTTGGCGTCCTCGAGGGCGATCGCCAGGCCGAGCCCGGTGCCGCCGGAACGTCGCACCCGTGAGGGGTCGGCGCGCCAGAAGCGGTTGAACACCCGGGTCTCCTCCCCGGGTTTGAGCCCCACCCCGTGGTCGCGGACCGAGACGGCGAGGGCGGCGTCCGAACACCGCAGGGTGACCTTCACCGGCTTGGACTCACTGTGGTCGAGCGCGTTCGCCACGAGGTTGCGCAGGATCCGCTCGACGCGCCGCGAGTCGACCTCGGCCATGACCGGCTCGTCGGGCATGTCGACCTCGACCTCCACCCCGGCGGCCTCGGCGATGTGAGCCACGGTGCCGACCGAGTCCGCGACGGAGGTGCGCACGTCCATCTCGGCCGTCGCGAGCTCGGCCATGCCGGCGTCGTGACGGGAGACCTCGAGCAGGTCGGTGAGCAGGCTCTCGAACCGGTCGAGTTCGGATTCGAGCAGCTCCACCGCGCGTTTGGCGGGGGCGTCCAGGTCGGCGGCGGAGTCGGAGATGATGTCCGCCGCCATCCGGACGGTGGTCAGCGGTGTGCGTAGCTCGTGGGAGACATCTGAGGTGAACCGCTTCTGCAGGTCACCGAACTCCTCGAGCTGGGTGATCTGGTCCGACAGGCTCTGCGCCATGTCGTTGAACGCCATGGCCAGGCGCGCGACGTCGTCCTCGCCGCGGATGACCATCCGTTCCTTGAGGTGGCCGTTGGCGAAGCGCTGGGCGATGGAGGCCGCCTGCCGCACGGGCAGGACGACCTGCCGGGCCACTATCCACGCGATCGCCGCGGACAGGACGATGATCGCCAGGCCCGCCGTGGCGACGATCCCCCGCATGATCCCGAGGGTCTGTTCCTCCGCGGTGAGCGGGTAGACGAGGTACAGCTCGAGTCCGGGGATGGAGGAGTCCGTCGGCGTGCCGAGCATGAGCGCCTTGACCTGCTCGCCACGGAAGTCGACGGTGACGTACTGGGAGGCGATCCTGCCCCGCTGGACCAGGGACTGCAGCTCCGGTGGCACCTGCGCCCCGGAGGGGCTGACCACCTGGCCGCGGCCGGTCTGGTCCGGCACCACGAGGATCGGGTCGAAGGTGCCGGCGTGGACGGAGTCCCCGTCGGAGGCGAGCCCGCGGTCGCTGATGGCGCTCCGCGCCTGGTCGATCCGGGACTGCTCGCTCGTGCCCTCGTCGGTGGCGGCGATCTGCGCCTGCACCGTGAGGCGGAGCCTGCTGGCCTGCTCTATGGCCGCGTCGAGTTTGGTCGACAGCAGCTGGGCTGCCATCTGGCTCTGCAACATGAACGCGATCGTGAGGATCACGCCCATCGACAGCGCCAGCGTGGAGGTGACGACCCGCAGCTGCAGCGACCGCCGCCACAGCCGCGCGATCCGACCGCCGATGGCGGCCGGGTCGAGTTCGGACAGTCGCTCCCGGAGGGTCGGTGACGAGTCGGTCACGTCCCGGGTGTCGGGCTCGTCCCCGGTGGACGCCACCGCGTCGTCGGGACGAGCGGTGGTCACGAGACCGGACCGGCCTTGTAGCCGACACCGCGCACGGTGAGGACGACCTCCGGGTTCTCGGGGTCCTTCTCGATCTTCGCCCGCAGGCGCTGGACGTGGACGTTGACCAGCCGGGTGTCGGCCGAGTGGCGGTAGCCCCACACGTGTTCGAGCAGGACCTCACGCGTGAACACCTGGCGGGGCTTGCGGGCCAGTTCCACCAGGAGGTCGAACTCGAGCGGGGTGAGCGGGATCGGCGTGCCCTCGCGGGTGACCGTGTGCGCGGGGACGTCGATCGTCACGTCGCCGATGTGCAGGACCTCGCTGGGCTCGTCCTCGCCGCGACGCAGGCGGGCCCGGATGCGGGCCACCAGTTCCTTCGGCTTGAAGGGCTTCATGATGTAGTCGTCCGCGCCGGACTCCAGGCCGAGCACCACGTCGACGGTGTCGGTCTTGGCCGTGAGCATGACGATCGGCACCCGGGACTCGGCGCGGATCTCGCGGCACACGTCGATCCCGCTCTTGCCCGGCAACATGAGGTCCAGCAGAACCAGGTCGGGCTGCACCGCGCGGAACGTCTCGATGGCCTGGACTCCGTCGCCGACGATCTCGGTCTCGAACCCCTCGCCCCGCAGGACGATGGTGAGCATCTCTGCCAGTGCGGCGTCGTCGTCGACGACGAGGATCTTCGGGGTCATGGTCACCACTTGTGTCGGCGTATCGTGTAGGCGTCGTCAGGCTCACCACCCGTGGGCACGCACCGCGGGTCGTGTTCCTGCCCTCTCAGACCTTACCCGGCCGACCCGGCGGACCGGGGTGCGGCGCGGCGGCCGGAGGGGGGACGACGACGAGGTCTGCCAACTCCCGCACGTGGGGGTCCGCCCCGATCACGCGCCAGGGCGAACGCCACCCTGTGGCGGCGAGCCGACGGTAGACCCGCCCGGTCGCCGCCTGCAGCTCCGCGTCGCGTTCGTAGCGGTCGCGGACGCGCGCCGGATCGGCGGCCTCCCGGGAGCCCGCGCGCCGTGCCGCCAGCTCCACCGGGGTGTCGAGCAGGATCTGCAGGTCGGGGACGGGCAGCCCGAGCCGGTCGAACTCGAGGGTGCCGATCCACTCGACCACCTCGGACTCGCGGTCCGGACCGAGCCGGGCGGCGGTGTACGCGGCGTTGGAGGCCACGTACCGGTCGAGCAGCACCACGTCGTGGGTGGACCCCAGCTGCGCGAGCTCGCCCAGCGCGGCGTGCCTGTCCATCGCGAACAGCAGTGCCATCGCGTGGGGCGAGTCCGCGGTGCCGGCCTGGCCACCGTGCAGTGCGTCGGCGGCCAGGTCGGCGTGCAGGGTGCCGTACCGGGGGAAGGCCAGGCGGCCGACCGAGAGACCGCGGGAGGCGAGCTCGGCGACGAGCGCCGTCGTCAGCGTGTTCTTCCCCGCGCCGTCGAGACCCTCGACGACCACCAGCCGTGCGACCATCCCCGGCGTCGCTCAGTAGCGGTAGTGGTCGGGCTTGAAGGGGCCCTCGACGTCCACGCCGATGTACTCGGCCTGGTCCTTGGCCAGCGTGGTCAGGGAGCCTCCGAGCGCCTCGACGTGCAGGCGGGCGACCTTCTCGTCGAGGATCTTGGGCAGCAGGTGCACCCCGATCGGGTACTGGTCGGCCTTGGTGAACAGCTCGATCTGGGCGATGACCTGGTCGGAGAAGCTGTTGGACATCACGAACGACGGGTGCCCGGTGGCGTTGCCCAGGTTGAGCAGACGCCCCTCGGACAGCACGATGATCGAGCGGCCGTCGTCGTCGAAGACGAACTCGTCGACCTGCGGCTTGATGTTGATGCGGGTGACGCCCTCGGCGGACTCGAGCCCAGCCATGTCGATCTCGTTGTCGAAGTGGCCGATGTTGCCCAGGATGGCCTTGTTCTTCATCCGCGTCATGTGCTCGAAAGTGATGATGTCCTTGTTGCCCGTGGCGGTGATGATGATGTCCGCATCGGCGATGGCCTCGTCCACGGTGACCACGTCGAAGCCGTCCATCAGCGCCTGCAGTGCGTTGATCGGGTCGATCTCGGTGACCTGCACGCGCGCGCCCTGCCCGGCCAGCGCCTCGGCGCAGCCCTTGCCCACGTCGCCGTAACCGCACACCAGGGCCTTCTTGCCGCCGATGAGGGCATCGGTGCCGCGGTTGATGCCGTCCAGCAGCGAGTGGCGGGTGCCGTACTTGTTGTCGAACTTGCTCTTGGTGACCGCGTCGTTGACGTTCATCGCCGGGAACGGCAGCACGCCCTCGTTGTGGAAGTGGTACAGGCGGTGGACGCCGGTGGTGGTCTCCTCGGTCACGCCCTGGACCGACTCGGCGATCGCCGTGTACTTGCCCGGGTTGGCCGGAACGGACTCACGCAGCAGCGCGTGGAAGACCTTCTCCTCCGCGGACCAGGCCGAGTCGTCCGAGGGCACGGCGCCGGCCTGCTCGAACTCCTTGCCCTTGATCACGAGCATCGTGGCGTCGCCACCGTCGTCGAGGATCATGTTCGGCTCGGTCTCCGGCCAGGTCATGATCTGCTCGGTGCACCACCAGTACTCGGTGAGGGTCTCGCCCTTCCACGCGAACACCGGCACGCCCTGCGGAGCCTCCGGGGTCCCCTCCGGGCCCACCACGACCGCCGCGGCCGCCTCGTCCTGCGTGGAGAAGATGTTGCACGAGGCCCACCGGACCTCCGCACCCAGCGCGGTCAGCGTCTCGATCAGCACCGCGGTCTGCACCGTCATGTGGATCGACCCCGCGATCCGGGCGCCGGCCAGCGGCTGCTCGGCCGCGTACTCCTCGCGCAGCGCCATCAGACCCGGCATCTCGTGCTCGGCCAGACGGATCTGCTTGCGGCCCGCCTCCGCCAGCGACAGATCCGCCACCTTGAACTCGACACCGTTGACGGACTGAACCTGCAGATCAGCGGACATGTTCCTCGACCAGCTCCTCGTTGACTCGCGAAAGACTTCCGCCCCACACTAGCGGGACGGCCCGCCGGGGTGTCGGCCCCGTCACCCGCCGGCGACGCGGGTCCGGAACACGGTGGCCCCGGCGGTACTGCGCAGACACACCCGGGAGGTCGAGGCCGGTACCCACACGGCCCGCCCGGGCGCGAGGGCCTCGCTCGTCCCGTCGGAGTCCACGACCGCCTCGCCGGAGGTGCACAGCAGCACCTCGGGGCCCTCCGGTCGCCAGGCGGCCGGGTCGCCGTCGGCCGGCACGTCGATGCGCGACAACGCGAAATCGGGTTCGGGCGTGGGGTAGTCGACCTCGCCGGGGATGTCGCGGTCGGCCTCGACCGCCCGGACGGTGGGGTCTGCGAGCGGGCTGAACTCGAGCACCCGCATCAGTTCGGGGACGTCGACGTGCTTGGGGGTCAGGCCGCCGCGCAGGACGTTGTCCGAGTTGGCCATGACCTCCACACCGACGCCCCGTAGGTAGGCGTGGAGTTGCCCGGGCCCCAGGTAGACGGCCTCGCCCGGCTGGAGGACGACCCGGTTGAGCAGCAGCGCACCCAGGACCCCCGGATCGGTCGGGTACCGCTCGGCGAGTTCGGTGATCGTCGCGGCCACCGGGGACCACGGCCCCTCGACCCCGTGGTCGGTGAGGTAGGACACCGCACAGGTCACCAGGTCGGGCACGACGCCGGCCAGTACGACGTGCGGCATCGTGACGAAGGTGGTGAAGACCGCGCGCAGACCCTCGGCGTCGGGCTGCCCGGCGAGCATGTCCCGGTAGGGCTTCAGGGACGCGACGCCCAGCGCGTCGAGCAGTGCCACCGTGCGCTCCACCGGGCGGAAGCCCACGAGGGCGTGGAACTCGGTGAGCGCGACGAGGATCTCGGGCTTGTGGTTGACGTCGCGGTAGTTGCGGTCCGGCGCGTCGACGGCGATCCCGCGCGCGTCCTCCGCCGCGAAACCCTCACGCGCCTTCTCCGGGGACGGATGGGCCTGGAGCGACAGTGCCTGTTCGGCGGAGAGCAGCTTGACCAGGAAGGGCAGTCCCCCGCCGTGCTCGGCCAGCACCCGCGGGCCCAGCTCGCGCTCGGGGTCGGCGGCGATCCGTGCGTCGAGGCCGCGACCGTCCGAGCACCGCGAGGAGCCGGAGTCGTGCGCGCCGAACCAGTGCTCGGCGACGGGGTGGGGCGCCGGCGAGGTGATCCCGCACAGCTCGGGAAGCGCGGTCCGGGAGCCCCAGGCGTAGGCCTGGACCACCGGTTCGAGTGCGACCACGGACCTACAGACCTCCGACGAGGAGGTAGGCGGCGGCCAGTTCCGTGCGGGCCATGAGCGCTGCCACCTTTCCGCTCAACGGGGCCGGGGCGTCGCCGGCCGTGTCCCGACCGCGATCGGTGATCCACTCGACATCCGCGAGCGGGCCCGCGGCCAGCCGGACGATCTCCTCGTCCGCGCCCAACACCATACCGACGTACCTGACGGGCAGATCGTCGCGTGGTCCGTCCAACTCCTCGTCGTGGAACAGGCTCGCCAGCGGATCCGTCGGCAGACGACCCTGGGCGCGTTCGGCGTGCGCACGCACCGCGTCGGGGACCGAGGACGCGGCCGTGACCCTGCCGGCGTCGCAGAACGCGGCGACCGCGCGGTCACAGTAGGCCGCGGACACCGGGTCCGAGTGGATCCACACGAGAGGATCACGGCCCGCCACCGATGTCGCGAGCAGCTTCGCCGGGTTGACCGGGGTGGCCAGTTCCGGGCCGAGCCCCTCGAGTTCGATGTCGACGGCGTCGGCCGCAGCGGCCACGTCCAGGCCCCGGGCGCCCAGCGCGGCGAGCACGGCCATCCCGGCCGCCAGGTGGCGCAGCACACCACGGTGGGGCGGCACGTACGGGAGCGGTTCGAGCCACGTGGCCCGGCCGCGGCCGGACTCGGCGACCGGGCCCTCCCGGGGTACGTCCACGATGACGGTCGCGCCGCGGCCGGCGGCGGAGTCGATCGCGGTCACCAGTCGAGGGTCGCCGGCGTCGTCCCCGGAGACGAGGACCACGTCGAGAGCGCCGACCCACGCGGGCAGGGTGCGCGCGAGCACCAGCGGGGGGACGGCGGGGCCGCCGCCGATCTCCGCCAGTGCGGCCACCACGCCGGCCGCGTGGCGCGCACGGTCCGACCGCCCGGACACCCAGACCACCGCCCTCGGACGGAATCGCTCGAGCGAGTCGAGCGCGCCACCGCCCGCGGCGGTGGCCACGGTGCGCAACTGGGCTCCCGCCATCGACGCGTGGAGCAGCGCACCCGTGGCGTCGGCGGCGCGCAGCGCCCCGGGGTCGTCGAGGTCGACCCGACCGGCCCCGGTGTCGCTGGTCAGGTCAGGCACGGACGATCGCGAGGACCTCGTCGACCACGGCGGCGACGTCCTCCCTGGTAGGCGCCTCGGCGTTGAGACGCAGCAGCGGCTCGGTGTTGGAGGCGCGCAGGTTGAACCACGATCCGTCGCCGAGGTCCACCGTCACGCCGTCGAGCCGGTCGATGGACTCGGCGCGCTTCGAGAACGCGGAGACGACCTCCTCCATCCGTTCGGTCTGGGCCTCGGCGGAGTCGAGAGTGGAGTTGATCTCGCCGGAGGCGGCGTACCGGGTGTACTCGGCCATGAGCGCCGACAGGGTCCCGTCCTGCCCGCCCAGCGCCGCCAGGACGTGCATCGCGGCGAGCATGCCCGAGTCGGCGCCCCAGAAATCGCGGAAGTAGTAGTGCGCCGAGTGCTCCCCTCCGAAGACGGCACCGGTGTCGGCCATCTGCGCCTTGATGAAGCTGTGCCCGACCCGGGTACGGACGGCGACGCCGCCCTTCTCCTCGACGAGCTCGGGGACGGCCCGGGAGGTGATGAGGTTGTAGATGATCGAGGCGCCCGGGTCCTTGGCCAGCTCACGCTCGGCGACGAGGGCGGTGATGGCCGACGGCGCGACCGGCTCGCCGCGCTCGTCCACCACGAAGCACCGGTCGGCGTCGCCGTCGAACGCCAGGCCGATGTCGGCCCCGCTCTCCCTGACGAGGGCCTGCAGGTCGACGATGTTGGCCGGTTCCAGCGGGTTCGCCTCGTGGTTGGGGAAATTGCCGTCCAGCTCGAAGTACAGCGGCACGATCTCGAGCGGCAACCCGCCCAGGACGGCAGGCACGGTGTGGCCACCCATCCCGTTGCCGGCGTCCACCGCCACCGTGAGCGGGCGGATGCCCGACAGGTCGACTAGTCCGCGCAGGTACTCGCCGTAGCCGTCCAGAACGTCCCGTTCGGTGACGGTGCCGGCCTCGCCGTCGTGGGCGGGGACCCCCTCGATGACCTCGTCCGCGATGGTCCGCAGGCCGGACTCCTGCCCGACCGGCTTGGCGCCGGGGCGGCACAGTTTGATGCCGTTGTAGGCGGCGGGGTTGTGGCTGGCGGTGAACATGGCACCGGGGCAGTCGAGTGAACCGGAGGCGAAGTAGAGCTGGTCGGTCGAGGCCAGGCCGATGGTCACCACGTCCAGTCCCTGGGCGGTCACCCCGTCGGCGAAGGCGGCGGACAGGCCCGGGGACGAGTCCCGCATGTCGTGGCCGATCACCACGGTGCGGGCACCCTCCGAACGCATGAGGCGGGCGAACGACGCCCCGACCTCGCGGACGAAGTCCTCATCGATCTGTTCGCCGACGACACCACGGACGTCGTACGCCTTGATGACTGCTCGGACGGACTCGGCGCTACGTGCCACGTGTTGCTCCAGGGGTGTGAGACGGGTCGGTCGGTGTTCTGCCTGACCCTACCCGCGCCGTACTGGCGGCGGACCGACCTCGCGGGCCGCGGCTCAGCGGGGGGCGGGGCCCGGCTCCGGTCGGCCGTCACCGGACCCGCCGGCCCCGGCGTCGGGCGCGGTGGCCATGTCCGGCACGACCCGCAGGTGGGGACGTCCGGTCGCGCCGGAGGGGCCGGTGGCGGGGCCGGACCCGGCCTCCGTGCGGCTCCGTGCGTCGTCGAGGACCGGCCCGGGATCGGAGACACCGAGACGACGCAGGCGATCGGCGTCGACCAGTGCGGCGCCGGTCCTGCGCCCGCCGACCGGGCCGCCGGTGACCGCGTCGAGCAACGCCGTGAGGTCCGAGTCCTCGGCCGAGGTGTCGATGTCCGGGTGGCGCACCAGGTCCCAGCCCCGGGGGGCGGTGATGCGCAGTGCGTGGGCCGCGCAGAGATCCCAGGCGTGCGGCTCGCGGACCGCGGGCAGCGGGCCGATGACGGCCGTGGAGTCGGCGTAGACGTAGGTGAGCGTGGCGACCGCGCGGTTGGGACATCCCGGACGGCAGCAACGACGGTTCTCACTCACGAGGCCCCAGGGTAGTCCCGCACCCGGGGCGGAGGGGCCGCGACCCGCCCACGCCGGTTCGACGCACCCGCCACGAGCGGGGTTATCCTCGCGCCATGACCCCGACCGCCCCGGTACCCGGACGACCGCCCACCGGCACCGCGATCCCCGGTGCCGGCCAGAGCGACGTGTGCGCCGGCAGCCGGATCTCGGTCCGAGATTTCCCCGGGGACCCGGGGCGTCGCGGCCCGCGTGTGGTCACCTCCCGGCGGGCGGACCGACGCGGGCACGGCCCCCGCGGCCCGATCCTGCCCCCGGAGGTGCCGAGGTGGCGCAGCCGGTCGGCCGAGTTCGACGCTGCCGCGCTCGAGGCGTTCGCGGAGATCGACCAGCACTGGCACTCCCGACTGGTGCATCTGGACCTCGCGGTCGACATGGTGCCCCGCATGCGACTGCGTCCCGGCGAGACGTGGCCCGAGGAGGTCGTGGCCGACGGCGACGTCCCGCTCGCCCGCCTGGTGCCGGCGGGCGTCGACCGCTCGGGGCAGCCGACCCGGGCGCGGCTGGTGTTGTTCCGCAAGCCCCTGTCCCGGCGCACGCCGGACAGCGATGACCTGCGGGACCTCATCTACTCCGTGCTGGTCGAACTGGTCTCCCAGCACCTGGAACTCTCCCCCGACGAGGTCGAGGCCGGCCCCGACGAGAACTGACCGCCCGGTACGGGGCGGTCAGGGGTGGGAGGTGGCGCCGGAAGACGGGGCCGGGTGACGGGCTGGGATGACCCGCCCGCGGCTCACATGACGGCGTCGCGCTTGATGCGCCGCCGCTCACGCTCGGACAGCCCGCCCCAGATGCCGAACCGCTCGTCATTGGCCAGCGCGTACTCGAGGCACTCGGCCTTGACCTCGCAGCCGGTGCAGATCTTCTTGGCCTCGCGGGTCGACCCGCCCTTCTCCGGGAAGAACGCCTCGGGATCGGTCTGCGCGCACAGAGCCCGTTCCTGCCAGCTCTCCTGCTCGTCCTCGACGAACAGGCCGGAGACACCGAGGTCGACCAGGGCCAGCTCGGGTCCCGCGACGGTGCGTGACTGTCGATCCACGGTCATCCCTTCGTGTTGCATGTTCGTGCGCGATGGTCCGCGTCTAAGTGCCCGTCGCCGACACGGCCGAGGGAGCCCTGCCGGATCGCGGATTGTCTGATGTCTGTGCGATGTTTACCGTCACCCACCAGGGAATGACACACCTGTGATTACACACATGCAAGCCGCGTAGGTCAAGTGAAATCGGGGATACCTACCATTTTCCCCACCCGCCGCGGCCGGTGACACGCCGCCGCGATTGTGGCGTGGGACACGTCCCCGGCGCGCCCGCCACCCTCCCGGACCGGGCCTGTCCAGCCCACCGGCGCGGCGTCGCACGCACCGTCACTACTCTCGTCCGTGTGAAGATCTGTGTTCTGGCCGGCGGCGTCGGTGGCGCCCGTTTCCTGCTCGGCGCCCGCCGACTACTCGGACTGGACGCCGAGTCCGCCCGAGCGGGTTCGCCGCATCGTATCGACGCGGTGGTCAACGTCGGCGACGACGCCTGGATGCACGGGGTCCGCATCTGCCCCGACCTCGACACCTGCATGTACACCCTCGGCGGCGGCATCGACCCCGAGCGCGGCTGGGGCCACGCCGGGGAGACGTGGAACTGCCGGGACGAACTCGCGGCATACGGCGTGCAGCCCGACTGGTTCGGGCTGGGCGATAAGGATCTGGCCACCCACCTGGTGCGCACGCAGATGCTCGACGCCGGCTACCGGCTCACCCACGTCACCGAGGCGCTGTCGACCCGCTGGTCCCCCGGCGTCCGCCTGCTGCCCGTGACCGACGACCGCTGCGAGACGCACGTGGTCGTGACCGGCGGCACGGCCGACGACGGGACCGGCGCGGGCGACGCGGCGACCCCCGGCGACGGCCCCGACGCGGACGCCCCCGGCCCGCGGGCGATCCACTTCCAGGAGTGGTGGGTCAAGCACCGGGCGCAACTGACGCCTTCCGGCTTCGTGCAGGTCGGCGCCGATGCCGCCACGCCGACCCCGGAGACGCTCGAGGCGATCGAGACGGCCGACCTCGTCGTCGTCGCCCCCTCCAACCCCGTGGTCTCCGTCGGCGCGATCCTCGCGGTGCCCGGGATCCGCGCCGCGCTGCGGTCCACCCCCGCCCCCGTGGTGGGCATCAGCCCGGTGATCGGCGGGGCGGTGCTGCGCGGCATGGCCGACACGTGCCTCACGGCGATCGGAGTCGAGACCTCCGCGACGGCCGTGGCGCGCCACTACGGCGCCCGCTCCGGCACCGGCCTACTCGACGGCTGGCTCGTGGCCCCGGGCGACGCGCCCGCCGACGGCTCCGGCGCGGTCGACGGCGTCGCGATCCGGGAGGTCCCGCTGCTCATGACCGACCCCGACGCCACCGCGGACATGGTCGCCGCCGCGATCGACCTGGCCGGCCTCGAGGTCCCCGCCCGGACCGACCGATGACCGACGGCGCGCTCCCCGAGATCCGCCGCTGGACCGTCGGACACGCCGCGCCCGCGGACGTCGTCATGTGGGCACCCGACGGCCTGCCCGAGTTCCGGCCCGGTGACGACCTCGCGCGCGCCCTCGCCGACGCGCTCACCGCCGACCGGCACGGCCTCGTCGACGGCGACGTGGTGGTGCTGACCTCCAAGGTGCTGTCCAAGACCGAGGGGCGGATCGTTCCCGCCCCCACCGACCCGGACGAGCGCGACGCCCTGCGCCGGCGGCTCGTGGACGCCGAGTCGGTCCGCGTGGTCGCGCGCGTCAACCGCACGCTCATCACGGAGAACCGGCTGGGGATCGTCCAGGCCGCCGCCGGGGTCGACGGCTCCAACGTCGAGGCCCGCGAGCTCGCGCTGCTCCCCGAGGATCCTGACGCCTCCGCCGCCGCGCTCGCCCGCGAACTCCGACGCCTCACCGGCGCGCTCGTCGCCGTCGTCGTCACCGACACGATGGGGCGGGCCTGGCGCACTGGCCAGATCGACATGGCCATCGGCGCCGCCGGACTGCGGGTGTCGGTGGGGTACGACGGCGCCGTGGACCGCCAGGGCAACGAACTGTTGGTGACCGACGTCGCCGTGGCCGACGAGATCGCGTCAGCGGCGGACCTGGTCAAGGGCAAGCTGGGGGCCCGGCCCGTGGCCGTGGTGCGCGGGATCGGGCACCTGCTGCTGGACGACGGTGACGACAGAGACGGTGACGACAACGGCAACGACGACCACGGCCGCGACGACCACGAGGTGGACGTCCCCCGGCGGGCCCGTGACCTGGTCAGGGACGGGTACTCGGACCTGTTCCGGTTGGGCACAGCCGAAGCGGTGGCGCTGGGGCGGCGGGAGGCCGTTCCCGCCCGTCGCTCGGTGCGACGGTTCTCCGACGAGTCCGTCGACGCGGACCTGTTGGCCGGCGCCGTGGCGGATGCGCTGACCGCCCCCGCACCGCACCACTCCACGCCCGTCCGGTTCGTGCGCGTCGCGGGCCACGCGCGCATGCGGCTGCTGGACGCCCTGCGCGCGGACTGGGAACGCGACCTGCGCGCCGACGGGCACACCGGCGAGATCCTGGCCCGTCGACTCGGGCGCGGTGACCTGCTGCGCACCTGCCCCGAGCTGATCCTGCCGTTCGTCGACGACGACGCCGGAGCACACGACTACCCGGACGCCCGCCGCGCCGCCTGCGAGGAGACCATGTTCACCGTCGCCGGAGGTGCCGCGGTGCAGTCGCTGCTGGTGGCGCTCGCCGCGCGCGGCCTGGGCTCGTGCTGGGTGGGGTCGACGATCTTCGCCGCCGACACCACCCGCCGCGAACTGGGGTTGCCGGGCTCGTGGCGGCCGCTCGGTGCGGTCGCGGTGGGCGTGCCCGCCGAGACGGTCCCGCCACGCGATCCGCGGCCGGCCGGCGACGCGTACCTGACGATCGAGTGAGTCGGTAGCCGCCATGAGCGCCACCTATCCGATGTCGCGCCACCTGCCGGATCCGATGGGTGGCGAGACATCGGATGGGTGGCGAAGGCCGGCCGGGCCTACATGTCGGTGGAGTAGCGGATCCCGCCGTCGGGGATCTGCACCCCCGGCCACACGCGGGCACCGCGCAGGAGCTCGCAGCGGGCACCGATGTCGGCGCCGTCACCGATCACGCCGTCCCGGATGAGCGCCCGGTGGCCAATTCTCGCGCCGAATCCGACGATCGAACGCTCGACCGTCGCCCCGGCCTCGATGCGGGCACCGTCGAAGACGACCGCGCCGTCCAGTCTGGCCCCGGCCCCGATCTCCGCGCCGCGCCCCACGACGGTCCCGCCGACCAGGACGGCGCCCGCCCCGATCCCGGCACCCTCGTGGACCAGGGACTCCGCCGCGTGGCCGTCGAGCGCCGGCGACGGGGCGATGCCGCGGACCAGGTCCGCCGAGCCGCGCACGAAGTCCTCCGGCGTGCCCATGTCCCGCCAGTAGGCGGAGTCGACGAACCCGTAGACGCGCCGGCCCTCACTGAGCAACTGGGGGAAGGTCTCACGCTCGACCGACACCGGCTGGCCCTCGGGGATCTGCTCGATGAGCTCACGGCGGAACACGTAGCAGCCGGCGTTGATCTGGTCGGTCGGCGGATCCTGGGTCTTCTCCAGGAAGTCCTGGACGCGCCCGTCGTCGTCGGTGGTGACGCAGCCGAACGCGCGCGGATCGGAGACGCGGACCAGGTGCATCGTCAGGTCGGCGTTCTTCTCGTGGTGCAGGGCGAGGATTTCCCGCAGGTCGGTCCCGCCGAGGACGTCGCCGTTGAACACCATGACCGTCGAGGCGGTGAGCTCGGACAGGACGTTGCGGATGCCGCCGCCGGTGCCCAGGGGTTCGGTCTCCACGACGTAGGAGATGTCCAGGTCCAGGGCCGACCCGTCGCCGAAGTACTCCTCGAAGACCTCGGCCTTGAAGGAGGTCCCCAGCACGACGCGCCGGATGCCGGCCGCCCGGATCCGGGAGAGCAGGTGGGTCAGGAAGGGCAGGCCCGCGGTGGGCAGCATCGGCTTGGGCGCCGAGATCGTCAGGGGCCTGAGCCGGGTGCCCTTGCCGCCGACCAGCACCACCGCCTCGGTGTCCGCGATCAGGTCGTCGTCGGCGGTGGCACTCCCGGGGGTCGTCGAGGTCACGGTGAAGGCTCCTGCTGTCGAAAGGGCCGCGGGCGGGGGCGCGCTCGCCCCGCTCCGGTGGCCGGTGGATGGGTCTCGGTTCCGGGGTGTCGGGCTCAGCCCGCGGCGCGCCGGGCGGACCGGATCGCCAGGCGACACCGCAACTCCAGGCCCGCTTTGAGCGCCCAGCGTATCGGTGCCTGCCAGGCGTGTGGGTGCCTGTCCGCCTGGAACAGGTACGCGCTGCGGTGGTGCGCCCGGAGGGTGAACTCCGGCACCGCGTTCGCAGCGTGACCCTGGTCGTGGTGGATGACGGCGGCGGGCACGTAGACGTTCTGCCACCCGGCCCTGCCGAGACGGTCGCCCAGGTCGATGTCCTCGAGGTACATGAAATACCGCTCGTCGAACCCGCCCAGGGCATCGAACGCCGCCCGGCGCAGCAGCAGGCATGAACCCGACAGCCACCCGGCGGCCCGCTCGGTCTCCATGTCCGCGTCGTCGAGGTATCCCGCCGTCCACGGGTTCCGCGGCCACACCTGGCCGAGCAGGGCGTGGCCGATCCCCGCGCCCAGACGTGGGACCGCCCGGGCGGACGGGTACACGGACCCGTCGGTCTCGGAGATCCGCGGGCCGAACGCGGCGGCCCGCGGCCAGCGTGCGGCGGCGGCGAGGAGCTCGTCCACCGACCCGGGTTCGAAGGTCACGTCCGGGTTGACCACCAGGACGAACTCCTGGTCGAAATCCTCCGGCCGGCCAGCGATCAGCGTCACCGCCCGGTTGATGGCGGTGCCGTACCCCAGGTTGTCGCCCGTGGGGAAGAACTCGGCGAACCCGTACTCCGCCGCGACCTCCTCCGGCACCCCGTCCGTCGACCCGTTGTCCGCCATCACCAGGCCGACCTGCCGGGTCGTGGCCGCGGGGAGGGTCTCGACGAAGCTGCGGAGGTGGTCGCCCGGCGAGTACGTCACCGTCACGACGGGTAGTCGGGTCGTCACGCGAAACACTCTACGACGCACCCCACGGATTCCGACGCCCGGCGCGCGGCGCGGTACCGTTGATCATCATCGGCGGCCTCGAGCGGCCCTACTCGACGACAAGGACGGTGGATGAGCGCCGAGCTGCCAGCGACGCCCCGTCGTGCCCCCGGCCGGGCACGGAGACGGCGTCACGCCACCCCGGCCCGCCCGGTCGCGTACCGGGTCGGTCGCGTCGTGGCCGCCCTCGTCTCCGCCCTGTGTCTCCTGATCACCGGCGTCGGGTGGACCCTGTTCAACGGACTCAGCTCGGACCTGACCTCCGCCGGCGGTCTCGACGTGGGTGACGGTGGCCTCGACGGCGCCGTCGACATCCTTCTGGTGGGCACGGACAACCGGACCGACGCGCAGGGCAACCCCCTCAGCCAAGAGGAACTGGCCACGATCCGGACCGGCGAGGAGGAGGGCGAGAACACCGACACGATCCTGCTCATCAGGATCCCCGAGGACGGCAGTTCCGCCACCGCGATCTCCATCCCCCGCGACGTCTACGTGGAGACCAGCTCGGTCGGCGGGAGCAAGATCAACGGCGTCTACGCCGCGAACAAGGAGGCCCATCTCGAGCGTGCCGTCGCGTCCGACCCGGACGGTGAACTGACCGAGGAGGACCAGCGCGCCGCGGTCAAGGCCGGGCGCAACGGCCTCATCGGCGCCGTCGAGGATCTCACCGGCGTCCAGGCCGACCACTACGCCGAGATCGGCCTCCTGGGGTTCGTGCTGCTCACCGACGCGGTCGGCGGCGTCCCCGTCTGCCTCAACGAGCCGGTCGACGAGCCGCTGTCGGGCGCGAACTTCCGTGCCGGCGTCCAGACGGTCTCCGGATCGGACGCCCTGAGCTTCGTGCGCCAACGCCATGACCTGCCCGCGGGCGACCTCGACCGGATCGTCCGTCAGCAGGTGTTCATGTCCCAGCTGGTCAAGAAGATCCTCTCCGCCGGCACCCTGGCCGACCCCTCGAAACTCGGTGCGCTGGTCGACGCCGCCAAGCGGTCTTTCGTCATCGACGAGAACTGGGACTTCGTCGACTTCGCCATGAAGCTCCAGGACATCAGCGGCGGCAACGTCCGATTCGAGACCATCCCGGTCACCAGCATCGACTCGTTCACCGAGTGGGGCGAGTCCATCGTCACCGCCGACCCCGCCGAGGTGTCGGAGTTCGTGGCCGGTTTCGCCAGCACCGAGGATCGGGAAGCGGACGCCGACGCCACCACCGATCCGGAGCAGACCCCCACCGACGCGCCGGGGCCGGACCCCGCCGAGGTGACGGTCTCCGTGGTCAACACCACCGCGATCGACGGTCTGGCCGCGCAGGTCTCCGGAGCCCTCACCGAACTCGGCTACACCGCAGGCGACCTGCTCACCGACCCGGCCGCCGCCTACACCTCGCACGTCGCCGCAGCCTCCGCCGACGACGACGCCGCCTTCGCCGTGTCGGAGGCCCTCGGCGGCCTGCCCGTGCAGGTCGACCCAGCGCTGCCCGACGGCTCCGTCCGCGTCGTGCTGGCCGAGGACTACAGTGGCCCCACCGGCGACGCCGCCGGCACCGAGTCCTACTCCCCCACCACCTCCTCCTATGCGCCGCTGCCGCCGTCCATCGCGGATCGCCCGACCTTCGACGCCGGCTCGGACGTGCCCTGCGTCAACTGACCGACTGCGCCCACCGACCGACTGCGCCCACTGACCGACCACCACCCGGGAGGCCCAGAGTGACCACCGCCGCCGACACCGTCCTGCAGCCGCTCCTCGCACTCGACCCGGGAACCCCCATGGTCACCCACTACAACCAGGCCGCCCCGTCACGAGTGGAACTGTCTGTCACCTCCACCGCGAACTGGGCCGCGAAGATCGCCGGACTCCTGCGCGACGAACTCGGGGTGGTGCCGGGCGACGTGATCGTGTGCGACCTGCCCGCGCACTGGCTCACCGCGGGCGTCCTCCTCGGCGCCTGGTGGGCGGGCGCCGAGGTGAGCACAGGGGCCGCGGACGACGCCGTCGCCGTCGTCACCGTCCCCGACCGCCTCGACCGCCACCCCACCGACATCGAGACCCTCCTCATGACCACCGACCCGATGGGCCGCCCGCTGGCGGCCGCCGGCGTCGAGGTCCCCGCGGGCGTCACCGACCTCGCCGAGGCCTGCCGCATCCACCCGGACGCGTTCGTGCCCTCCGGCGGGGGTCCGCTCGCTCTCGACGGCGCTCCGCTGTCCGAACTGGCCGACCCCGCCCTTGCGGGCCGCGCCCTCGTGGCGGGCTCCGATCGCGACGACGTGGTTCAGGTCCTGGCCCGGGTGTTCGCCTCCGGAGGCACGGCGGTGCTCGTCACGGGAGCAGACGCGGACGATCCCGCGGTCGCCGACGTGGCGGCCACCGAACGCACCACGCTCACCCTCTGATCGCCCGGCGCCCGCGACACGCGCCCCAGCGACGCCGCGCCCCAGCGCCCCATCGCCCCAGCGCCCCAGCGACGCGAAAATCCGCTACTCCGATTCCGGATCCGCTCCCCTGATGCGGGTAGCAGATCCGGAATCGGAGTAGCGGATTCGTGGAGGGTGTACCGGTCAGCGGGCCGGCGCCCCGGGCATCAGGCCAGGAGCTGGCGGGCCATGACCATGCGGTTGATCTGGTTGGTGCCCTCGTAGATCTGGGTGATCTTGGCGTCGCGCATCATGCGCTCGACAGGGAAGTCACGCGTGTACCCGGCGCCGCCGAACAGCTGCACGACGTTGGTGGTGACCTCCATCGCGACATCCGAGGCGAAGGTCTTGGAGGCGGCGGCCATGAAGCCCAGCTTCTCGCCACCGGGCGCGGAGCCGCGCTCGGCGTTGGCGGCGGCCGTGTAGACCATCAGGCGCGAGGCCTGCACCTTCATCGCCATGTCGGCGAGCATGAACTGAGTGTTCTGGAAGTCCGAGATCGCGCGGCCGAACTGCTTGCGCTCCTTGGTGTAGGCGATCGCCGCGTCCAGGGCGCCCTGCGCGATACCGACGGCCTGCGCGCCGATGGTCGGGCGGGTGTGGTCGAGGGTCTGCAGGGCGGTCTTGAAGCCGGTGCCCGGCGCGCCGATGATCCGGTCGCCCGGGATGCGGACGTCCTCGAAGTACAGCTCCGCGGTGGGCGAACCCTTGATGCCGAGCTTCTTCTCGGTCTTGGAGACGCCAAAGCCCTCGTCGTCGGCGTGGACCATGAACGCGGAGATCCCGCCGGCACCCTTCTCGGGGTCCGTCACGGCCATGACGGTGTACCAGGTCGACTTGCCGCCGTTGGTGATCCACGCCTTGCTGCCGTTGAGGATCCAGTCGTCACCGTCCTGGCGGGCGCGGGTGCGCATGGCTGCCGCGTCGGAGCCGGCCTCGCGCTCGGACAGCGCGTAGGAGGCCATCTTGCCCTCGGCGATCTCGGGAAGGACCTTCTGCTTGAGCTCCTCCCCACCGGCCAGGATCAGGCCCATGGTGCCGAGCTTGTTGACGGCGGGGATCAGCGAGGACGACCCACAGACGCGGGCGACCTCCTCGATCACGATGCACGCCGCCACGGAGTCCGCACCCTGCCCGCCGTACTCCTCCGGCACGTGGACCGCGTTGAAACCCGAGGCGTTGAGCGCGTCGAGGGCCTCCTGGGGGAACCGCTCGTCCTCGTCGACGGCCGCGGCGTGGGGCTCGATCTCCTTCTCCGACAGGGCTCGGATCGCGGCCCGGAGCTCTTCGTGCTCCTCCGCCGGGCGGTACAGGTCGAAGTCGGGGTTACCGGACATATGCGGGCCTCCATGAGGGATTCGTCGGTGCTGATCGCGCGGCGGGCGCCGGCCAGGTTCTCGCGGAGGGGCCGCTGACGTTCGTCGGCCGCCACTATCGCCGCGGGAGACGCGAGGCCGCGTCCGGCCCTTCAAATTACCAGCCGGAAGTCGGCCCCCGTCGGCGCCGTCGGCCCCGCCGCCCCCGCGGTGGCGATCAGCCGAGCAGTTGTCGGCGCAGGGCCTCGTCCTTGCGCTCGACCATCGCCTCCAGCTCGGCCTGGAACGCCTCCATCCGCTCGCGCAGGGCGGGGTCGGAGGCGGCGAGGATCCGCACCGCGAGCAGACCCGCGTTTCGCGCCCCGCCGATCGACACGGTGGCCACCGGGACACCGGCGGGCATCTGCACGATCGACAGCAGGGAATCCATGCCGTCCAGGTGCTTGAGCGGCACGGGGACACCGATGACCGGCAGCGGCGTGGCCGAGGCGACCATCCCCGGGAGGTGCGCGGCGCCGCCCGCACCCGCGATCACCACGCGGACGCCCCGGCCGGCCGCCGAGTGGGCGTAGTCGAGCATCTTCTGCGGGGTGCGGTGTGCCGAGACCACCCCGACCTCGAAGGTGATCCCGAACTCGGCGAGTGCCTCCGCCGCTGCCTCCATGGTGGGCCAGTCGGAGTCGCTGCCCATGATCAGACCGACCTGCGGCCCGTCGTGTCGCTCGGTCATCCCGTCGCCTTTCCTCGGTGTGGTGCGCTCAGCGTTCCGGTGGTGCGCTCAGCGTTCGAAGTCCCCGGCCGGCGCCCCCGAGTGGGGGTCCCAGCCGTCGGCCCACTCCCCGTGGGAGAGCCAGTGGGCCGCGAGTTCCGCGACCGCGCGGACGGATGCCACCTGTTCCGCGTCGTCCGGGTCGACACCCGGGTCGGCCAGGACGTTGACGTGGCCGATCTTGCGGCCGTGCCGCTCCGACTTGCCGTAGAGGTGCACCTTCGCGTGCGGGAACCGCGCGGCGAGGTGGTGGACGCGCTCGTCCATGCTCATCTCCGGCGTCTCGGGAGCGCCGAGGACGTTGGCCATCACGGTGAGGGGCGCGGTCGGGACGGTGGAGCCGAGCGGGTAGTCGAGTACCGCCCGCAGGTGCTGCTCGAACTGGCTGGTGGTGGCCCCGTCCATCGTCCAGTGGCCGGAGTTGTGGGGTCGCATCGCGAGCTCGTTGACCAGTACTCCCGGGCGACCGTCCGAGCCGATCACCTCGAACAGCTCCACGGCCATCACGCCGGTCACGTCGAGGTGCTCGGCCAATCGCAACGCGGTGGCCTGCACGGCCGAGCGCAGGTCGTCGGGCAGCCCGGGGGCGGGCGCGATCGCCACCGAGCAGATCCCGTCACGCTGGACGGTCTCGACGACCGGCCACACCGCCCCCTGCCCGAACGGGGACCGGGCCACCATCGCGGACAGCTCCCGGGTCCACGGGACGCGGGCCTCGGCCATCATCGGCACCCCGGCGGCGAGCTGCTCGTCGGCGATCCGCTCGGCTTCCTCCAGCGAGCCCGGCATCCAGACGCCCCGACCGTCGTACCCGCCCCGCGCGGCCTTGAGGACGATGTTCCCGTCCTGTTCGTCGTGGAAACGTCGGACGTCGGCGAGCGAGTCCACGCCGGTGAACGGCGGGACAGGGGCGCCGATCTCCGCGAGCGCGCGCCGCATGACCAACTTGTCCTGGGCGTGGATGAGCGCGGATGCACGGGGACGCACGGCGACCCCGGCGGATTCCAGCTCGAGCAGGATCTGCGGGGGCACGTGTTCGTGGTCGAAGGTCATCACGTCGGCGCCCTCCGCGGCGGCGCGGACGGCGTCGGGATCATCGTGCGCGCCGATCACCACATCCGGCGTGACCTGGGCGGCCGGGTCCTGCGGGTCGGCGGCGAGCACGCGGAGCGTCTGGCCGAGGGCGACGGCCGCCTGGTGGGTCATGCGGGCGAGTTGTCCCCCGCCGATCATCGCCACGACGGGCGTGCCGAGGGGATTGCGGCGGATGCGCGAGTCGTCGTTCACGTCGCCCATGGTCTCACGCGGGGCGAGGTCGTCACCGCCGCCCCGGGAGCCCCCAGCGGAACCGTGGCGCCGCGGCGACCGGAGCGGGCGGGGGCGGGGGTGGCAGCCGCATGAGCTCGTCGTAGACGGCGGCGTGGACGCGGGCGACCTCCGGGACGTGGTCGATCTCCACCGGCGGCAGGTGACCGAGCTCGAGGATCAGGCATCCCGTGCCCAGGGCGCGGTCGGTGAGGGTGTGGCGGAACCTGACGGCGCTGATCCTGCGCAGCGGCACGTCCACGCACCGCCGCGCGGACCCGGCCGGCCGGTAGAGCACCCTCTCGTCGGTGACCACGAGGTCGGTCCGTGCCCACCGGGTCAGGGGCCAGAGGCCGAACCGGAGGACGACCAGGGCGTACAGCACCGCGACCATGGCCCAGGTCGCCGTACGGTCCCCGGCGTGGACCACCTGAACCTCGATGAAGCCGCCGGCGATCCCCGCGAGACCGGCCCCGACCACCGTGACCAGGGCCGGGCGGACGAGGGCGCGCCAGTGTGGGTGGGTGTGGACGATGAGCGTCTCCCCCGGCGCGAGGACCGATCGGATGAAACCCACGGCTCAGCCGCCCCACCGACCGCCGGCGCCACGGACGTGGGTGACGTCGCCGGCGGCGACGGCGAACTCACCGTCGGGGTCGACGACGACGAGGCGGCCGTCGCGGTCGACCCTGTCCGCGCGCCCGGTCCTGATGACGCCCCCCGGCAGTTCGACCCTCACCTCGGTGCCGACGGTGGAGCAGGCCTCGGTGTAGGTCGCCATGAGCTGGTCGGAGACGGTCGATCCTCTCCCGCGCTCGCACTCGCGCCACTGGCGTTGACGCAGGGCCAACGCCTCGAGAACGGCGAGGGCCACACTGTCCCGGTCGTCGGACCCGCCAGAGAGCACGAGGGAGGTGGCGTGGGGCACCGGCAACTGCTCGCCGGTGAGCGAGACGTTGATCCCGACCCCCACCACGACGGCCGGTAGGCGGACCGAGTAGTCCCCACCGGCACGCACAGTGGTCATCTCGGTGAGAATCCCGGCGATCTTGCGCCCGTCCACCAGGACGTCGTTGGGCCACTTGAGAGTCGCGTCCACGCCTCCGGCCTCGCGCAGCCCGTCCCTCACCGCCAGCCCGGTCACGAGCGGCAACCAGCCAAAAAGCCCCGCAGAGACGGCGCCGGGTCGGATGAGCACGCTGACGACCACCTGCGTGCGCGGCGGGGCGGTCCACACGCGACCGAGGCGACCGCGACCGGACGCCTGGTGCTCGGCCAGCAACACGCTGCGGTCCGGCGCACCCCCGGCCGCGCGGGAGATCAACTCGGCGTTCGTCGAACCGATGTCGTCGACGACGTCGAGAGACGAGTACGGCGCGTCCGGGCCCTCCACCAGAGCGCGACGGAGCGCGTCGGCGTCCAACCTGGGCGGGGTCTCGATACCTGGATCTGCGTGCACGACCCCCAGCGTATGTCGCCGCTCGGACATCGGTCGGGGTCGCCGCCGGGGGATGTACACCGGGTCACGTCGCCACGGAGGCGGGTCACTGGTTAGAGTCTTGCAACATGACGACTGCCTCAGAACCGGACGTGAACTCGGCTCTGTCTAACGACGTACCGACGGCATCCGCGACCCCCGACATCCACACGACCGCCGGGAAGCTGTCCGAGCTGCGTAGGCGCCTCGACGAGGCCCGGGCCCCGATGGGGCAGGCCGCGGTGGACAAAACCCACGACAAGGGCCTGATGACGGCTCGCGAGCGCATCGAGAACCTTCTCGACCCGGGCTCGTTCGTCGAGATCGACGCGCTGGCCCGCCACCGGGCCACGACGTTCGGTCTCGCCGAGCGCCGGCCGCTGGGCGACGGTGTCATCACCGGCTACGGCACTATCGACGGCCGGAGCGTCTGCGTCTTCTCGCAGGACGCCACCGTCTTCGGCGGGTCGCTGGGCGAGGTCTACGGCGAGAAGATCGTCAAGGTCATGGATCTGGCCCTCAAGACCGGCCGTCCGATGATCGGCATCAACCACGGCGCCGGCGCCCGGATCCAGGAGGGCGTCGTCTCGCTCGGCCTGTACGGCGAGATCTTCCACCGCAACGTGCTCTCCTCGGGTGTCATCCCGCAGGTCTCCCTGATCATGGGCCCGTCGGCCGGCGGCCACGTCTACTCCCCCGCCCTCACCGACTTCACCGTGATGGTCGACAAGACGTCGCAGATGTTCGTGACGGGCCCCGACGTCATCAAGACCGTCACCGGCGAGGAGGTCTCGCAGGAGGAACTCGGCGGCGCCACCACGCACATGACCAAGTCGGGCGTGTCCCACTACACCGCCAGTGACGAGCAGGACGCCCTGGACTTCGTCAAGGACCTGCTCTCCTACCTCCCGAGCAACAACCGTGCCGAGGCCCCGCGGTTCCCGTTCCCCGTCGCCGAGGGTGCGATCGAGGACAACCTCACGCTCGAGGACCACGATCTCGACACGATCATCCCCGACTCCTCCAACAGCCCGTACGACATGCACGAGGTCATCTCGCACATCGTCGACGACGGCGAGTTCCTGGAGATCCAGGGCCAGTACGCGATGAACGTCATCGTCGGCTACGGCCGCATCGAGGGCCGCAGCGTGGGCGTGGTGGCCAACCAGCCCACCCAGTTCGCCGGCTGCCTGGACATCAAGGCCTCCGAGAAGGCCGCACGCTTCGTCCGCACCTGCGACGCGTTCAACATCCCCATCCTTACGCTGGTCGACGTCCCGGGCTTCCTGCCCGGGACCGGCCAGGAGTTCGACGGGATCATCCGCCGCGGCGCCAAGCTGCTCTACGCCTACGGCGAGGCCACCGTCGGCAAGGTCACCGTCATCACCCGCAAGGCCTACGGTGGCGCATACGACGTCATGGGGTCCAAGCACATGGGTGCCGACATCAACCTCGCGTGGCCGACCGCCGAGATCGCCGTCATGGGCGCCTCGGGAGCCGTCGGCTTCGTCTACCGCGACCAGCTCAAGCAGGCCGCGGCCAACGGCGAGGACGTCGACGCCCTCCGGCTCAAGCTCCAGGCCGAGTACGAGGACACCCTCGTCAACCCGTACGTCGCCGCCGAGCGTGGCTACGTCGACGCGGTCATCCCGCCCTCGCACACCCGTCTGCAGGTCGCCCAGGCACTGCGACTGCTCGACCGCAAGGTCGTCGAGGTGCCGGCCAAGAAGCACGGGAACATCCCGCTGTGACCGGCGAGCAGCAGCAGGACCCCGCCAGCCAGCCGGAGAAGCCGTTCCTCGAGATCGTGGGCGGCAACCCCACTCCCACGGAGGTGGGCATCCTGTCCGCGGTCTTCGCGACCGCGCAGGGGAACGCCGCGCACGCGAGCGACCACGACACCGGCGTCAGGGACGACTGGGGATCCTACGAGGACCGCCTGCGTCCGCCGTTCGGATACAGCCCTAGCTCGTTCCTCAACCGCCGCCAGTACTGAGCGCAGAGGACCGACCACACCACGAGCCGCCCCCGTCCCCGTCCCCCGCGTGTGCCGATGCACACTCCGGAGTACGGGCACGGGGGCCGCTGCGTCGGATCAGGGCCGTTGTGCCGGACAAGTAGGGTGGTGGGACCGCCGCCGGACCGGTCGGCGGGCAGTTCTCGAGGAGGATCGTCGATGTCCGAGGAAGCCACCTCCGACGGGCGGGAGGCCGGGGCGGCCGGCGGCTACACCCGCGACCCCGAGGACGAGGATCGCGATCACGGTCGCCGCGCCGGCACCGACGAGGGAACCGCCACCCACCACACCGACGTCATCGGGAGGGCGACGCCGTCCGCCACCCGCCCCGGGGCCACGGTCGTCCACCGGGACGAGACCGCCAAGATCGTCGCGTTCGAGTTCGACGAGGGCCAGGAGATGCCCGACCACGCCGCGTTCCACCCCATCCTGGTCCAGGTGCTGCGGGGACGCGTGGAGTTCGTCCTGCCGGGCCGCACACTCGAACTGCGCACCGGCGAGATCCTCCACCTCACCGCCAAGCTCCGTCACCGGGTCCGGGCACTCGAACTCACCACGCTGACCATCACGATGCTGCTGCCGCGGTCCTGACCCAGTGGCTACGCTGAGGCCCATGATCGCGCTCGTCCTCGCCTCCGCCTCCCCGTCCCGACTGCGGATACTCGAGCAGGCGGGGGTGGACCCGCTCATCCGCCACCCTCAGGTCGACGAGGACGCCCTGCAGGCCGCCCTGCCACCGGGGACCCCGCACGTGCGGGTCGTGGAAGAACTGGCCCGCGCCAAGGCGGAGGACGTTTTGCAGCGCGAGGGCGAGTCGCTCGCGGCCGAGGCGAGGTCGGCCGGCGCCGACACACTCGTGGTGGTCGGGTGCGACTCGATGCTGTTGGTCGACGGCCACCTCGAGGGCAAACCACACACCTACGAGCGCGCCATGGAGCGCTGGCGGAGGATGCGCGGGCGTCACGGGGTCCTGCTCACCGGCCACGCGCTGATCGTGGCCGATCTCACCGGCGACGACCCCCTCGCCGTCACCTTCTCCGAGACCGACACGTCCGACACCACGGTGCACTTCGGCGCACCTTCCGACGCCGACCTCGACGTGTACCTGCGCACGGGGGAGCCGCTCGAGTGCGCGGGCGCGTTCACGATCGAGTCACTCGGCGGCTGGTTCATCGACCGGATCGAGGGCGACCCGTCGAGCGTGATCGGGCTCAGCCTGCCACTGCTGCGGCGACTCCTCGAGGGCGCCGGAATGAACGCCCACCGCGTCTGGCGACCCGAGCTCCGGACGTGAATCCACCCGGGTTTCCCCACCCGCGGACGTGACGGCCAGAACAACTTCGCAGGTCAGGCCGTCCGACTCCCGGCTGGCCCGCCCCCGCGGGCCAGCCCTTGGACCCCCAACACCACACATGAGGGGGGCCTCTCATTAGACTGCGGAAGAACTCGGTGGGCCCCACGGCCGATCGACAGTAGAGACGTTTACCTCCAGGAGGCCCTGAGTGCCCAGTCATGCCAGCTCTCACATCACCAAGGTCCTCGTCGCCAACCGCGGCGAGATCGCCGTCCGTGTGATCCGTGCGGCGAAGGACGCGGGCCTGGCCAGCGTGGCCGTATACGCCGAGCCCGACGCCGACGCACTGTTCGTCAAGCTGGCCGACGAGGCCTTCGCTCTCGGAGGAACCACCTCCGCGGAGTCGTACCTGGTCTTCGACAAGATCCTCGACGCCGCCGCCAAGTCCGGCGCCGACGCCATCCACCCCGGCTACGGCTTCCTCTCCGAGAACGCCGACTTCGCGCAGGCCGTCATCGACGCCGGCCTGATCTGGATCGGCCCCCCGCCGCAGGCCATCCGGGACCTCGGCGACAAGGTCACCGCCCGCCACATCGCCGAGCGGGCCAACGCCCCGATGGCCGCCGGTACCAAGGACCCCGTCGCGGGAGCCGACGAGGTCGTGAAGTTCGCCGAGCAGTACGGCCTGCCCATCGCGATCAAGGCCGCCTTCGGTGGTGGCGGTCGCGGCATGAAGGTCGCCCACAGGATGGAGGAGGTCGCCGAGCTCTTCGAGTCGGCCACCCGTGAGGCCGTCGCCGCGTTCGGCCGCGGCGAGTGCTTCGTCGAGCAGTACCTCGACAAGGCCCGCCACGTCGAGGCCCAGGTCCTCGCCGACCAGCACGGCAACGTCATCGTCGCCGGCACCCGCGACTGCACCCTGCAGCGCCGCTTCCAGAAGCTCGTCGAGGAGGCCCCCGCGCCGTTCCTCACCGATGACCAGCGCAAGCGGATCCACGACTCCGCCAAGGCCATCTGCAAGGAGGCCGGCTACTACGGCGCCGGCACCGTCGAGTACATGGTCCAGGGCGACACGATCTCCTTCCTCGAGGTCAACACCCGCCTCCAGGTGGAGCACCCGGTCACCGAGGAGACCGCGGGCATCGACCTCGTCCTGCAGCAGTTCAAGATCGCCGAGGGCGAGGTGCTCGAGTTCACCGAGGACCCCGCCCCGCGTGGCCACGCCTTCGAGTTCCGCATCAACGGCGAGGACGCGGGTCGCGGCTTCCTGCCCGCCCCCGGCACCATCACCGGTTACCACGAGCCCACCGGCCCCGGAGTGCGCATGGACTCGGGCGTCGAGCAGGGTGACACCATCGGCGGCCAGTTCGACTCCATGCTCGCCAAGCTGATCGTGTGGGGCGAGGACCGCGACCAGGCACTCGCCCGCTCGGCCCGCGCCCTGGCCGAGTACAAGATCGAGGGCATGGCCACGGTCCTGCCGTTCCACCAGCACATCGTCACCAACCCGGCATACGTCGGTGACGGCAAGAGCTTCGACATCTACACCAAGTGGATCGAGGAGGAGTGGGACAACCCGATCGAGCCGTGGTCGCCCACCGGTGCGCCGGCCGACGACGACGAGCCCGTCGAGCGCAAGAAGGTCGTCGTCGAGGTGGACGGACGTCGCGTCGAGGTCTCCCTGCCCGGTGACCTGGCCTTCGGCGGCTCCCATGCCGGCGGGACCGTCCGCCGCAAGGCCAAGTCCCGCACCCGTGGCGGCGCCGCAGGTGCGGCCGCGTCCGGTGACGCCGTGTCGGCCCCGATGCAGGGCACCGTCGTGAAGGTCGCCGTGGAGGAGGGCCAGGAGGTCTCCGCCGGCGACCTGGTGGCCGTGCTCGAGGCCATGAAGATGGAGAACCCGGTCACCGCGCACAAGGACGGCGTCATCACCGACCTCGCCGTCGACGCCGGTGCCGCCGTCACCCAGGGAACGGTCCTCTGCGAGATCAAGTGACCTCGTGACGTAGTGGGCGTTCTCGCGCCCACCACGTGCCGAATCCCTGGCGCATCTGCGTCGAACTCGAATCCGCCCCTCGGATCTCGATCTCCGCCCCGGCCCCCGGGAGCGAGTCGAGATGCGAGGGGCGGATTCGTCGTCAGGGAGTCCGGACGCGGCCGGGCCACTCCACCCGCGGGCGGGCCACCCGGCCGGCCTGCGCGGACGCGGCCGGGCCACTCCAACCGCGGCCGGGCCACCCGGCCGGCCCGCCCGTACGGGGCCGGGTCAGCCGGTCGAGCTGTCGACCACGGGCTGGGCGCTGGCGGGATCGAAGGTCGCGTCCGCGAGGAACTCCCGGACCTCGGGCACACGCCGGAGGAATCCGTCCGCCTCGTCGTCGGACTCCGCCACCTGGCTCGCTTCTTCGGCGGCGACCCGCCGCTCGAACAGCTCCACCTCCCTGGCGATGCGGTCGTCGTCCCAGCCGAGAACGCCCGCCATCAACTCGGCGACCTCGCGGGCGCAGTCGACGCCACCGTGCTGGTACTCCATGGAGATCCGGGTGCGTCGCACGAGGACGTCCTCGAGGTGCAGGGCGGCCTCCGCGAGGGCGGCGTGCACGATCTCCACGCGCAGGTAGCGCTCGGCTCCCCGGACGGGATCGAGGAGGTCGGGCCTGTCGGCGGCGAGCTCGAGGACGTACTCGGCGAGCGTCCCGTACCGCCCGAGGAGATGCTGCATCTGGTCGTCGCGGATCTCGTACTGGTCGGCGATCCGGTCGGCGCGGTTGACCATCCCGGGGTAGCCGTCGGCGCCCAGCAGCGGGATCCGGTCGGTCGTCGACGGCGGCACCTCGGCGGCCCGCTCCCCCAGTTCCGCCACGGCGGCGTCCACCGCGTCGGCGGCCATCACGCGGTAGGTCGTGTACTTGCCGCCCGCCACGACCACCGCGCCGGGGGCCACGGTCATCACGGCGTGTTCGCGGGAGAGCTTGGCGGTGGAGTCGGCGCCGCCGGAGAGCAGCGGGCGCAGGCCGGCGTACACGCCGCGGACGTCCTCGCGCCGGATCGGGGTGGTGAGCACCGAGTTGACGTGGCCGAGGATGTAGTCGATGTCCGCGCCGGTGGCCGCCGGGTGGGCGAGGTCGAGCTGCCAGTCGGTGTCGGTGGTGCCGATGATCCAGTACTCGCCCCACGGGATGACGAACAGCACGGACTTCTCGGTGCGCAGGATGAGCGCGGCCTCGGAGTCCACCTTGTCGCGGTCCACCACGATGTGCACGCCCTTGGACGCCCGCACGGTGAAGCCGCCCTCCTCGCCGAGCATCTTCTGCAGCTGGTCGGTCCACACCCCGGCGGCGTTGAGCACGGCCCCGGCCCGGACGTCGGTCTCGCGACCGGTCTCGGCGTCACGCACCCGCACGCCGGTGACCCGGTCGCCGTCCCGCAGGTAGCCGATCACCTGGGTGGAGTTGGCCACGACCGCCCCGTGGTGAGCGGCGGTGCGCGCCAGGGTGAGAGTGTGGCGGGCGTCGTCGACGAGGGTGTCCCAGTAACGGATCCCGCCCACGACGGCGTCCTCGCGCAGCCCCGGGGCCACCCGGCGCGCTCCCGCGCGGCTGTAGTGCTTCTGCGGCGGGACGCTCTTGGAGCCGCCCATCAGGTCGTAGAGCACGAATCCTGCGGCCATGTAGGGGCGTTCCCAGAACCGACGGGTGAGCGGGAAGAGGAACTTCAGCGGCGTGACCAGGTGCGGGGCCAGGCGCGTCATGCTGAGTTCGCGCTCATGGAGGGCCTCGGCGACCAGGCCGAAGTCGAGCTGTTCGAGGTAACGCAACCCACCGTGGAACATCTTCGAGCTGCGGGAGGACGTGCCGGCGGCGAAGTCGCGGGCCTCGACGAGCGCCACGTTCAGCCCCCTGGTGGCCGCGTCGAGCGCGCTGCCGGTGCCCACCACACCCCCGCCCACGATCACGATGTCGAAGGTGTCCTCCGACAATCTGCGCCAGGCCTCGGCGCGGCGGTCGGGGCCGAGGACCGATCGGGACCTGGTCGTGGGCATGGGCGCTCCCTCCGGGGCCGTGCGCGGGTTCCGGCCCGTCGCCGACGACTCTACGCGCGAGGCGGACGTGTCCACGCGAACGCGGACGTAGTCTTGGCCGTGTGACTCGCAGCTCCTACATCCTCGCGATCGACCAGGGCACCACCTCGACACGGGCGATCCTCTTCGACGACCGGGGCATGCCGGTGCCCGCGGCGACGGCGCAGGTCGAGCACCGGCAGATCCTGCCGAGGGCGGGCTGGGTCGAGCACGACCCGCTGGAGATCTGGCAGAACGTCCGCGCCGCCATGGCCCAGGTCGCGAGCAGCGTGGACCTCGAACCGGCGGCGGTGACCGCCATCGGCATCACCAACCAGCGCGAGACGGTGGTGGTGTGGGACCGGGAGACCGGCGATCCGGTCTACAACGCGATCGTGTGGCAGGACACCCGCACCTCCGGCATCTGCGCACGGTTGTCCGAGGCCCACCCGGACGGCGACGACCGGTTCCGCGCCGCCACCGGCCTGCCCCTGTCGACGTACTTCGCCGGCCCCAAGATCCGGTGGATCCTCGAGCACCTGGACGAGCGGGGCGAACGCGGGACCGAGCGGGCCGAGGCCGGGGAACTGCTGGCGGGGACCATCGACTCGTGGTTGGTGTGGAACCTCACAGGTGGGCGCCGGGGTGGCGACGACGGCGAGGCGGCACTCCACGTCACGGATGTCACCAACGCGTCGCGGACCCTGCTCATGGATCTGCGGTCCCTGGAGTGGGGTGACGAGCTGTGCCGTGAGGTCGGCGTCCCCCGGGCGATGCTGCCGCGGATCGTCCCCTCCTCCGGCGTGCTGGGGCACGTGACGACACGGCGGATGTTCGGCGGCACGCCCATCGCCGGGATCCTCGGCGATCAGCAGGCCGCGATGTTCGGGCAGACCTGCTTCGAGCCGGGCGAGGCCAAGAACACCTACGGCACGGGCGCGTTCCTGCTGCTCAACACGGGCACGACGCCGCAGTTCAGCGAGAACGGTCTGCTCACCACCGTGTGCTACCAACTGGGCGATGCGGATCCCGTGTACGCCCTGGAGGGCTCGGTGGCGGTTGCCGGGTCGCTGGTGCAGTGGCTGCGCGACAACCTCGGGGTGATCTCCACCGCCGACGAGACCGAGGACCTCGCGACGTCATTGGAGGACAACGGCGACTGCTACCTGGTGCCGGCGTTCTCCGGGCTGCTCGCCCCACGGTGGCGGCCGGACGCCCGCGGCGTGATGGTGGGCCTGACCCGCTTCCACACCCGGGCGCACCTGGCGCGGGCCGCGCTCGAGGCGACGGCCTTCCAGAGTCGCGAGATGGCCGCCGCGATGGTCGCCGACGCCGGGGAGTCCGCCGATTCGCTGCGGGTGGACGGTGGGATGGTGGTCAACGACTTCCTCATGCAGTTCCAGGCCGACATCCTCGGGGTGGACGTGATCCGGCCGGAGGTCACCGAGACCACCGCACTGGGTGCCGCGTTCGCCGCCGGGCTGGCGGTGGGTCAGTGGGACTCCCCCGACCGGCTCCGTGAGCTGTGGAGGGAGGACTGCCGCTGGACGCCGCAGATGCCCGAGGAGGAACGTCAGCGGTTGATCCGCCGGTGGGACGACGCGGTCGAGCGGACGCTGGGCTGGGCGGACGTCGAGGGCTGACCCGACGGCGACCGGTGCGATGGGCGCGCTCGGTCGGCGGGTGCGATCGGCGGGCGCGGTCGACAGGTGCGGTCGACGGGGTGTCAGACGGCGTGGAAGACCGCCGGCCGCAGCGGACGCACGGCCAGTCGGGAGCCCGTCCCGACGCGCTGACCCGTGGGTACCGGCACGGCGCAGATCTGGTCGGTGCCGTCGAATCGCATCCGCACCAGGGTCCGGGCACCCCCGAACTCGACGGCGGTGCACACGGCGTGACCCCGGATCTCCTCGTCGTCGTACCCGTCGTCGTACCCGTCGTCGTACCCGACCTCGTGCCCGGCGGCCCCGACACCGCGCACCTCCAGGCTCTCGGGGCGCCACAGGACGGTCCCCCGTCCCTCGGCGGGCGAGTCCAGCGGCACGGTGCCGAGAACCGTCTCCGCGGTCGCGCCGGTCGCCGTGGCCGGCAGGGCGACGGTCTCGCCGGAGAGGTCGGCGACCCCGCGGCTGACCGGATGGTGATAGAGCCGCTCGGGGGTGTCGACCTGGGCGAGCTCGCCGTCGATGAGGACCGCGACGCGGTCAGCCGTCGCCATCGCCTCGGAACGGTCGTGCGTGACGAGGATGGAGGTGGCCCCGGCCTCGGCGAGCAACGCCGCGACCTCCGCTCTCACCGCTCCGCGCAGGGCCGCGTCGAGCGCGCTGAAGGGCTCGTCGAGCAGGATCAGCCCGGCGCCGGGGGCGAGTGCCCGCGCGAGCGCCACCCGCTGCTGCTGACCGCCCGACAGCTGCGACGGCCGGTCACCCGCCCGGTCCGCCAGCCTGACCAGGTCGAGCACCTCGCGGACCCGCTCGGCACGCTCGGCGCGGCCGCGCCACCTCGCCAGGGGGCCAGGCGGCACCAGGCCGAACCCCACGTTGTGCGCCACGTCCAGGTGGGGGAACAGCGCGCCCTGCTGGGGGACCAGCCCGATCCCGCGCCGCTGGGCACTGAGCCGGTCGATGCGGCGGCCGTCCAGCAGGATCCGGCCGGACGACACCGGGTGCAGGCCCGCGATCATGCGCAGCATCGTGGTCTTCCCCGATCCGGAGGCGCCCAGGACCGCCACCGATTCTCCCGCCTCCACCCGGAGGGAGACGCCACGGACGACCGGGGAGCCGTCGTAGCCGCCCGAGACGGAGTCGAGTTCGAGTACCCCGCCGGGGCTGGGCTTCCAGGTCATGTCGCGCTCCGTTCGGTCTCGTTCGCCCGGCCCGAGGCCGCGGTCGCCGTGCCCGGGTCGCGTCGGCCGCCCGCGCCCCAGCCGAACGACCTACTCAGCACGAACGCGGGGATGGCGGCCACGACGACCAACATGGCGGCGTAGGGGGCCGCCTGCGAGTAGGCCGCCACCTCGGTGTGCGACCACATCGCGGTGGCGAGGGTCTCCGTGCCCGTGGGCCGCAACAACAACGTGGCGGGCAGTTCCTTGGCCACGCTGAGGAACACGAGGCTCGCGCCCGCGAGGATCCCCGGCATCGCCAGTGGCGCGACCACCCGGGCGAACGTGCGCAGACGCCCGGAGCCCAGGCCGGCCGAGACGTCCTCAAGGCTCACCGGGATGGCGCTGACCGAGGAGCGCACCACTCCCACTGCGAGCGGCAGGAACAGCACCACATAGGCGAACACCAGCATCGGTGTCTGCTGGTAGAGCCCCGGCACCAGCCGGATCCCCACGAACACCACCGCGAGGCCCACCGTGATGCCCGGGAGCGCGAAACCGACCTGGGCGATGGTCTCGGTGGACCGCGCGACGATCCCGTCCGAGCGCGCCGCGAGGATCCCGATCGGCAGCGCCAGGACGATGGTGGCCAGCGCCGCCACGGCCGAGACCCCGGCGGTGGTGCCGGCGGCCTGGAACACCGGCGCCCACGAGACGTCCACGCTCGCCGCGGCGCGCACCCACCGGGCGAGGCCGGCGAGCGGGCCGAACACCCCGCCCGCGAGGATGACGGCGACGACGACGAGGGCGAGCCCCTTCAGGCGACCCAGCGGTAGCCGGGTGGGCGCCGAGTCCACCCCGGCGCCGACCCTCGCGACCTCGCCGCGTCGGGCCCGCCGCTCCCCGACCATCACGACCAGGGCCAACACGATGAGGACGCACGCCAGGACAGCCGCCGGGACACGGTCGAACGCCGCCCGGTAGGAGTGGTAGATGCCCAGTGTGAACGCCTCGTAGCGGAGCATCGCGACCGCCCCGAAGTCGGACAGCGTGTACAGCGCCACCAGGAGTCCGCCCGCGGCGACCGCCGGTCGGATCTGTCGGAAGGTCACCCCGAACACGGCGCGGGTGGTGCCGTGCCCGAGGGTGCGCGCGACCTCCTCGAGCCCCGGGTCCACCCGCCGGAGGGCGGCGGAGGCGGGGAGGAACACGTACGGGTAGCAGGAGATGGTGAGCACCGCGACGGCCCCCGGCAACCCGAGGACCTCCGGGAAGTCGGCCACCCAGAGGTAGCCGAGGACATACGACGGTGTGGCCAGCGGAACGCACAGGAGCGCACCGATGACCGGGGCCCCCGGTAGGTCGGTGCGGACCACGAGCCACGCCATCCCCACCCCGACGATCACGCTGGCGGTGGTGACCAACACGACCAGCACGACGGTGTTGCCGAGGAGGGTCAGCGTCCGACCGGAGCCGAGCACCTCGGCGGCGGACGCCGGGCCCCGTTCGCCAGCCCGGATGACCAGGTAGACCAGCGGGATGAGCGTCGCCGCACACGCCAGCACGGCGGCCGCCCCGAGGAGGGGCCGGCCGCCGCGCAGTCGCGTCAGCAGGTCGATGTCCGGTCCGTCAGATCATGCCGACGCGGGCGAGCATGGCCTGCGTCTGCTCGAGACCGTCCAGCTGACCGAGGTCGATGTCCGGGCCGCCGAGCGTGTCCAGCGGAGGGAGGCCGGCCGCGTCCGTGGCGATCCCCGGGACCACGGGGTACTCGCTTGTCTCCTCGACGAAATATGTCTGGGCCGGCTCGGCCAGGAACGCCTCGACGACGCGGCGGGCGTCGTCGGGGCGGTCCGTGGAGGCGAGGATCGCGACGCCCGCCACGTTGACCAGCGCACCCGGATCGCCCTGCGCCATGTACTTCACGCGGGCGCGCATGTTCTCCGCACCCTTCTCCGCGGCCGAGTTGTACCAGTAGTAGTGGTTGGTCAGACCGAGTTCGACGGTGCCCGCGTCGACGGCCTGCAGGAGCGCGTTGTTGTTCTCGAAGGTCTGCGGGTCGTTGGCGAGGAAGTCCCGCAGCCACTGCTCGGCGGCCTCGTCGCCCCGGTCCACCCGCAGCGCCGTGACGAAGGACTGGAACGACGCGTTGGTGGGCGCGTAGCCCACGCGCCCCTTCCACTCGGGGGCCAGGACCGCGTCGATGGTGTCGGGCACCTCGGCCTCGTCCAGTGTCCGGGAGTCGTAGATCAGGACGCGCGCCCGCAGGCTGGTCGCGACCCAGGTGCCGTCCGCCGCGCGGTATTCCGCGGGGACGGCCTCGGTCACGGACTCGTCGAACTGCTGCAGCAGGCCCGCGTTGTCGAGGGCACCGAGGGCCCCGGCGTCCTGTGAGAAGAACACGTCCGCGGGGCTGGCCTCCCCCTCCTCCGCGATCTGCGCCGCCATCTCCGGGGTGGAGGCGTACCGCACCTCGATGTCCACCCCGGTGGAGTCCGAGATCTGCTCGATCAGCGGGGCCACGAGGCTCTCGCTGCGACCGGAGTAGAGCACCAGTGCATCCGATTCGTCGGAGTCCGAGGTGCAGGCCGCCAGCCCGAGTACGAGGGATCCGGCGGCGGCCAGGGCTGCAACACGACGCAGCTTCATTGTGGCTCCTTAGCGGTTCCCGACGCCGTGTCGTCGACGTCGACGGAGCTTAGCCTAACCTGAACGGCCCTTCCGGACAGTGCGCAGGGCACGCGACATCGTCTCCATCGCACCGGATGCCGGGGCGCCGGATGCCTGTCAGTCGAGGTCGTCGTGGCGCATGAGCTGGCGCGCCGCCTCGGTGATCGTGCCCGTCATCGACGGGTAGACCGAGAACGAGCCCGCGAGATCGCCCACCGTGAGCTGGTTCCGCACCGCCACCGAGATCGGCAGGATGAGCTCGGAGGCGGTGGGGGCGACGACCACGCCGCCGACCACCACGCCCGACGCCGGGCGACAGAAGAGCTTGACGAACCCGCGGCGCAGGCTGCGCATCTTGGCCCGGGGGTTGCCTGCCAGCGGCATGACCTCCACGCGCGCCGGCACCTCGCCGCTCTCGATCTGCGCGTGCGAGATGCCGACGGTGGCGATCTCCGGCCGGGTGAACACCGCCGAGGCCACGGTCTTGAGCTTGATGGGGCTGACGCCCTCGCCCAGCGCGTGGTACATCGCGATGCGCCCCTGCATGGCGGCCACGGAGGCGAGCGGGAACAAGTCGGTGCAGTCGCCGCCGGCGTAGATGCCCGGCGCGGTGGTACGCGAGACGCGGTCGACCTTGATGTGGCCGCTGCGCTGCAACTCGACACCGGCGCTCTCCAGTCCGAGGCCCTCGGTGTTGGGCACGGAACCGACGCAGATGAGGGCGTGGGACCCCTTGACCGTGCGACCGTCCCCGAGGCGGACGATGATTCCGTCCTGGAAGTGCTCGACCGCGTCGGCGCGCGCGTGCTTGACCAGCGAGACGCCCCGCTCACTGAGCGCCTCCTCCAGCACCAGGGCGGCGTCGGCGTCCTCGTGCGGCAGCACACGGTCGCGGCTGGAGACCATGGTGACCTTGACACCCATCTCCGTGAACGCCGAGACGAACTCGGCACCGGTCACACCCGATCCCACCACCACGAGGTGCGTCGGGAGCACGGTGAGGTCGTAGAGTTGACGCCAGTTGAGGATCCGCTCGCCGTCGGGCTCCGCGCCCGAGATCACGCGGGGGCTGGACCCGGTGGCCACCAGGACCACGTCGGCGTCGAAGATCTTCTCCTGGCCGTCATCGAACGTCACGGCCACCCGGTGGGAGGCCATGCCGGGCTGGGAGTCGTGCAGACGGGCCCGTCCGGACAGCAGCCGCACGCCCTCGCGCTGGAGTTGCGACCGGATGTCCGCGGACTGGGCGCGCGCCAGGGACTTGACCCGGCCGTTGACCTGACCCAGCTTGTAGGCGGTGGGATCGAAGTGCGCCTGGACGCCCATCTCCTCGGCCCGGCGCATGTCCGTGCGCACGCCGGTGGTGGCGATGAACGTCTTGGACGGCACGCAGTCACTCAGGACACAGTTGCCGCCGATGCCGTCGGAGTCGACGATCGTGACGTCCGCACCGTACTGGGCCGCGACCAGCGCGGCCTCGTAGCCGGCGGGGCCGCCGCCGATGATGATGATGCGTTGCGTCACATGTCCTCCACGGCTCACAGGGGTAAGGGCCGGGCGCCGCAGCCCGCTGTGGCGGATCGCGTCACGTCCGCCGTACACGGTAGTCGAACGCCACGATCGGGGACGCCGGGACATCTGGCCGCCACCGCCGAAGGGGCTAGGGTTGTGGGCGTGCCTCTCTACGCCGCGTACGGGACGAACATGTATCCCGATCAGATGAACACCCGCGCGCCGCACTCGCCCTTCGCGGGGACGGGTTGGCTCGAGGGCTGGCGCCTGACCTTCGCCGGGGACGACCCCACGTGGGAGGGTGCCGTCGCCACCGTCGTCGAGGACCCGGACTCCAGGGTGTTCGTGGTGCTCTACGACGTCCCCGACGAGGACGTCCGCGCCCTCGACCGCTGGGAGGGCACGGACCGGATGCCCGCCCGCAAGATCCGGGTCCGCATCACGCGCCGGCCCACCGTGCCCGACGGTCCCCCGGTCGACGCGCAGGAGTCCGAGTTCGCCGTGGACATCGCCCCGGCCGGCACCGACGACACCGTGCTCGCATGGCTGTACGTGATGGACGCCTTCGAGGGAGGTCTGCCGTCCGCGCGCTACCTCGGCCTGCTCGCGGACGCCGCCGAGTGCGCGGGGGCCCCCGAGAAGTACGTGCACGAATTGCGCACCCGCCCGTCGCGCAACGTCGGCCCCGGCGCCTGACGCGGATGGCGCCCCTGCTGACGCCCACCGACGAGGCCCGCGCGGCCGCCGCCCGGATCGCCGACCTGAGTGGCCGCGGGCACCACGACGTGGCCCTGGTCCTGGGGTCGGGCTGGTCCGAGGTCGTGACCGGACTCGCCGACCCGGGCTCCGCCGTGACCATCGCCCCCGCCGACCTCCCCGGGTTCGCCACCCCCGCGGTCGCCGGGCACCGCGGGACCGTCACCAGTTGCCTGGTCGACGGGGTGCCGCTGCTGTCCGTGGCCGGGCGCACCCACCTCTACGAGGGCCGGGGTACCGGACCCGTCGTGCACCCCGCCCACGTCGCGGCCGCCGCCGGAGCGCGGGCGCTCGTGCTCACCAACGCCGCCGGCGGGCTGCGGGACGACCTCGCCGTCGGTGACCTCGTCCTCATCCGCGACCACCTCAACCTCACCGCTCGCTCGCCGCTCACCGGGCCGCTGTTCGTGGACATGGTCGACGCCTACTCCCCACGCCTGCGCGCGGCGGCCGCCGACGCGATGGCCGCGGTGGACGTGGGCCGCCCCTCCGAGGGCGTCTACGCCGCCATGCCCGGCCCCCAGTACGAGACCCCGGCCGAGATCAACATGCTCCGCACCCTCGGCGCCGACCTCGTGGGCATGTCGACGGTGCCCGAGACCATCACCGCCCGCGGGCTGGGCCTCGACGTGGTCGCGGTGTCGCTCGTGACCAACCTCGCCGCCGGCGTCACCGGGCAGCCGCTGGACCATTCGGAGGTGCTCGCCGCCGGAGCCGCCGGATCCGCCCGCCTCACCGGGGCCCTGCGCGCCCTCGTCCCCGCCGTCGCCCGCTGCTGAGGGGCACACCCGTGACCGCGCCCGTTCCCGATCCCGCACCGCTGACCTTCGGCACCGCGGGCGTCCGCGCTCCCCTGGGGCCGGGGCCCGGCCGGATGAACGACGAGACGGTCACCCTCGTGGCCACCGCCGTCGCCCGGTACCTGCGGGAACATGAACCAGCCGGGTCGACGGTCATCGTGGGCGGGGACGCCCGGCACGGGTCGGCCCGATTCGTCGACGTGGTGGCTGCGGTGTTGGCGGCGCACGACCTCGTCGTCGTCGTCCCCGGCGCGCCCGTCCCCACCCCGGTGGTGGCCGCGGCGGTCCGCGCGCGCGGCGCGGTGGCCGGGCTCGTCGTGACCGCCTCCCACAACCCCGTGAGCGACAACGGCATCAAGGTCTACGGACGCGGCGGCGCGCAGATCGTGCCGCCGACCGACTCCCGGATCGAGCGGCACCTGCACGCCGCGGTGCGGGAGGGGGTCGCCGTCCCCACGGCCGTACCCGGATCGGTGCGGGTGGACCCCGTGCTCGTCGACGACTACGTGGCCTCCGTCGTCACGGCCCTGCCACGGCCCGCCCGGCCGCCCCGCGTGGCACTGACCCCCGTCCACGGGGTCGGAGGCGATCTCTGCCGCCGCGTCCTGGCCGGGATCGGCGTGCTCGACGTGACGCTGGTGGCCGAGCAGGCGGACCCGGACCCGGACTTCCCCACCGTCGCCTCCCCGAACCCCGAACGGCCCGGGACGACCGCGCGGCTGCTGGAGTTGGCGGCGCGGATCGACGCCGACGTCGCGATCGCGCTCGACCCGGACGCCGACCGGTGCGCCGTGGGGTTCGCCGACCCGGACGGGCGGTGGCGGATGCTCGACGGCGACGAGACGGGCGCGGTGCTCGCCGACCATCTGCTGCGCGCGCCGCTTCCGGGGTCGGCCGCGGGCGACGAGCTCGGTGTGCCGGTCGTCGCGTCGACGATCGTCTCCTCGCGGGTGCCGTCGCTGCTGGTCCCGGCGCGCGGCGGTCGGCACGTGGAGACGCTGACCGGGTTCAAGTGGCTCGTGCGGGCCGGCGAGCCGCTGCGGTACGCCTACGAGGAGGCCATCGGGCACTGTGTCCTGCCGGACGTCGTGGCCGACAAGGACGGGGTCTCGGCGGCCGCGGTGTGGTGCGCGATGGTCGGATCAGGCGGACCGACGGTCGGCGCGCGACTCGACGCATTGGCCACGGAGTTCGGGGCGCACCTCCGGCGCAACGTGTCGCTGCCCCTGGCGGACGACGCGGACCCGGCGGCGGCGCTGAGGCGGGCGGCCGGGCTTCTCACCACCGTCGGCGAGGTCCGACCGCTGGAGGGGACCGCCGGCATCCGCGTGGACTCGGATGGTGCGCGCGCGGTGGTGCGGCCCTCGGGCACGGAGCCGCTGCTCAAGACGTACGTCGAGGCGTGGACCCCGCCCGGGCCCTCCGCGTCGGACCGCCGCGACGCCGCACGCCGGCTCGCGCGGCTCGGTGATGCGGTCGCAGGCGCGGTGGGCGGCTAGCGCTCAGCGCTCGCCGGTGGGCGGTTGGCGGTTGCCGGTTAGCGGGGGCCGAAGAGGCGGTCGCCCGCGTCGCCGAGGCCGGGGACGATGAAGGCGTTCTCGTCGAGGCGCTCGTCGATCGTCGCGGTGACCAGGGTCGCGGCCAGCCCGGAGGCGCGCACCGCCTCGATCCCCTCCGGCGCACACAGGACGCACACCACGGTGACCCCGGTCGCGCCGCGCACCGCGAGCGTCTCCAGCGTCGACACCAGCGATCCGCCCGTCGCGAGCATCGGGTCCAGGACCACGACGTGACGTCCGGCCAGGTCCTCGGGCAGCGAGCACAGGTACGACACCGGCTGGTGGCTCTCCTCGTCGCGCGCGAGGCCGATGAACCCGACCTGCGCGCCCGGCATCAGACGAGTGGCCGGATCCAACAGGCCCAGGCCCGCCCGCAGCACCGGCACCACGAGCGGCACGCCGTCCACCGCGACCGCGGTCGTGTCCGTGATCGGGGTGCTCACGGTGACCTCGGTGGTCGGTACCGACCGGAAGGCCTCGTAGCAGAGCATGGTGCCGAGGGCGTCCATCGCGGCGCGGAACCCGGCCGTGTCGGTGGCGGAGTCGCGCAGCGTACGGAGCCGGTCCCCGACCAGCGGGTGATCCACGACGGTGATGTCCATGCCCGTCAGGATTCCATACGGAGGAAATCCCGGACCGGCTGGAACCGGATCGACTTCTCGACGCGTCGAACCCTGTGACGGGACGAGAGAGAACGACGAGGGGACGCAGGACATGACGGACGGGGCGATCGACGTCCATGTCGACGGTTTACGCGAACTGGGAACGGGGCTGACCACCCTGGCCGACACGCTGGGGGGTGCGCTCGAGGCGGTGGACGGGCTGCCGATCGAGGCGGTGACGCCCGTGGTCGGGCCCGTGGGCGCCGACTTCATGTCCGCGCTCATGGCGGCGACCGCGCGGCACCGCGAGGTGTTGGCCGGGCTCACGCGGGTCACCGACGCCGCCGGGGAGCTCGTGTTGGAGACGGCCAGGCTCTTCGACGAGTCCGACGCCGCCGGCGCTGCGGCGATCGGCGCCGCCGGTGCCGCCGGTGCCGCCGGCGCCGATCTCACCGGGAAGTGGGTGTGATCCGGTGATCGCCGACGCGCTGGCCTACGCCGGCCCCATCAAACAGATCCTCGATCTGCTGTCCGCGGAGGAGTTCGTCCCCGCCGAGGCGCAGGACATCATGCGGCCGGTCAGTGACGGACTCGAGGCCGCGCAGCAACTCGGCCCGCCGCTGGAACGTCTGCTGTCGGAGTCGTGGGACTCCCTGGCCTCCCTGGGGGCCGCGCACTCGATCGCCGAGGTCGGCCGGACGATGGGCGCGCTCGGCGAGTCCGCCGCGGAGATCGCGCGGGTCACCGCCGTGGCCGCTGAGATCGTGGTCCGGGGGACTGTCGAGGTGATAGGGATCGTGCAGCAGTTCCTCGCCCGTGCGGCCGCCATGGGGCCGGCCCTCCTCACCCCGCCGGGACAGGCCGGCCTCCTCGGGCTGGCCGCCGAGCATCTCGCGCGTGGGATCCAGGTGGCCGAGCGGGTCCAGACCGAGCTGAGGGTGCCGACCGCGGAGATGCGGGCCATCGCCGCCGGTATCCCCCCGGCCCCCCGCATGCCGGGCACGGTCGGGGCCGGTTCCGGCACCGGCGGCGCGATCGACGCCACCATGGTCGCCTACACCGAGTCCGGTCCGGACGCGGTCTTCGCTGCGGGCGGCGGCGCGGGCGGCGCGGTCTTGGCTGCGGGCGGCGGCGCGGACGGCGCGGGCGGCGGCTCGTTTGACGGCGGTTCGTTCGACAGTGGCTCGTCGGGTGTCGCGGCGGAGTCCGCCGCCGGGTCCGGGTTCGTGCCCGGGACGGCGGGGTTCGGTGACGCCGGGTCCGGGGTGATCGGCGGCGGAACCGAGGTGACCCTGCCCGACGGCTCGGTCGTCACCGCCCCCAACGAGCAGGCCGCCGGCGCTGTCCGCAACGCGCTCAGTCAGCAGGGTGTGCCGTACGTGTGGGGCGGCACCTCTCCCGGCCAGGGGCTGGACTGCAGTGGCCTGACGCAGTGGGCGTACGGGGACGCCGGTGTGGAGATCCCCCGCCTGGCCCAGGAACAGGGCGTGGGTGTCCAGGTGTCCCCGCAGGACGTCCTGCCCGGTGATCTGCTCGTGTGGGACGGCCACGTCGCCATGTACATCGGCAACGGTCAGATCGTGGAGGCCGGGGACCCTGTAGCGGTGTCCGGGCTCCGCACCGACAATATCGGCATGTCGTTCCACGGCTTCTACCGTCCGACCGGCTGATGGCACCCGACAGCTGTCGGCACACCGACCCGATTACCGGGGTGGTCGCCGAGGTCGGCACCGACGGCGTCCCGGTGGGCCTGGCCCTTCCGGAGGCCCTCCTCGACCGCCCGCCCGCGGAGGTGGCGCGCGCGGTCCTGCGCAGCCTCACCGCGGCCGCGGGCGACGCCCGCGATCTGCTGGAACGCCTCGCCGCCGACGACTGGGACGAGAGGGACTGGGACGAGAGGGACCCGGACGACGAGCCGGGCGGGTCTGTCAGGTGAGCGCCGGAGGACTGGACGTCGAGGCGTTCCTCGATCGTCTGCGCGGGATCGCGACCGAGTGGGAGTCGGCACACGACCAGCTGGAGACCCTGCGCATCTCGACGACCAGCCGGGACCGACTCGCCACCGCGACCGCGGACTCCGGCGGGAGCGTGGTGGACCTCGTGCTGGCGCCCGGGTTGCGCAGGCACGGGTCCGAGGTGGTCGCGGCGTCGATCCTCGAGGCCACGTCGGCTGCCGTGGAGCAGGCCAACACCCGTCGCGCGGAGCTGGTCTCGGGCTCGGTGGCCCTCGCCGTGAGCGGTCGGAGGCGGGCAGCCGAGGACGCCGCCCGTCATCACACCGACCCCGCCCCGGCGGGCCGTGGCACCGCCTGACTAGCCGTGGATATGCTGACCGGCATGGCCAAGGACATCGTCCCGATCGAGCTCGGTCTCCCGGAGGGAGACGTCACGACCCTCTGGGCACCCAGCTGGCGGGAGGACAACGACGACTGGGAGGCGTTCCTCGGGCTGGACGAGGACCTCTACGCCTTCGACTCGACGGCCGAACTCCTCGCCCTGGTCCGCAGCGGCGCGGAGCACGATCTGCAGGACCACCCCTCGTGGGAGGAGTTCGCCGGATCGGACGTGCTCGCCTTCCGCGCCGCCGAGGAGAACTGCTACGACCTCGTCGGCGTCCTCGAGCTCCTCGGGGACGATCCGACCGAGTCGTCGGTCGACGAGATCGATCAGTCCTTCGCGATCGCCCGCTCGATCGGCGAGGTGTGCGAACTGGACACCGTCACCAAGTTCTTCAACGGCAACCCGGTGCTCGCGTCCGTCACGCACGGCATGGACGAGTTCTACGGCCGCGACGGGCTCAAGCTGTGGAAATCCATCCGCAAGACGGTCGCCAAGGGCTGGGACGACGTCCTCGACGCCATCCAGGACGTCATGACCACCCCGGAGATCGACCGCGCCGAGGTCGAGCGTGCGCGCCACGACCTGGAGACCGCCGAGGCCGCGCTCCCCGAGCCGGAGCCGGAGCCCGAGCCCGCCCCGACCGGGTACCCGGAGGGCTCGCTCTGGGAGAGCGTGGGGATCGACCCCGTCAGGATCGTGTTCGCCGACCAGGAGTACCTGAGTCTGCGCTGCTACCTGGGTGACCGGCCGGTGTTCCTCGGCGACGGTGACCAGGCGTACGTCTTCACCAGTGCGCGCGGCCTGTCCCGCTACCTCGCCGACAACGACGACGACACCCTGAGCCGGGTGGCCACCTACGAGCGCGTCAAGATCGCCGCGACCGACGGCAGCCTGGACGTGCACGTCACAGACGACAACGTGTACGTCCTGGCCGGGCTCGACCGCGACATCGAGGTCGGGCCGGAGATGGTGGACTCCGACCAGCTCGGCCTGGCGGTCGAGTTCGTCACCGACCTGGCCAACTACGTCGGCGACGCCGAACTCGAGGCGTCGGTGACCGGGCGCGGGTCGGCGCTACGGCGCTACCTGCACTACGTCCTCAACCCCGACGACGCCAAGCTGCTCGAGCCGACCGCACCCTACGACGACGAGGCGTCCGAGTGGCGTGACCTGGTCGACGACGTCGAGAAGCTCGTCACCACGCCCGACCTCGCCTGATCCGGGGGTGCGTCGCCCCCGGCGTCCGTTCCCGGACGGTCACCAGCCGCGCAGTCGCTCGGTCACCACGCCGGCAGGACCGCGATCCGGGCCCGTCCCGAACGCGGCCGCCACCTCGTCGAGTGCGACCGGCAACCGTGCGGTGTCGCCCGCGTGGACGGTGGCCACCACCTCGCCGACGCGGACGTGTTCGCCCTCGACGCGGTGCAGCATCACGCCCGCGCCCGGGTCGACCGCCTCGCCTGGGCGGGTACGCCCCGCCCCGGACAACCACGACGCGCGACCGACCCCGAGCGCGTCCCACCTGATCGGACCCGACGCCGGGGCCCGCACCTCCTCGACGTGCGCCGCCCGCGGTAGGACCGCGTCCGGGTCCCCGCCCTGCGCGGAGATCATCGCCCGGTAGGAGTCCATGGCCCGCCCGTCCGCCAGCCGGGCACGCGGGTCGGCGTCCGGGATCCCCACCGCGGCGAGCGCCTCGAGCGCCAGCGCGCAGGTCAGGTCGACCATGTCGGCAGGCCCCCCGCCGGCGAGGATCTCGCGCGCCTCGGCCACCTCGAGCGCGTTGCCCACGGCGCGACCGAGGGGCGTGTGGTTGGCGGTCACCAGGGCGCTGGTCCGCACACCGGCGGCGGCGCCGATCCCGACCATCACCCGCGCCAACTCGGCGGCGTCGGCGGGGTCGGCCAGGAACGCGCCGGAACCGAACTTCACGTCCAGCACCAGCGCACCGGTGCCCTCGGCGATCTTCTTGCTCATGATGGACGCCGCGATCATCGGGATGGACGGGACGGTGCCGGTGACGTCCCGCAGCGCGTAGAGGGCCCGGTCGGCGGGGGCGAGGTCCGCCCCGGCGGCGCAGATCACGGCCCCGGTCCGCGTCAGGACGGCCCGCATCTCGTCGGCGTCGAGGTCCGCGCGCCACCCGGGGATCGACTCGAGTTTGTCGAGCGTGCCGCCGGTGTGGCCGAGCCCCCGGCCCGACAGTTGTGGCACCGCCACGTCCCACGTCGCCAACAGCGGTGTCAGGACGAGGGTGATCGCGTCGCCCACGCCGCCGGTGGAGTGCTTGTCGACGGTGGGCACCACCCTGCCGCCGCGGGTCAGGCCGGACAGGTCCATCCGGGTTCCGGAGCCCACCATCGCCGTGGTCCACCGGGAGATCTCCCGCTCGGTCATCCCACGGAAGTAGATCGCCATCGCGAGCGCGGACATCTGCTCGGGCGCGACGACCCCGCGGGTGAACCCGTCGACGATCCAGTCGATCTCGTCGTCGTCGAGCTCCCGCCCGTCCCTCTTCGCCTCGATGATCCGCACGGCGTCGTGTCGCGCGCTCACACCAGATCCACTCACCGCAGGTCCCCCGGTCCGAAGGCGTCCGGGAGGAGCTCGGCGAGGCGCACCGCGCCGCGCGCGGTGTGGACCACCAGCCCGGGGCCGCCGTGTTCGTGCAGGAGTTGTCGGCAGCGTCCGCACGGCGCGAGGGGGTCCCCGGTGTGGGAGACGACGACGAGCTCGAGCAGCCTCCCGCCGCCGGTGCGGTAGAGGTCGGAGACGAGCGAGCACTCGGCGCACAGGGTCAGGCCGTAGGAGGCGTTCTCGACGTTGCACCCGACGACCATCCGTACCCGCCCGTCGGGGTCGCCGGCGGGCGGGTCCACGTCCGGGCCAACGGCCAGCGCGGCGGCCCCCACCCCCAGCCCGGAGTACGGACGGTAGGCACCCCGTGCGGCGGCGAGGGCGGCGTCGGTGAGGCCGGCGACGATCGCGTTGTGTTGTGCTGCGGTTTCGTCCTGGGACACCTGGCTTACCCCTCGGTAACATCTTTTAGGCTTCCCTAACTGGGAGAACCCGCTCGGTCCACGGTACCCACCCTGCTTTCGCCTAGTCAGATCTCAGGTCTAAAGTCCTAGTAGGCGCCCGCTGTGCTCTCGGGCCGGAACGCGCGCCGATGGCATCAGGCCCAGACGATTCGGAGGCACGACAAGCCCATGAGTACTGCGCAGGCGCCGGCGCGTCCGGCCCCCACAAAGAAGCTCAACCTCTACAAGGGTGACCCGGGGATGTGGTCCTGGGTCGCGCACCGCATCTCGGGCGTCGCGATCTTCTTCTTCCTCTTCGTCCACGTGCTCGACACCGCGCTCGTCACGGTGAGCCCGGAGAGTTACAACGCGGTCATCGACACGTACAAGACCCCGATCGTCGGCCTCATGGAGATCGGTCTGGTCGCGCTCGTGCTCTTCCACGCGCTCAACGGTCTCCGGATCGTCCTCATCGACTTCTGGTCGAAGGGCGCCAAGTACCAGCGCCAGATGCTGTGGGCCGTCCTGGCGATCTGGGTCGTGGTGTTCGCCGCGGCCACCGCCCGCCTCCTCTTCCTTCTCTTCCAGCACCTCTAAAGGGGAACGATCACCATGGCAGACGCACCTGTTCTCCAGACGTCCTACGACCGGCCGGCCTCCCTGGCGCAGCCGCGCTCGCCCCGCCTGCGCTCGCGCGGCAACTTCGAACGCTCGGCGTGGATCTTCATGCGCTACTCGGGCGTCGCGCTGGTCATCCTCACGATCGGTCACCTCACCGTCGGTCTGATGATCGACGAGGGCGTCCAACGCATCGACTGGGCGTACGTGGCGGACCGCTGGCAGAGCCCGTTCTGGGCCGTGTGGGACCTCCTCATGCTCTGGCTGGCCATGCTCCACGGCGGCAACGGTGTCCGCACCGTCATCGCGGACTACTCCCGCAAGGACTCGACCCGGTTCTGGCTCAACTCGATCCTGTTCGTCGCCACCGGCCTCGTCCTGGTCCTGGGCACCTACGCCATCTTCGGCCTCGCCTACGACCTCTGACCGCGGCCGTCTTCGTCTGCGGACTTCACTTCTCCGAAAGCGAGCACTGAGTAACCCATGACCGATCGTCAGGTCCACCAGCATCAGTACGACGTCGTGATCGTCGGCGCCGGCGGCGCGGGTATGCGCGCGGCCATCGAGTCGGGCCCGCGTACCCGCACCGCCGTCCTCACCAAGCTCTACCCCACCCGCTCCCACACCGGCGCCGCCCAGGGCGGCATGTGCGCCGCCCTCGCGAACGTCGAGGAGGACAACTGGGAGTGGCACACGTTCGACACGGTCAAGGGTGGCGACTACCTCGTCGACCAGGACGCCGCGGAGATCATGGCCAAGGAGGCCATCACCGCCGTCATCGACCTGGAGAACATGGGCCTGCCGTTCAACCGCACGCCCGAGGGCAAGATCGACCAGCGGCGCTTCGGCGGCCACACCCGTGACCACGGCAAGGCTCCCGTACGTCGCGCCTGCTACGCGGCCGACCGCACCGGTCACATGATCCTGCAGACGCTCTACCAGAACTGCGTCAAGCACAACGTCGAGTTCTTCAACGAGTTCTACGTCCTGGACCTGTGCCTCACCGAGACCCCCGAGGGCCCCGTCGCCACCGGCTGCGTCGCCTACGAGCTCGCCTCCGGCGACCTGCACGTCTTCCACTCCAAGGCCACGGTCTTCGCCACGGGCGGCTCGGGCCGCATGTACAAGACCACGTCCAACGCCCACACCCTCACCGGTGACGGCATGGCCGTGGTCTTCCGCAAGGGCCTTCCGCTGGAGGACATGGAGTTCCACCAGTTCCACCCGACCGGCCTCGCCGGCCTGGGCATCCTCATCTCCGAGGCCGTCCGCGGTGAGGGCGGCATCCTGCGCAACGCGGACGGTGAGCGCTTCATGGAGCGCTACGCCCCCACCATCAAGGACCTCGCCCCGCGTGACATCGTCGCCCGCTCGATGGTCCTGGAGGTCCGCGAGGGCCGCGGCGCCGGCCCCGAGAAGGACTACGTCTACATCGACGTGACCCACCTCGGCGCCGACGTGCTGGAGGAGAAGCTGCCCGACATCACCGAGTTCTCGCGCACCTACCTCGGTGTGGACCCGGTGACCGAGCTCGTGCCGGTCTTCCCCACCTGCCACTACGTCATGGGCGGTATCCCGACCAACGTGCAGGGCGAGGTGCTGCGCAACTCCGAGGACGTCGTCCCCGGCCTCTACGCCGCGGGCGAGTGCGCCTGCGTGTCCGTCCACGGCTCCAACCGTCTGGGCACCAACTCGCTGCTGGACATCAACGTGTTCGGCCGCCGCGCCGGCATCGCCGCCGCCGAGTACGCCGCGGGCCATGACTTCGTCGAGCTGCCCGCCGAGCCCGAGCAGATGGTCCGTGACTGGATGGAGCGCATGCTCGCCCCGCACGGCAGCGAGAACGCCGCGGACATCCGCAGCGAGATGCAGGCCATGATGGACGACAAGGCGTCGGTCTTCCGCACCGAGCAGTCGCTCACCGAGGCCCGTGACGAGCTCCGCGCCCTCAAGGCCCGCTACGCCGACGTCACCGTCTCGGACAAGGGCAAGCGCTTCAACACCGAGCTCCTGGAGGCCGTCGAACTGGGCTTCCTGCTGGAGCTGGCGGAGGTCACGGTCGTCTGTGCCCTCAACCGCAAGGAGTCCCGCGGCGGTCACTCCCGCGAGGACTTCCCGGACCGCGACGACGCCACGTACATGAAACACACGATGGCGTTCAAGGAGGGCGGTCTCGACCTGCTCTCCGACATCCGGCTGGATTGGAAGCCGGTTGTGCAGACCCGCTACGAGCCGATGGAGCGTAAGTACTGATGAGCACCGCAGTCGACACCACCAAGGCCAACGACGGCAAGGACCCCGGCGCCAACCGTCCCGTGCCGCCCGGCTCGACCATGGTCACGCTGAAGATCGCCCGGTTCAACCCGGAGGATCCGGACTCGGCCGGCTGGAAGGAGTACGAGGTCCCGGCGCTGCCGTCCGACCGTCTGCTCAACCTGCTGACGTACGTCAAGAACTACATCGACGGATCGCTGGCGTTCCGTCGATCGTGCGCGCACGGCGTCTGCGGCTCGGACGCCATGCAGGTCAACGGTGTGAACCGCCTGGCGTGCAAGGTTCTGATGAAGGACATGCTCCCGAAGGACGGCAAGCCCGTCACCATCACCATCGCCCCACTGCGCGGGCTGCCGGTGGAGAAGGACCTGTACGTCGACATGGAGCCGTTCTTCAAGTCGTACCGCGACGTGATGCCCTACCTCATCACCTCCGGCAACCAGCCGACCGCCGAGCGCATCCAGTCGCAGACGGACCGGGCCCGCTTCGACGACACCACCAAGTGCATCCTCTGCGCCTGCTGCACGAGTTCCTGCCCGGTGTTCTGGGCCGACGGGTCGTACTTCGGGCCGGCGGCGATCGTCAACGCGCACCGGTTCATCTTCGACTCGCGTGACGAGGGCGCCGCCGATCGGCTGGAGATCCTCAACGACGCCGAGGGGGTGTGGCGTTGCCGCACCACCTTCAACTGCACCGACGCGTGCCCGCGTGGAATCCAGGTGACCAAGGCGATCACGGAGGTCAAGCGCGCGCTGCTGTTCGCGCGCTGATCACCGGGTAGCCACCACGCCGGCGCGCGTCGTTCCGACGTCGCCTCGCAGCACCGGCCGGGGCCGCATTCTCCACAGACGGAGAGTGCGGCCCCTCCGCCGTTTCCTTCCCTCGTGGCCCCGACCCTCCCCGCCGCCCCCGGCATCCGCACACGCGCCTGCCCGCTGCGACCCCAGCCGCACGCCCGGGGCCACAGCCGCACGCCCGGGCCACAGCCGCACGCCGAGATGGCGTCTCGCATGCCCCGGAGCGGGTGCGAGACGCCACCCCGGGGAGCGGCTGCGGGGCGAGCGCGGGTCAGACCCAGGCCAGCGGGTCCGACCCGAGGCGACGTCGACCGGACGTAGACTCGACCTCCGTGACCAGCACCCGACGACGGCCCGTCCAGCGAGCCGCCGGCCTCGTGACCGCAGCCCTCGTCGCACTGGCACCGCTCGCGGCAGCGGCACCCGTGACAGCCGTGGAGCCGGCCCCCGCCGTTCCGCTGACGGAGCCGCCGCCGGCCGCCGTGCTGCCGTCGACCACGTCGCCGTCGTACTTCGACACCCCGCGCGACATCACCGGGTGCCCGTACCGCACCACACCGCCCGCTCCCGTCGACGAGTCCGAGGTCCCGCTCCCCGGGCAGACGTCCCCGACCCCTCCCCCGGTGCCCGACACCCCTCCGGGCGGTGACGGGCTCGCCGGCTGCGAGGTCGTGGCGCCCGACGGATTCGAGGTGCCACGCGACGTCACCGCCAGCGCGTGGCTGGTCTCCGACCTGGACACCGGCCAGATCGTGGCGGCCAAGGACCCGCACGGCCGATACCGCCCCGCGAGCGTGATCAAGACACTGCTCGCCTCCGTCGCGCTGGACTCGCTCGACGTCGACCGGGTCGTGGAGGTCACCGACGCGGACCTCGAGGGGGCCGAGGGCAGCCTCGTGGGCATCGGGCCGGGCGGCGAGTACTCCGTGGGACGGCTCCTCCGCGGCCTGCTCATGGCCTCCGGCAACGACGCCGCGGTGGTCCTGGCGCGGCAGCTGGGGGGCATCGAGGAGACGTGCGCCGCGATGAACGCGCACGCCGTCGCGCTCGGGGCCCGCAGTACGCATGTCGCCACCGTGAACGGCCTCGACGGCCCGGGCATGATGTCCACGGCCTACGACATGTCGCTGATCTTCCGGGACGCGATGGCCCGCCCGGCGTTCGCGGAGATCGTCGCCACCCCGTCCACGGGCTTCCCCGGATACCCCGCTGGTCCGGGCACCGAACCACCGGATCCGGCGGCGGTACCGGAGCACACCGGCCCGACGATGGGCGCGGACGGGGTCCTGATCAACCCCGGCTTCGTGCTGGGCAACGACAACCTGCTGCTCCACAACTACCCGGGCGCGATCGGCGGCAAGACCGGTTTCACCGACGATGCCCGGCACACGTTCATCGGGGCGGCCGAGCGGGACGGTCGGCGGCTCGCGGTGGTGCTGCTCGACGGCACGCGTGTGCCCAGCCCGCCGTGGCAGCAGGCGGCCGCGTTGCTGGACGCGGGGTACGCGGCGGGCGACTCGGACCCTGTGGGCGTGCTCGAGGCCGGGCCGCAGGACTCGACCGATCATGCGACCGAACACCTGGCCGGCGGCCTCGGCGGGGCGGGCACGCCGGAGACGGCGATCGTCGGCGGCTCGGTGCTCGAGCGCTACAGCACGTGGCTGGCGCTGGGCGCGGCGGGACTCGTCGTGGTGGCCGGGGCGGTCCTCACACTGCGGTCACGGAACTAGTGGGCATCTCCG